>DATIAY010000063.1:0-36958 GCA_035457825.1 Candidatus Methylomirabilota bacterium
TTCTGATCGTGGGCTTGCTCATGGCTGCATGTGGCATCTGCGTCCTGGTCGGCGGCATCCTGGTTGCGACTCGCCGTGGCGGCTTGCGTCTGCTGGCCACGGGCATACTGGTGCCGGTCGCTTACGGCATTGTTCATCCGCTCCTGCCCACTTTTCGCTTCTGGTAGCGCCAATGCGGCCCAACCAACCGCTTCAGCCGAGGCCGTACTCGTCGCGTCGCTCCTCTCGCGGTGCGGCTGAGCTCCATCGTTGCCGATACTCATTGATGCGTAAGCATGCCTCGATTTCTTTGATTGGCGTTTTGCTGCTTGTCGTTGAGCTCGCCGGGTGCGCAGTGCCTACTGTTCCCCAATCCGTTTCTGCAGATCAGATCCCCGCAATTGTTCGCGCCCTGCCTAGCTACGCTTCCTTCAGCTTGTCGGATGTAGCCTTCTGCAAAGGCACATTCGGCCTCAACACCTGTACTGCGAGCGGACCGGATCATTGAGTATGGACGGCTGCCCAACAGCGGCATCGACCTGACGACGCTGGGCTCCGCGGCTTATTCGCGGGGTTGGGCGTCGAGACACGCGCGGCCGTAACAGCGAGCGCTGAAAGGACACAGAGATGACGCTGTCCGTGATCATCGCCCTGTATATAAGCATTGGGTTGATGTCAGCAGCTGGATCTGTCGCCGTTTCGAAGAAGGTGTTCTCTGCAAAGGCAGAGCAGATCTTCTTCGGTCTGTTCCTCGTTCCAATCGCCGGCTTCTATTTGGCGTTCACTGCCTACTTTGGCAATGAAGCAGCATGGAGACTCGAAACTGGCGCTGTAGCCGTATTTGCCGTTTTTGGCGTATTGGGGAGTCGAGCGCCTGTTGTGCTTATGCTTGGGTACGTCCTGCACGGCCTTTGGGATTTACTTCATGAGCTTCATGCCCATGGAGGCGTGGCTTTCGACACAAGTACGGTGACCGAGATTCCGTTGGCGTATGGGGCCTTCTGTGCGACATACGATTGGTGCCTCGCGGTGTACTTCTACACCCGGCGTCGCCAATGGAGTGCGACCTGGCGGCGAGCGCAGGCACAGTGATCCCTTGATGAGAGCGGAGATGTTCCCACATGTTTGTGCGCAGACGTCCAGCTAGGCGCTCCACCCGACATGCTTACCTCCGCGGCTTCGCGGCTTCGGCAAGGCCACGGGTGAACTTGTGCGCAACAGGCCACGCCGGTCAGGAGCAGGAGCGCACATGCGGTTGGGTGTTCGATGGCTAGGGTTGCCGACTCGGGGTCCCCGAATATAGTCGAGCGGACCGGCCGAGGGCGGGTACGGATCGGCATTCCCGGGAGAATGGTCTAGACTTGCAACACCCGTGTACACCACACCAACATGCCGGCAGCGCCAGGGTGGGCGGTCGAAGCACAACAGCGTACGCCGCCGCCGATCCGCGCGTCGGGCGGCATACAAGCGCACAGCGACAGGAGGGTGACATGGCTTTTATCCGAACGGTACCGCCATCCGACGCCGAGAGGCCAGTGCGCACGCCGCTCAGCCTGAGTGTTGGGCAGCCGCGGAGCGACAACGACGCGTGATTGATCCGAATCAGGACCGAGAAGCTCTCGCGTGGCAGACCGGCATCTGGAACCGCATCTCGGACATCTACGTTAGTGAGATCGACCAACGATTCGCACCTGTCGTCGCGGCTTTGCTCGACCGCGCCGCGCTGCTGCCCGGCGAGCTGGTACTCGATCTCGGCACGGGTACGGGCGCTGTCGCGCAACGCGTCGGTGCGATTGTGGGACCGCGGGGCCGTGTCCTGGGGGTGGATATCAGCCCTGAAATGCTCGCCCTCGCGCGACGCAGCGCCACCAGCGTGGGTCTCGGCAATCTCACGTTTATCGAGGGGCGAGCGGAAGCGATTCCCGCCGAAGACGCGGCGTTCAGCGTGGTGCTCGCCTGCCTCAGCATGATGTACGTCATAGATCGCGAGGCCGCGGCCAACGAAATCGCCCGAGTGCTAAAGCCAGGTGGACGGTTTGTTGCCGCGGTCTGGGCAGAGCCCGAACAGTGCGACATCGTGCTGTTTCAACAAACCGCCGGACGCTTTGCCGGTCCGCCCCCCGTGCCCGGCGTGGGCCCCGGGGCGTTGGCCGAACCGAGTGGTTTTCTCCGGCAGCTTGACGCTGCTGGAATCCAGGCTCGTGTAGAGACAGAGACGCTCGGCTTCGATTTTCCCGATTTCACGTCAGCGTGGAATACGCTGGCCGGCGTAACAACGGCGCTACTGTCTTCCGAGCGCCAGCAGGCAGCCAAGGACGCCGTTATGGTGGCAATGTACCCTAACGGGGACGGGCCGCGTCATTTTCGGAACGTGACGCAATTTATCATTGGCCGTGCGCGCGCGTAGGTGCGGGTGCGGAGCGCTGTGCTGGTACGAATAGCCACCGAGACTGGGAGACGCTCCATGAAGGTCGGCGTCTCTTGCACATTTTCGGGCCCAACCTGAGGGATGGTGTACAAGGTTAACTGCGTTCCCATTTACCACCACACGAAGGAGGGACCGATGAGGAGGATATCTGTGATTCTGGCGGCACTATCCCTTGGGCTGACCGGGATGGTGGGAGATACCGCCGGAGCGGCGAATGTGAAGATCACCCCCCTGGGCAGCCATGACGGGGAGTTCTGCATCCTTGACCGCGCCCTGGTGTTGGAGGACCCCGACGGCACACGGATCCTCTATGACGCCGGGCAAACGGTCCGTGGTCCGAACGACCCGCGGCTCGGCAAAATCGATGCCGTGCTGCTGAGCCACGTCCATTGGGACCACCTGGGGGAGGGCCACCAGGCCGCTGCCAATGCCGGCGAGTGTGGAAAGCCGGATTTCTCGGTCACGGCAACGCCGAACTCCAACACGGTGAACATTGTCGTTAGCAAGAAGGCCAGGTTCCTTCTCGGCGGTGAAATGCCCTTTTTCTTCGCCCAGAAGGTCAAGGCTGCGGGTGGCGATCCCAAGCAGATCCAGATCGTGCGTTTCGGCGCCATGGTCAAGGTCGGCGGCGTAGGCGTTGCCAGTGTCCCCGCCATACACAGCAACGGCCTCAGCCCAGTATTCCTCGACAAGGAGCATGCCGAGGCGCTGAAGGCGAACGGCCTCACTGCCTATGTCGGCCCGGCAGGAGGCTATGTGCTGCAGTTCAGCAATGGGCTCGTGATCTATCTATCCGGAGATACTGGAATCACGGCAGAGCAGGATCTCGTGATCCGGCGTTTCTACAAGGCTAACCTCGCCGTGCTCAACATCGGTGGCACATTCACTACCGGTCCTACGGAAGCAGCGTACGTGATCAACGAGCTGGTCAAGCCGAATGGGGTAATAGCCTCGCACGCCAACGAGGTGGCGACGAAGGGCGGCAAGCTGCTGCCGGGCACCAAGACCGCGACTTTCAAGGACGCGGTCAAGGTGCCAGTGCATCTTCCGCTGAGCGGTAAGACCATGGAGTTCGACGGCAGCGGCAAGTGCCTATCCGGCTGCTAGGGAAGCGGCCAGCGCGGCTTGGCGTCGAACTTCCGCATGCCGCCGGCGGCCTGCCGCTGCGGCTGATCCTGGCCGTTCGGCGAATGTCGACTCCACTTCAGGAGACGCCTGATGAAAGAACGCCCGTCGGATATGCTGCCGAGCGTTCGCGAGCTCCTTTCTCCTGCCGGGCTCCGTGATCCGTATGCGGTGTACTCGCGCTTCCGCGACGCCGAAGCGGCCGGACACGACATCGGTCACGTCGTCGTGCGATACGACCAGGTCGTGGGCGTGCTCGGCGATCGCCGACTGAGCTCTGAGCGCGTTGGTGCCATCCTCGGATCGCTCGGTAACGACGTGCGCGACCGGTGTCCGTTCGTGGAGCGCACCCTACAAGGCATCGTCGCCTTCCGAGATCCGCCCGACCACACCCGCATCCGCAATCTGCTGGCGTCCACCTTCAGCCCACCGATGGTGAAGCGGGTTGCCGACATGATCGAGGGCATCTCCACCCGGCTGCTCGATGCGGTGGCGGCGGATGGTGAGGCTGATCTTCATCGCGCCTACAGCTATCCGCTGCCCGCGCTGGTGGTGGGCGCCATGCTCGGTATCCCGGAGGCCGACATCGACCGATTTCAATCGTGGGCGCTCGACATCGTGTTACTCGTCGGGTCGGGGTCGCCGACCGGGCAACTCGCCATGTCCGCGCAGAAGCACTTCGCGGAGATGCGCGAGTACCTCCGCGCGCTGGTAAGCGCGCGACGGCGCGACCCTGGTGACGAGCTTCTGTCGGCGATGATCGGTGCGGCAGACCACGACAACCGCCTGTCCGAGGACGAGATCTTCGCCAACGCCACCTTCCTCATGACCGCCGGTCACGAGACGGCAACGAACATGCTGTCGAACGGCGTGGTTACTCTCCTCCGCCATCCGGATCAACTGGAGCGGCTCCGGCGCGATCGCTCGCTCATCCCCTTGGCGGCCGAGGAGATTCTCCGCTTCGAATCCCCGGTGCAGATGACCTCGCGCCGTGCGCTCGTTGACGGCGAGTTCGCGGGACGCCGGGTGAAGGCTGGCGACGCATTGCAGCTCTTTCTTGGTGCCGCTAACCGTGACCCGGCGCGGTTCCCGGCCCCTGACCGGTTCGACATCGCCCGTACTGACAACCGTCACGTGGCGTTCGGATTCGGCTCGCACTTCTGCCTCGGAGCGGCCCTGGCCCGGGAGGAACTCCGTATCGCCCTAACTCATCTGCTCGATCGGCTCCCCGGCCTCGAGCTGACGATCGACGAGGTAACCTGGCAGCCAACAATTGACTTCCGTGGGCCACTCTCGTTGCCCGTCCGCTGGCGCCCCGGAGCATGAGCGCGCGGCGTGACGCCCCAGTACGAGCCAGTCCTTTGAAGCGAGGCGCAACATATCCCGCTTGACGGTCACATACCTGGTAGGCGTCATGCTGCTTTCGAGCGTCGATATTGTCTACGGGTGGGGCGAACCAGGCGAATCCGCCGACTGGTATGAGGTGGCCGGCCTGAGAAGCGGGGCCGTCATGATAGGTAGCCACCATGGCCGGCCCCCTTTTTTGCCGGCGCTGGCCCCGACAGCGGCGTTGTGGCCAGCGCCGCGTGGTTCCTCGCCGTCCTGGCCCGGATTCTTCATTTGCTGCTGCGCGCCTGGTGGTTTTCGAGACGCACGAGCGGTTCCCAGAGGAATGAGGCCGATGGCCTCGCCGTCGTTGGGGATCGCTACTCGCGGCGCATCATCGGCTGGAGCAGCGCCACCGCTCCTCCACCACTCTGATTCGCGCACTGTCGAGGATGCCAAGGCGGCGATCGACGACGTCAACGAAAGAAACGTTCGTGCCCGATCCCGCGTTCGCCGCAGGTGACAGAAGATACCGGTAGCGATACCCTGACCAGGGGCCACTCAATTGAGGAAGAGGTATCGGTGTGACAGAAGGTTCGGCACCCGGCGGCCGTGAGGGCCGGAAGTTTGCCGCGAGCATTCCGTCCGCGCAGACACCGCTCCGAATCACAGAGACAGACCGCTGGGCCAAGGAGCACCAGAACGTGGGACCCGACAAGTGGACCAGCTCCGGCGTCAAGTCGAAAGCCAATTGCATCGCGTGTCACAAGGGCGCCGAGCAGGGCCTCTACGGAGATTGAGACGTTCCGAGGTCGACAACCCAAGATCGGGGCAGCCCTCAGCGGGCGTGACTGATGAGCGGCTTTGCCATGACGCTCGACGAAGATGCCGTTCGCCGTGTGCTGCACATGAAGGAGCTGATCCCGGTCATGGCGAGCGCTCTGGCCGACCTCGCACGGGGCAAGATTGTGCAGCCACTACGAGTGATGGTGCCCGTCGCAGAGCATGAAGGCTTTTTGGGCATCATGGCGGCCTACGGGGGCGCGCTCGGCGCCAAGCTCGTGACCCTATACCCGAGAAATCAGGGCATCCACACGCATCACGCGGTGATCCTGTTGTTTCGCCCGGAAACCGGCGAACCTCTCGCCACGATGGACGGCCGTCTCATTACGGAGATGCGCACGGCGGCGGTGTCGGCGGTGGCGACCCGCTTGCTGGCGCGTCCGGAGGCGTCGGTGCTCGCCATCCTCGGTTCGGGCGTGCAAGCGCGCAGCCACCTCGAAGCGCTTCGTCTCGTTCGCGACCTCCGTGACGTACGTGTGTGGAGTCCGCGGAACGCCCCGGCTTTCGCCGAGCGGTTCGGCGTCCGAGCCGCCGCCTCAGCCGAGGAGGCTGTACGTGGCGCCGACATCGTCGTCGTGGCCACGACATCGATGACCCCCGTGCTATTCGGCGCGTGGCTCTCGCCGGGAGCCCACGTCAACGCGGTGGGCGCTCCCCGACCCACATGGCGGGAACTGGACGACGACACGCTGGCCAAGGCACGGATCTATGTCGAGTCACGGGAGGCAGCGAGCCGCGAGTCCGGAGACGTCATCGCGGCGGGCCAGATCTTCGCCGAAATAGGCGAAGTGATAGCCGGAGTCCAATCCGGCCGGCGATCTGCGGACGAGATCACCTTGTTCAAGTCAGTGGGTGTCGCGGTTGAGGACATCGCTGCCGCCGACCTGGTTTACCGAAAGACCGCGCAGACGCATTCCCCTACCCAGCGACCTTAGTCACCTCACAGCGAACATCAGGAGGACCAGTATGAGAACGCTCATCACGGTAGTCGCTGCCCTGACACTGTTCAGTCTTTTCCCGGGCAGCCAAGCCTTGGCCCAAAAAGGCATTTCGGGCGAGGTGGAGGTGGCTGGGGACCCGGAACGCCCTGGGTCCATCTGGGCCCCGGCTGGTACCTCGAGAACCAGGACGTGAAAGTCGCCCCGAAGGACAAGATCGAAGTGAAGGGGTCGCGGATCACTCCTGAGGGCAAGCCTGCTATCATCGCCGCGAAAATCAGGAAGGGCGACGATATCCTCGTGCTCCGGGATGCGAGCGGCTTCCCCGTCTGGAGCGGCTGGCGGCGAAGAAACTAAGCGGGAACGACGATGGCCATCGACAAACGTGCCGCGTGCCCCGTTCACGCCGGGTTCGACCCGCTGTCTCCGGCGTTCCTCGCCGATCCCTTGGCGGTGCTGGCCTCGCTCCCGCCCGAGACGCGGGTCTTCTATGCGCCGTCGATCGACTACTACGTCGTCACGCGCTACGCCGACATCGAGGCGGTCTTCCTGGACCCCGAGGCGTACTCCGCCGCGCCCGCCCAGCTCCCGCTCGCGCAGCTCGTGCCGGAGGCGGCCCAGATCCTTCTGGGGGGCGGGCACAAGCCCCAGCCCTCGATGGTGAGCCTCGATCCACCGGCCCATACGCGCCTCCGCTTGCCCACCGCACGGGCGTTCACGCCTCGACGGGTCGCCGACATGGAACCGAGAATCCGCCGCACGGTGGACCAGCTGCTGGACGCCATCGACCCGTCCGCCCCCTTCGACCTGGTGGCCACACTCACCTTTCCCTTGCCGGCGACGATCATCTTCAGCTTCGTGGGCATCCCCGAGCGCGACTGGCCGCAGCTCAAGGAGTGGTGCGGCCACCGCGCCGCGCTCGCCTGGGGCCGTCCGACGCCCGGTGAACAGGTGCACCACGCCACGAACATGGCCGCCTACCGTGGCTACCTGCGTGAGCTCGTCGCCGCTAAGGTCCACGCGCGCGACGATGATTTTGCCAGCGCGCTGCTGGCGATCCACGACGAGGACCCCGAGGCGCTGACGCACGAGGAGATCGGCTCGATCCTCTACTCGCTCACGTTCGCCGGGCACGAGACGACGAACAACCTGATCGGCAACGTGGTGCGCCGGCTGCTCGAGGATCCCGCCCGCTGGGACGCGGTTGTCGCCGACCCCACGCTGATCCCCGGCACCGTTCTCGAGACGCTCCGCTACGATCCGTCTGTGCCGGTGTGGCGGCGCGTGACGAAGCGGCCCGTCACCCTGGGTGGCGTCGACCTACCCCAGGGGGCGAAGCTCTTTCTGTGGCTGGCGGCATCGGGACGCGACGCCTCCGTTTTTCCGGAGCCGGAGACCTTCGACGTGCGGCGCACGAATGCCGCCAGGACACTCGCGTTCGGCAAGGGAATCCACTACTGCCTCGGCGCCGCGCTCGGCAAGCTCGAAGCGGAGATCGCCCTCGCGGCGCTGACGCGCCGCTTCCCGCGCCTTCGGCTCGTCGAGGGCCAGCAGCTCTCTTTCCATGCGAACATCTCGTTCCGGGGGCCACAGGCGCTGTGGGTCCGCCCAGCACCGTGAGCCGGGGACATCCCGGCCAGGAGACGCCATGAGACAGGGCTTTCGCGTGATCGACTCGGACACCCACGTCAACCCTTCCCTGGACGTCCTGCTGCGCTACGCCGACGCCGACCTGCGCGCCCGGCTCGATGACCTCCAGCCCTACCGGCGCACGGTCAAGGTGGTCCGGGGACGGGGCGACGCCGACGACGTGGAGACCTCCTCGATCCTGGCGATCAAGCCCGTCCGCCTGCAACGGGTGGCCGGCGAGAAGCCCGGCCCGGCCACGCCGCAAGGCGGCGATCGTGGATTCCTGTCCGGGCGCACGCAGATGGTGACGCGGCAGCCCATCACGCCGCACGTCGCCGAAGACAATGCCCGGGGCCGCCTGCGCGACATGGACCTCGAGGGCCGGGACATCGACTTCATCATCCCGGGGCCGTGGGCATACGGCGCGCCGGCGCTGGCCCCGTATCTGACGAAAGGCCTCTACGGCGCCTACCACCGCTACATGGCGGACTACTGCGGCGCCGATGTCCGGCGCCTCAAGAGCATGGTCCTGGCCCCGGCCACCGACCCGGCCTGGAGCGCGCAGGTCATCAAGGACCACGCGCGGGAGGACTGGGTGGCGGCGGTCTGGCCCCTGCTGCCGGAAGGGTTGCCGGTGGACGATCCCGACCTGGAGCCCATCTGGGCGGCCGCCAGCGAGGCCGACCTGCCCATCATGTTCCACGCCTTCACCATCGAGACGCCGTATTTCCCCGGCTATCGCGACATCTGGGACAATCCCGCCATGGGCCGCTGCGCCGGCCAGACCTGGGGCGGCCAACGCTTCCTCTCCTTCATGCTCATGGGCGGCATGCTCGACCGCTATCCCAACCTGCGCGTGGGCACGCTCGAGAGCGGCCACGGCTGGCTGCCCCACTGGCTCACCCGCCTGACCCGGCAGATCGACTACGTGCGCGGCTCGGTCTCGCCGAACCTGAAGCACACGCCCGTCGAGTACGCCGAGATGGGACGGGTCTTCTGCAGCATCGACTTCACCGAGGGGCCGGCCATGACCAAGGCCGTCATCGACCTCATGGGCGATCGGGCGCTCATGTTCGCCTCGGACTATCCGCACCCGGAGACGATCTTCCCCGACCACGTGGATACGGTCATCGCCTGGCGGTCGGTGCTCGGCGAGGAAGCCATGCGCAAGCTGATGTGGGAGAACGCGGCGCGTTTCCTGCGGCTCGTGTCCACGCCATGGGGGTGATCTCCAACCAGGCGGTCCCCGCACTGGCGCTCCTGCTCACGGTGTCGGGCTGCCACGCTGTCCGGCCCGGGCCCGACGCCGCCGAGCCGCCGGGCAGCCAGTGGACCACCTATGGCGGGACCTACGCCAACGCCCGGTACTCGCCCCTCGATCAGACCGCTCAGGAAGGTCCGATCACAAGGGTGCGAAGGTTGCGGACCTGCCGGTCGAGCAGCCCACGAAGTTTGAGCTCGTCGTCAATCTGAAGACCGCCAGGGCCATCGGGCTGGCTATCCCGCCGTCGCTGCTGCTGCGGGCGGATCGGGTCCTCGATTGACGGTCTGCGGACCGGCGCGAACAGCTCGTGTCGAAATACCCGGTGTTCCTGATCGAGCGGCACACTGGTGAGCGCGCATGACCAGTCACCCGGCTCGGCGTTGGCATAGGAGGCTCAGGTGGTGACATCAGCGGTGTTGTTCGCGCTGCTCGCCGGGGCGTCCACCGCGACGTGGACGATCTGTCTGAAGCTGGGATCCACCCAGATCAACGCCGCTCTCGGGGCGATGGTGATCACTGGCGTCGCGTTCCTGGTCAATTCGGTCGCCATGCTTGTGATGAGAGCACACGGGCACGAGATCGTGCTCAAGCCAGAAGCCCTCGGGCTCCTGGCCATCGCGGGAGTCGCGGCATCCGGGGTGGATATCTTCGGACTGCTCGCCTACGAACGGGGGTTGCGGGTCACCTCATCCCTCATCATCGGGGGCACGTCTACCGCGCTGGTTTTGCTTGTCGGGTTTATCGCCCTGCAGGAACCTTTGACCTGGATGCGATTGCTGGCGATCGGGCTGATCGCGGCCGGGATACTCTTGCTGCAGGCGCAGGGCGGCTAGGAGCACCTGTGTTGTGATCACAGCCTTGCTGATCGTACTGCCCGTGGTCACAATAGCCGGGTGGGCATTCTTGAAGTTTTCCCCGCCACCCGGGACGGAAAGGCTGTTCTCTGGGTCAATATCACATCGCTGGCTGCTGCGCTTGTTCTCGCGGCAGCCTGGACCATACGAACGTAAGCGGTCATGTCCTCCACGATTGCGCCATGGTGGCCGATCATCTCCGTCCTCGGCGCCCTGGTCATCATTCCGCTCGTCCTGGGAGTGGCCGGAGTCGCGCGCCATGTTCTTTTTCGCCGTCGTGCGACAGGATGACGATCACTGAGCAACGGGTTGCCGAGGGATTCCTATGAATAGAGACGACATCGGGATGCTGTATGACTACAACTACTGGGCAAATGCTCGTGTTCTCAAGGCCGCGGCCAGGGTGAATCTGGAGCGGCTCGGGGCCCCGGCGGGCCTCAGTCATGGGAGCCTGCGCGGCACGCTGGTGCATACGCTCGGCACCGAGATCGTCTGGCGCATGCGCTGCCAGGAAGGCCTATCGCCGTCGGCCCTGCCGGCCGAGAGTGAGTTTCCAACCCTGGACATGATCCAGGGGCGCTGGGCACAAGAAGAACGCCTGATGCGCGGCTATCTAGCCTCCCTCAGCGAGGGCGCCCTCAACGCGAAGGTGCAGTACAAGACCACCAGGGGGGTTCCCTTCGAGAACGTGGTCTGGCACTTGCTGCTCCACGTCGTCAATCACGGTACGCAATTTCGCGGCGAAGCCGCCGTGGCCTTGACGGGATATGATCAATCGCCGGGGGATCTCGACATGCTAGCCTTTCTTCGCGAAGGCCGCCCCGCGGCATGAGGCCTCGGATTACCGTCATCACCCTCGGCGTCGACGACCTGGAGCGGTCGCTTCGCTTCTATCGCGATGGCCTCGGCCTGAGCACGGAAGGCATCATCGGCCAAGAGTTCGAACATGGAGCAGTGGCCTTCTTTGATCTGCAGGCCGGCTTGAGACTGGCGCTCTGGCCACGCAAGAGCATCTCTCACGATTCGGGCCTCGCGCTCGGCGGCCCCAGTCCAACCGAGCTCACCCTCGGGCATAACGCCTCGTCAAAGGCCGAAGTCGATGCGGTGATGGAGCAAGCGAAGAAGGCCGGCGCCGTGATCGTCAAACCCGCCCAGGAGACCTTTTGGGGCGGCTATGCCGGCTACTTTCAAGATCCCGATCGGCATCTGTGGGAAGTAGCATGGAATCCGCAGCTTGCCGTCCAGGAGTGAGGCCCAACATCGCATGAACCTGCTCGGAGACCGTTATGCGCCCATCACCGAAGCCATCGGCTTCCTGGAGGCCGACTTCTCGCGGGTGGTCGAGGCCGACCAGCGTTGGCGAGCATCCCTCGGTGGGTACGTTGGCCATCCCATCAACGGGGCTCTTCCCACTCTGCTCGATGCGCTGCTGCCGCTGACCGGGCCACTCATCCGGTACGTCTGGGTTCAGACTCTGGCCGGGTGGACGGCGTATTTCGACAACTCCGTTATCGGCAGTGACCCCTTCGGCCCCGTCTCCTACCTGGCCCAGCAGGTCAGCTGTCGTGGGGTGACGATCGGCAACCGGGCCGGCACGGGCAAGCGAGGCGTCTCGGTCAGCTTCAGTCTGTACGGGTCGGAGCCGACGAAGTGGCTCAACCTGGTTCGGGCGGTGTCGGCGGTTGAAGATGAAGGCCGCTGGGAGTGGACCGCCACGGGCACCGTCCAGCCGTTCGAAGATGTCGAGCGGTATCGCCAGCGACGAGTTCGTGACCGCTTGACCCCAGACATGCTGGAGCGCTACTGCGGCACGCTCGGAATCCGACCCTTCGACGACTCTTTCTACGGATCGAAGGGGCTCCTGGTCGAGCATACGAATGTTCGAGGCTCGGTGCGGACAGAGACGCTCGAGCAAGCGAGGTCGTGGCACGGGCTGGAGTAGCGGTTTGCCGGATCACCAGGCTCCTGGCCGCAAGAGAGGCGCACTCAAATGCCGTCCACTGGTCACTATCCGATCGAGCGGCGCGAGGGCGAGATCGCGCGCCTGCAGATGCAGGCAGCCGCGATCGAGTTCGATGCCGGTGTCATGCTCGACCGCATCGGCGTGGGCTCCGGCTGGCGCTGCCTGGACCTCGGCTGCGGGCCGGGCGGCATCGTCGAACTGCTGAGCGCCCGCGTCGGGCCGGCGGGGCACGTTGTCGCTCTCGACGCCGATCCCGTTTTTCTCGAGCACGCCAGCAGGCTGGCCCGCGATCGACGGCTCGGCAACGTGGAGTTCGTGCAGGGTGACGCGTACCGCACGGGGCTGCCGCCGGGAAGCTTCGATCTCGTGCATGCGCGCTTCCTGGCCGGCATCGTGGGCGGGCCCCAAGATCTGATCGCCGAGGCGATCGGCCTCACCCGCCCGGGTGGCACCGTCGCGTTCCAGGAACCCGACATCAGCACGCTCAGGTGCTATCCGCCGCACGCCGCGTGGGACCGTCTCACACGGGTCCTCGAGCAGGTCTTTGTCAACGTCGGTAACGATGTCCGGCTCGGGCAACGCCTGTATCAACTGGTCCGCCGCGCCGGGCTCGAGAACGTCCAGTACCGGCCATTCCTCCTCGGCTTTCGCTCCAACGATCGGATGGCGGACTTCTTGCCGGCCACAGTCGAGTCGGTGCGCAGCGCCCTCCGGCGCTACAGCCTGATCGGCGACACAGAGCTGGAGGCGGCGCTCGCGGTCTGCCGGCGCCACCTGGCCGATCCCGACACCGTCTCGACCTACGTCACCGTGGTTCAAGTCTGGGGGCAGCGGCCACGACCGTCAGGGCCATGACGATCTCCCGGCCGCGCGGTCCGATCGTCATGGTCGGTGTCGGAGCATACGTCCTGGTCAGCCTGTCGATGCCTATCGCCGGCATGTTGAAGCCCGCGCTCGGTGAGGTCGCGGACATGATCATGATGCTGGGCTTCTTCTGGCCATATCCCCTCTTGCTCAGCCTTCATGGTGTGCTCCCGGCCCGGGGCCCGGCGGCGGTGCTGGCATCCGCAGTGATCGTCATGCTGGGGCTGGCGATCGTGTGGTGGTTCACGGCCCGCGCCCAGACGCGGCTTGGCCACGGCACCTGGTCCAACCCCCGCGCGTTCTTGTGGGCACCGTGGCTCTGGGCCTTACCCCTGGTTGCGCTTCAAGTGGCGGCGTACGGATTGGCACGCTTGCTCGGCTTGCCTGTCGGAGAATAGTCGGAGCAACCACCTGGCCATCACGGTTTCGATGGCCCCCAAATCGCGGAATGGAGGTGCAATAACTCCTTCATGCTACGTTCGCTATGAGGAGGTCGCCGTGCCACCGAAGAGCAAGCCCCTTACGCTCCCACCATTTCCACGACTCGAAGGCAACCGGCTCGACTCTCCGTCCAATACGACGGCAAGGGTTTCTGCCCGGCCGCTCGGGGGAAAGACGATCCGCGAGTTTGATTTCGCCGACTGAGCAGGTGATCGACTGCGTCGGGTAGCGAGGTTCGCTTGGGGGGAAATGATGCGCCAGGACGTGTACGTCGAGAACGACTCGGGCGGCATGAGCATCCTCGCTTCCTCGGTGGTCGACCGAGTGCTCGCGGATGGACGCGCCAACGACGCATCGTTTGCCGCCGCGCACGAAGCGGTCCTCGTCCGCCTCGAAGGTGACGATTCCTTCATTGCCCGTGTCGTCGCCGACGAACCGCTGACGGCAGAGGAGCAGGCACAGTGGATCTGTCGTATCCAGACGCGGCTCAAGGTCCCCGGCGGACGCCTCCTCGTCTGCGGCGGCTTCGACCCGCGCTCTCTCGAGGAGTTCAAGATGAAGGGGCCGTCGAGCACCGTGCGGGAGGTGCAGGTCCCGCCCGGCGAGTACCGCGTCGACGTGTACACGCAGTTGTCGACCATGACCGGACGCATTCTGCGCGAGCGCTGGGACGAGAAGATCGGTGCCTGGTTCCGCCGTGACCATCGGGGCCGGCCCTTTCCGTCCTGGCTGGCGGGTGAGCTGTCGCGCTCTCCCGAGGATGACCCGGGGCACGAGAAGGAGTGGGGCAAGCTCAAGCCGTCGGTGGCGTCGAAGAAGCTCCGCGTGGAGACGTCACCGCTGGACTGGGTCGGCTACGTCATCCATCTCCAGGCGTCCGACGACAAGGCCCAGCTCTCGCCGACGGATCGCGGATGGTTCGCCACCGACGTGGGCTTTCGCCGTCCGGCCCGCTTTCCCCTGGGGCTTCCCGCCGTCGGCGCCCAGGACCCGGAGGTCCGCTACGAGCTGCAGGCGATCCTGCCGCGCAGACCGACGCCCAAGCCCGCCCCGCCTCTGCCCGGGCGCGCTGCCCCCGTGCTTCAGCGGCTCCCGGAGCCCGTGCCGATCGACGGCGGCGCCATCATCGTGCCGGCGGAGCACATCGATCGACTGGCCCGGATCGCGTGGTTCTGCGATCGCGACGTCGACGCGGCGGTGATGGTGACGCTTCCCCCCGGCGCGAAGTGGGCGCCCCGGATGAAGGCCGGCACACCGGCAATCGTGTCGGCCGACGGCACCCACGTGCAAGTCGGTTTCCCCGAGGTTCAGGGGCCGAACTCCACGCTGGCGTGGACGGGCGACCTCGGGCGGAGCCTCGGCAAGCTTCCCGACGGCGCGGTCCTCGATGTCGGCTTCGCCGACACCGGGTCGCCCGAAGTGACGTCGGGGAACCACCGCTGGCGGGGGATGGTGCGCGGGGGGCGGTGGTCGGTCACCCAGGCCTGGCCAGCCGTGCAACGGGTGACGGTGGATGAGGCGCTGGCCCTCGTGGACGAGCTGAAGTGCGGGAAGGGTATTCGCGCCCGCGACGTCGCGGAGGCTGAAGCGGTGCGGCAGGGGGCGACTGGCGACGAGTACCTGTCGGGAGTGGAGGTCGCGCGCCGGGGACTTGTGCTGACGGTCGCCAAGTCGATGGCCGTCTACCTCCCGTACATCGCGCGCGTCGTCTTCCGCCGGCGGCTGGGCGGCGCCTGGAATCTCGCCTCCGACGAAGCACGAGCGACTGAGCTCCGGGATCTCATGGACGACGCGTTTGGCGCCCTCACCAAGGCGTTGACGCCGGTCGTCGAGTCGTTCGTCGTCGCGCGGGCAACGGGCACATTCAAGCGTGGGGACCTGCGCCGCCTGAAGGGGGTCGACCCCCAGCGCCTGTCCGACTTCGACGAGCGCTTCCGCTCGGTCGGGCTGCAGCCGCTTGGCGACCTCGTCTTCGAGTTCGCCCCGGAGATCACGGTGCGCGCCTACGGAGCTCAGGGCGCGACAACGTACGGATCCCTGATGTGGCCCCCGGGAGGCGAACCGCAGGTCGACGTGTTCACTCGCTTCTCGGACGGATCATCGGTCACCACGACAACCACGCCCGGCGTGCAAGATATCGAGGCGGCGAAGATATTCCGCGGCTCCTTCCCCGGCGAGCCGGCGAACGCGCTGTGGCGGCGGCACCGGGCGGCGGTCGAACGACGGCTCTCGACGGGATGCCGCGCCCTGCCCGCTGAGCCGACCCTGCCGGCGTTCGCCCAGGCGGTGGATGACTTCTTCGAGCGTCAGCGGGTGGCGATGCGCTGAGTTATCATGCCCCGCGAGAGAGCGTCCGGGCTGCCGGACCTCCCTCGGGCGAAATGACGACGATCACCTCATCACCGCTTCGACGGACCGTGCTCGTGGCCCTGGTCCTGACCCTCCTGGACCCGCCGCTCCCCGCCGAGGCCCAGCGGACGAGCCGCGCGTACCGCGTCGGCTTTCTCGGGGCCGCCTCGGCGGTCCAGTACGCCAGGCAGATCGAGGCCATGCGCAAGGGACTCCGTGACCTCGGCTACGCCGAGGGGCGTAACCTGGCCATCGAATACCGGTGGGCCGAGGGCCAGTACGAGCGTCTGCACGACCTCGCTATCGAGCTGGTACGGCTCAAGGTCGATGTCATCGTCACCCACGGCACGCCCGGGTCCCGGGCGGCCAAGCAAGCAACGACAAAGATCCCGATCGTGATGGTGGCCGTCGGTAATCCCGATGAGACCGGACTCGTGCAGAGCGTGGCCCGGCCCGGCGGGAACATCACGGGGACCTCGTTCTTCTTTTCCGAGCTGAACGCGAAGCGACTCCAAGTCCTCAAGGACGCCATTCCGGGGCTCGCCCGGGTGGCGGCCCTGACCAATTCCGGCAATCCGGCTCACGAATCGGTCCTCGCGGCGATGAAGAACATGGCGCGAAACCTGCGTGTGGACTTTCACACTGCCGCAGCACGACGACCCGAGGACATCGACGCCGCCCTGGGGCTGGCCAGGAAAAGTGCCGACGCCGTCGCGGTCATCGACGACGGCATGTTCATCGCCAACGCGCAGCAGATCGTCGACCTGGCGGCCCGGCACCAGCTGCCGACGATCGGCTCTCGCGAGCTCGCCGACGCCGGCGGGCTGATCGCCTACGGGGTGGACTTCCCCGAGATCTTCCGCCAGTCCATGACGCTCGTGGACCGGATCCTCAAAGGCGCCGACCCCGGTAACCTGCCCATCCTGCAGGCCTCGCGCTTCGAGCTGGTCGTCAACCTCAAGACGGCCAGGGCCCTCGGACTCACGATTCCCCCGTCGCTGCTGCTGAGAGCGGACCAGCGGATCGAGTGAGCGAACGGTTGTCCGGCGTGATGTCCCGAGGCCTCCAGGCGACGCGCTAGAGCTGCCAGTCCTGGTGCCAGGTCGAGTCGGCGCCGACGCCTTCCCGGGCCACCGTCACGTCGATCAGGTACGGCCGGTTCTCGCGAGTCGTCCGGTCCAGCCCGCGCCGTAGCGCCGGTTCCAGCTCTTTCGCCGTGGTGACGGCCTCGCCCTCCACCCCCTGGGAACGGGCGAGCCCGACGTAATCGACAGCCGGCGCGGCCAGATAGAGGCCGGGATATTTGCCCTCGCGAATCATCTTGCTGTCGGGCATGTCCTTGGCCCAATTGTGGCGCACGATCTGATAGCTTTCGTTGTTGGAGACGACCGTGAGCACCGCGGTATTGTACCGGGCCATCGTCCAGAACCCCGCCGCGCTGTAACCAAGCGCGCCGTCTCCGAGGTGGAGCACCACGGGCCGCTCGCGACCGACCGCGATCTTGGCGCCGATGGCCCCGCCCACCCCGAATCCCAGCGAGCCCCCACCGCTGCGGGTCCAGGCCATCCCCTGATGCCCGAACGGCAGCAGGGTGGTCCGGGCCGTGGAGCTTTCCTGGACCATCGTGGTGTGGCGGGGCAGCAGCTCCGCCATCTGCGCTTCGAGAAGGCTGGGATGGACGATGGTGTCGTGCTCGTGCTCGCGCACGAGGTCTTCCTCCCGCGCGATGAGCAAACGCGCGTAGGTGCGCACCGGGGCGCGCTGGCGAGCCCATGTCGCCACCCGCTCGGAGCCATGCACGCGCGTCACCGCCTGGTTGAGATCACGTAGCGTCTCGGGCAGCTCGCATTGCACGGCGACGTCGAGCGGATAGTGCCGGCCCATGAGCAACGGGTTGGGGCCGATCTGCATCACCGAGGGCTCGGCCACGCTGCCGTGCACACCCTGGCAACCGACGAGGAAGATGAGGTCCGGCTTCAGGCTGGTGATCTTTTCGAACTCCCGCGACACCGGATACATGCCGCAATAGAGCGGATGCCGGGTGGGGAAGTTCGCGAAGATCTGTCGGGTGGTAAACACCGGCGCCTCGAGCGTCTCCGCCAGCGCCACCGCTTCGGCCTGAGCGCCCTCGCGCCAGACGTCGTCACCGAACATCAGCACCGGGCACCGGGCCTCGCCGAGCCGCCGGGCGATGGCCTCGATCGTCTGCCGGCGCGCCGGTCCCGGCCGCTCGATCCGGTACTGGGCCGCCTCTCCGATCTGTGCCTCGAGCCTCTCGCGATTGAGCAGCTCCGCGCTGATGGAAAGGTACACGGGGCCCGTGGGTGGTGTGGTGGCTTCGCGGAGGGCACGGATGGTGGCCACGGTGATGGCCGCCGGGTTCGTGGCTACCTGATAGGCGCAGCGCGCCTCCTTGGTCAAGGGGCGCATCGATTCGGCCTGGGTCAGGCCGGGAAAGGGCGCCAGGCCGCGGTAGTCCTGGAGCTCGGAGGCCCAGTCTCCGGCGATGACCAGCAGGGACGAGCCGGCCACCTGGGCGTTGAAGAGCTGGCCGGCCAGCTGATACGAGCCCCCCATCACGTGGGCGATGACGACCCCGACCTGGCCACTGAGCCGGTGATAGCCGTCGGCCATCGCCGCCACCAGCCCTTCGTGCTTGGCCACGACCAGCCGCTGGTCACCATCCTCGGCGAGCGCGGCAAAGATCCCGGTTTCCGCGGAGCCGGGATTCGTGAAGAGATACTCGACCCCCGCGTCCTTCAACGTCTGGACCAGCAACATGCCGCCGGTGCCGGTGATGGTCTTCCGCATGCCCTACCTCGCTGTCCGATCGTTCACGTCGCGACGCGCCAGCCGCCGCACTATACCAGAAGGCGTCTTCACCGCGGGCCTCGCCGCGCGTAGTGCTCGATGATGAAGCCGGCGATGGAGTGACGGGCCGGCCCGGTGGGAAGCGCGTCGCGCGGGAACCAGCGCGCGTCCTCCAGTTCCTCAGGATCGATGGTGATCTCGCCGCCCGCGTAGTCGGCCACGAAGCCCACCATGAGCTGGCTGGGGAACGGCCAGTTCTGGCTGCCCACGTAGCGGATGTTGTCGACGGTCACCCCGACCTCCTCCTGCACCTCGCGCCGCACCGCCCCCTCCAGAGACTCACCGTTGTCGACGAAGCCGGCGACGAGCGCGTAGCGGCCGGGCGTCCAGACGGACTTGCGGGCCAGCAGAACCCGATCACCGTCGCGGACCAGCACGATGACGGCGGGATGCAGATGGGGGTAATGCTCGTAGCGGCAGCGGGGACAGCGCTTGCCCCACTCGTTCTCGATCCGCTCGGTGCGCTCCCCGCAACGGGGACAGTGCCCGCTGGTCGACTCCCACCACAACGCTTGCATGGCCATCCCGCCGAGCGAGAGCAGATCGTCGGGCAGCCGGGTGCCCTGCATGGGCACCAGCGTCTCCCGGTGGAATCCGACGGGAATGGCCATCCCGCGGGCCAGGCTGCCGACCCAGCACGGGGTGGAGCGCCAGGTGCCCAACCAGAAGGGCTCGCCGATGTGCCCGGCGAGCCCCGCCGGACAATCGCCGGACGGCAGCGAGAGCTCATGGCCGTCGGTGGAAACGAGCAATCCCTGCTCCTGGAGGATCAGCCAGTACCCGCGGCGCTCGGGGGGCTTGCCGCCCTGCTTGGCGGGCAGGAACGTCTCGCCCAGGCAGTCACGGTTGAACGGCAGGTAGACGGTTTCGGGCGTCGTGGACATGGGCGGCAAGCCGATCATATCAGGAATGTACGAGAGCGCCGGATGGCGTACCATTACCTGGTGACCTTCGACCTCGCCCAGTTCCTGGACCGCCGACAGCGCTTCGCGGAAGCGATCGGCGACGCCCTGGCCGTCCTGCCGGGGGCCCAAGAGGCCGGACGGAACGGCGACGTGACCTACGAGTTCCGCCAGAGCTCGGACTTCTTCTTCCTCACCGGCTTCGACGAGCCAGACGCGGTCGCCGTCCTGAACCCCGCCCACAGCAAGGAGCGCTTCGTCCTCTTCGTTCGGCCCCGCGACCGCGAGATGGAGATCTGGAACGGCCGGCGCGCCGGCGTGGAGGGTGCGATCGCCACCTACGGCGCGGACGCCGCCTACCCCATCGGACAGCTCGATGACAAGCTGCGCGAGTGGGCGCTGGAGCGGCCCGTCCTGTACTACCGGCTCGGGCATCCGGGCTTCGATGGGCGGATCACGCGTCTGGTCGCCGAGTTGCGCGCGGCCCGGGCCCGGGGATTCCCCACACCATTGCGCCTCGAAGACCCCGGACCGATCCTGCACGAGATGCGCTTGCGACGCTCGCCGGCGGAGCTGGCCTGGCAGCGCCAGGCCTGCGCCATCAGCCGCGACGGACACAGCGAGGCCATGCGGGTGGCCGCGCCCGGCCTGTTCGAGTACCAGCTGCAGGCGACGCTGGAATTCGTCTTTCGGGACCGGGGCTCGCGCCGTAACGCCTATCCTTCGATCGTGGCCTCGGGTCCGAACGCCTGCATCCTGCACTATCACGAGAACTCTCGGCGCCTGGCCGATGGTGACCTCGTGCTGATGGACGCGGGCTGCGAGTACGGCTATCACGCCTCCGACATCACCCGCACCTTCCCCGCGTCGGGGCGGTTCACGCCAGTCCAGCGCGCGATCTACGACCTCGTGCTCCAGTCTCAGCTGGCGGCGATTGCCGCGGTGCGGCCGGGCCAGAGCGTGGAGGCCATCCACGACGCGGCCCGGCGCGTGCTCACCCAGGGACTGGTCGCTCTGGGCCTCCTGCCCCGCGGCGTGGAGGAATCGCTGGCTATGCATCATTATCGCGAGTTCTTCATGCACGGCACCAGCCACTGGCTCGGCATGGACGTGCACGATGTGGGTGACTACCGCGTGGAAGGCCGGTCGCGCCAACTCGAGCCCGGCATGGTCCTCACGGTGGAGCCCGGCCTTTACTTCGATCCCGAGCGGGAGACGGCCACCTTCTACCTGCGCGAGTACAGCGAGCACGAGATGTGGGAGCGGCGCCATCGCCTGGGCACCGCGGCCGCCAAGCGGCTGGAGGAAGAGGAGCGGAACCGGGCCGAGAAGGTAGTCCGTCCGGTGCCCCGGGAGTATCGGGGCATCGGCGTCCGTATCGAAGACGACGTGCTGGTGACGCCCGGGGGCTGCGATGTCCTCACTGCCGGCACGCCCAAGACCATCGACGAAATCGAGAGCACGTGCGCCCAGGCGCCGCGTTACGTCAAGCGTCCCTGACCACGAAAGGACCCGCCATGAGAGAAGCCGTCGTCGTCGCCAGTTCCCGGACTCCCCTGGCCAAGTCGTTCCGCGGCTCCTTCAACCTCACGCGACCCGATGACCTGGCCGCCCACGTCATCCGCGACGCGCTCGGGAAGGTACCCCAGCTCGACCCGCACGCGATCGAGGATGTGATCCTCGGCTGCGGCCAGCCCCACGGCGCCCAGGGCCACAACATCGCCCGGGTGGCCGCCCTGCGGTCCGGCCTGCCGGTGACGACCCCCGGTACGACGGTGAACCGCTTCTGCTCGTCTGGTCTGCAGGCCATCGCCATGGCCGCGCACATGGTCGTGGAGGAGGGGGCGGAGGCCGCCATCGGCGGCGGCGTAGAATCGATCACACTGATGCAGCGGGACAACAACCCCAACCCCTGGGTCAAGGAGCACTACCCGGGACTCTACATGGTCATGGGCGACACCGCCGAAGTCGTGGCCAAGCGCTACGGGATCAGCCGGCGGGCCCAGGACGAGTACGCGCTGCTCTCCCAGCAGCGGACGGCCCGCGCCCAGCAGGAAGGCTTCTTCAAGGAAGAGCTGGCGCCGATGCAGGTGACCCGCGGCATCCCCGACAAGAAGACCGGGGAGATCGCCAGCCAGGAGGAGCACTACGTCGATCGCGATGAGTGCAACCGGCCCGACACGACGCTGGAGGGCCTCCTGGCCCTGCCGCCCCACTTCGATAAGGCGAGCGGCCAGGGCTCGGTCACCGCGGGAAATTCATCCCAGCTTTCCGACGGCGCCTCGGCGACGCTCCTGATGGAGCGCCAGCGCGCCCAGGCCCTCGGCATCCGACCCAAGCTGGTCTTCCGGGGCTTCGCCGTGGCCGCCTGCGCGCCCGATGAGATGGGCATCGGGCCGGTGTTCGCGGTCCCCAAGCTCCTGGCGCGTCACGGGCTCCGGGTGGACGACATCGGACTCTGGGAGCTCAACGAAGCATTCGCTTCGCAGGTCGTCTACTGCCGCGACCGGCTCGGTCTCGATCCCGACAAGCTTAACGTCAACGGCGGTTCCATCTCGATCGGTCATCCCTTCGGCATGACCGGTTCCCGGATGGTCGGCACGCTCGCCAACGAGATGCTTCGTCGGCGTGCCCGCTATGGCGTGGTCACGATGTGCGTCGGTGGGGGCCAAGGGGCCGCTGGCCTCTTCGAGGCCTGTCTCTGACGGTGGGCTTCAGGCGCGGGCGCGGCTACGCCCCTTGAGAAACCGCCCGAACGCCACCATCGCGGCAGCCACGAGGAACACCGACACCGAGATGCCGACAGCAGCCGAGAGCCATACCGCAAGATTGTCGAACATCTGCGATCGCCCCTCCCGGGGCCGGCCGGCGCCCCGGGAGGAGATCTAGCAAGAGTCGCACCGATACCGGGGACCCGTTAAGTCATCGATTGTCCGGCGTTCGCCGGGCCACCCCAGTGCGGCCTGATGCAATCGCCCTGGTCTATCGTGCCGGCGGCCGACAAGACGCGTCAGTTGGGTCATCGCCCCTTCTCGCTCAGCACGATCAGGCCGTCCACGGCAATGGCGCCCCCTCCCCGGGACCGCACGATCAGGGGATTGATGTCCAGCTCGCCGATCGCTCCTTCGGCGTCGACCCCGAGGCGGGACACGGCCGTGATGACGTCGATGAGCGCGTCCACGTCGGCGGGCGGCCGACCGCGCACCCCGCTCAGCACCCGCGCTCCGCGCAGGCTTCGTAACATCTCCTGAGCGTCCGCGCGGGTGAGCGGCGCCGCCCCGAAGGCGACGTCCTCCAGCGCTTCGACCAGCACTCCGCCCAGTCCGACCATGACGACCGGACCGAACTGTGGATCATGGTGCAGGCCGACCACGACCTCCGTGCCGCCCGCCACCATGCTCTGGACCAGCACGCCCCGGATGGCGGCGCCGGGCCGGTAGTTGTGGGCGTTGGCCAGCACTTCTTCGAAGGCCTGGCAGGCGGTCTCGGCATCGTTCACACCGAGTCGGATCGCATCGGCCTCCGTCTTGTGGAGGATGTCCGGCGACTCCACCTTCAAGGCGACCGGCCCACCGAGCTCCTGGAGCGCCTGCGCGGCTCCGGCCGCCGACGTCACCAGCCGTGCCGGAGCAGTCGGCACGCCGTAAGCGGCAAGGACCTCGAAGGTCTCGGGCGCGCCCAGCACTCTGGCCCCGCTCGCCCGGGCCGCTACCAGGGAGCGCGTGAGCGTGTTGCGACCGGGCGAGATCGCCGCTCCGTCGATGGCGTGGTCGGCGGCCAGCCATCGCCGCCGACGCTCGGCGAACTCGACGAGACCGTGCACGGCGTCCACCGCCCGGGTCGCGCTCGGCAGCATGCAGATGCCCGCTTCCCGGAGCGCCCCTCGGGCAGCTTCGGGGGCCGCCACCCACGCCACCACGAGGGGCTTGGTGGCGCCGGCGCAGGCCTCCCGGAGGTTCGCCACGACCTGGTCGGCGAACCGGGCCATGAGCCCCAGATAGAAGATCGCCACGTCCACCCCGGGATCCTGGAGCACCGCCCCCAGGGAGGCGCGCAGCAGTCCGGGGTCGGCGATGAACTGCGCCGTGATGTCCACCGGGTTCCGCACGGCGCCGAACGCCGGCACCACTTTTTTCAGCGCAGCCTGGGTGGCATCAGAGAGCACCGGCACGGTGAGGCCCAGCTCCTCGGCGCGGTCGGCCATGAGCACGCCGGCGCCGCCCGACTGGGTCACGATCCCCAACCCGGGCCCCGCGGGCAGCGAGCATACCGAAAACACGGCGGCCAGGTCGAGAAGCGTTTCCTCGTGAAGCGCGCGGAGCACACCCTTCTGGCGAAAGACACCGGCGTAGACGCGGTCGCGGCCCGCGAGCGAACCGGTGTGGGAGGATGCGGCGCGGGCCCCGGCCGCGAAGCGCCCGACCTTGGTAATGACCAGTGGCTTGCCGATCTCGAGTGCGCGGTCGGCGACGGCGAGGAGCTTGCGTCCATCGCGGAGCCCCTCGATGTAGCCGGCCGCGACCTTGATCCGCGGATCCTCCACGACCCAACCGAGCAGGTCAGCGAACCCGAGGTCGGCCTCGTTGCCGCTGTTGACGAAATACCCAAAGGCCAGGCCCTGCTGGCGGCCGAGCGCCACCATGGCCGTGCCAAAGGCGCCGCTCTGGGTGACGAAGGCCACTGGACCCGGCGGGGTGTCCCCCTCCCCCGCCTGGCTGAAGGTGGCCAGCACCCGGTCGAAGGTGTTCATGAAACCCAGCGTATTGGGGCCGCAGAGCCGGAGCCCGCCTCGGTGAGCGGCCTCGGCGATCTCGGCTTCGAGCCGCCGTCCCTCCTCACCCATCTCGCCGAATCCCGAGCTGAAGACGACGGCGCTCGGCACGCCCTTGGCGACGCACTCCTGGATCGCGGCCATCACAGCCCTGGCCGGCACCGCTACGATGGCGAGATCGACCGGTCCGGGAATAGCGGTCACGCTCGGGTAGCACGCCAGGCCGGCCAGCGTCTCGTACTTGGGGTTCACCGGATAGATCCGGCCCGCGTAGCCCTTGTCGAGCAGGAACTTCAGGGGCCGCCCGTTGATCCTGTTGAAATCTTCCGAGGCGCCGACGATGGCGATCGCCCGGGGTCGAAAGAACGGATCGAGCCCGCTGTCCATGTCAGGTGGCCACGCGGAACTTGATGCGCGGTTTGGACCAGAATGTGGGCAGCACGGCTACGCGCGGTCGGTCGCCCACGAGCCGCCGGGCTTCTTCCCACGCTGCCTCGAACGTTGGCAAACCCTGGACACCCATGGCCTCGAAGAATTCGCCGGCTTTGGCGCCGGCCATGATGATGCGCCCCGCCGTGCGCATGGCGTACTCGTTCTCGTTGAAGAGCCAGAACGGGTGATAGGGGTGGTAGGCACCGCCGTTTCGATAGACCCGCACCAGTTCGGGGTCGCGGCCCACCCGGTTGGCTTCCCGCTCGAGGGCGTCGAAGGAGCGGCCGGAGCGGGCGAAGGCCCGGATGGCCTCCACGTAGCCCGGATGCGTCGAGGGGTCGATGGTATTGGCGCTGGCCGTGACGCCGATGACGACGCCGCCCGGCCGGAGCAGCGGGGCGCCGAGCCAGAGGCGGCATGGGAAACACACACCGGTGAGCGCGATGAGGGGATTGTCGCTCGAGCCGTAGAGAAAGGCCGGCGCCAGCCCCACCACGACGACGTCGGCGGCCGGGGCGTCCACCACGAAGCGCCGGTCGGCCTCCGGCCAGCCGCGTTCGCGGACGGCGGCGGCGGCGCCGGCGAAGATCCCGATCACTCCCCGGGCATCGGTGATGGCCTCGGCGTAGAAGGTGGGCTTCCCTCGGGCCCGCTCGATCGCTTCATGGATGGCGACCTTGCGCTTCTGGTAGTGCATCGTTCGCGGATCGCCGTGACAGGACTCAGGGTGCCCGATGCCGCTGCGTCCGTGGTGGCCGGGCAAGCTGGCCACGCCCCCCAGTCCGACCACCACGCCGGTGCCGCTGTAGCCACCCCAGATGTTGACGGCGATGTTGCCCACGTATACGAGGAGGTCACTCTCTATGGCCGACCGGTTGAACTCGACCACGTCACCAAACGTCGTGGTCCCGAGCTGAACGAGTTCGGCAGTGTCCTCACAATCGTGGTTGACGACTCGGCCATCGAATCGCTTGTAGATGTCCTCGCCCAGGTACGCGCGGAGTTGATGAATGAGGAACTTGGGGTGCATTCCGTTGGCGCTGATGATCGTGATCGAGTCGTCGGCGATGCCGGCCGCGGCCAGTCGTCGCAGGACTGCAGGCAGAAGAATGCGCATGGTCGCGACCGGCCGGTTGGGATCGTCCACAGCGACCACGACCCGTCGGCGACGGGTCGTCAGCGCACCGGCCAGGTCTTCGAGCCGCGGCAGCCCCAGCGGGGCGCCCAGCGCCGCCTCGGCCAGGGCCGTCCCGGCGCCGGACACCGGCCGCTCTGCGTACTCCAGCACCGCGGTGTCGGCGGGGACGCTGATCGGCAGCGTTGCCCCTCCCCGATCGACAGCGACCTGGCGCGTGGCCATGGCGTGCTCCTCTACCGGGTCTCGTCAGGGACCGAAGTTGCTGGCTTCATCACCAGCCTGACCGTGTGGACCTCGCGCCGCGCCGCCAACTCCCGGACCAGCGTGAGGAGCGGTGTCCGATCGACTGGATACTCGGTCCGGATCGGCCGGGCGGCCAGGAGGCTCGCATATTGCTCGGGGTTGTAGAACGCCGCCAAGAGCAGATCCTCGTCCGAGGCAAACGGCCCCCGTTCACGACGCAGCCGCTCGGTGGCGGGCGGCAGGAGGTCGCCTGGACGCGCCGTGATCGGCGCCGCGCCGCCCGTGATCCGGTCCAGGGCATTGGGATCCACGGGTGCGGCCAGCTCACCGTAGTGACCCAGCGCATATTTGCGAACCTCGTCGGGCACCGTCGCATAGCGTTCGCCCTGGACGACGTTCAGGACTGCCTGCGTGATCACAAACTGGGCGAAGGGGCTGACGACGATGGGGTAGCCGAGCTCCTGGCGCACGCGGGACGCCTCCTCCAGGATCTCGCCGAGGCGGTGAGCCAGGCCGATTTCGCCGAGCTGGTAGCGGAGGTTCGAAATCATTCCGCCGGGCACCTGGTGCTCGTAGTGGAAGGGATCGTACTCGGCGATGCGTCCCAGAGGCTTCTGCTCACGGGCGGCGATGTACCGGAGGTAATCGGCCACCGGGCGCAGTCCCCCTTCATCGAGCCGCACGTCGAAGCCGAGCCGGCGCGCATTGTGGGCCACCCACTCGGTCGGCGGCTGGGAGGCTCCGTGGGCCAGCGGGGAGGTGGCGGTGTGCACAGTGTCCACGCCGTGCGTGATCGCCTCCAGGGCGCAGAGCGGCCCCAGGCCGGTCAGGCAGTGGGTGTGGAGCTGGAGCCGGGTGCTCCCGACCGCCTGTCTCAGCGTCGGGATCAGGGTGCGCACCCGCTCGGGCTTGAGCAGCCCGCTCGGGTCCTTGAGGAAGATGGCGTCCACACCGAGGGCAACGAGCTCGCGAGCCTTGCTGGCGTAATAGGCGTCCGTGTGGACCGGGCTCACCGTGTAGACCACGCCTCCCGCCACGGTCAGGCCGGCCGCCTTCGAGGCGCGGACCGGCACCATCATGTTACGCATGTCGTTGAGCGCGTCGTAGGGTGTGACATAGCGGATGCCGTTGGCGGCGATCCGCCGGGCCGTCAGCTCGACGATGTCGTCAGGAAAGAGCTCGAACGTGAAGAGGCTCTGCCCCCGGGTCATCACGATGAGGGGAGTCCGGGTGACCGCCCGGCTCATGATCCGCATGCGTTCCCAGGGGTCCTCCTTGAGGTAGCGCACGCAAACGTCGAAGACAGCGCCACCCACCAGGTCGATGGCTTCGAACCCCAGACCGTCGAGGATCGGCGCCACCGGCAGCATCATGGCCGTGGTCATGCGGGTCGACCACAGCGACTGGTGGGCGTCACGGAGCGTCGTGTCGATGAAGCTGACCGTCCTCATGGCGCACGCGGCGCGGTTGGTCGCGCCAGCTCCTCCTCCACCCAGCGGGTGTGAATCCGGCTGGCCGCGAAATCAGGATGGTCGATCAGGCGGCGGTGAAAACCGATGGTAGTGGCCACACCCTCGACGTGGAACCTGGCCAGGGCCTCGCGGAGCCGCGCGATGGCCGAGGCACGGTCCGGGCCGTGGGCGACGATCTTGGCCAGGAGCGAATCGTAGAACGGGGGCACCACAGCCCCGGGCTCAATGTGGGTATCCACCCGCACTCCGTCGCCGCCGGGCGGGACCCAGACGCTCACGGTGCCCGGGCACGGCCGAAAGCCTTTCTCGGGCTCCTCGGCATTGATCCGGCACTCGATGGCGTGGCCACTGAGCGTGACGTCGGCCTGCCCGAGCGGGAGCGGCTCGCCAGCGGCCAGACGGAGTTGGAGAACGACCAGATCCAAGCCGGTGACCATTTCCGTCACGGCATGCTCGACCTGGATGCGGGTATTCATCTCGATGAAGTAGAAGCGCTCGGCGGCCGGATCGAACACGAACTCCACGGTGCCAGCGCCCTGATAGTCGACGGCCCGGACCAGGCCGAGCGCGGCCTCGGTGAGGTCCCGCCGCAGTGAAGGGCTCAGTACCGGCGACGGCGCCTCCTCCAAAATCTTCTGGTGGCGTCGCTGCAGGGAGCAGTCCCGCTCGCCCAGATGGACGACACCGCCGCGCGCGTCGACGAGCACCTGGACTTCGACGTGCCGCACCTGCTCGAGATATCGCTCGGCGTAGAGCGTGCCGTCGCCGAAAGCGGCCCGGGCTTCGGACGCCGCCCGCTCGATCGCCGGGCCGAGCTCGCCCGCGCTACGCACCAGGCGCATGCCGCGACCGCCGCCGCCCGCGGAGGCTTTGAGCAACAGCGGGTAGCCGATCGCCGCCGCATCCTCGACCGAGCGCACGGGCCCCGAGGACCCGGACACCACCGGGACGCCGAGCCGGGCGGCCAGGCGCCGGGCCTCGAGCTTGTCTCCCATGAGTCGAATAGCGTCGGGGGGCGGGCCGACGAATCGCAGCCCCCGTTCCAGGCACGCCGCGGCGAAGGCCGCGTTCTCGGCGAGGAACCCGTAGCCGGGGTGGACGGCGTCGCAGCCGGTACCCAGGGCCGCCGCGAGGATCGACGGGACGTTGAGGTAGCTCGCCGCCGCCGGCGGCGGACCGATGCAGACACCGCGGTCGGCCAGCCGGGTGTGCAGGGCGCCGCGGTCGGCCTCGGAATACACGGCAACCGTCTCCAGACCCAGCGTCCGGCAGGCGCGGATCACCCGCACGGCGATCTCGCCCCGGTTGGCGACGAGGACGCGTTTCAGGGCGCTACTCCCACCCGCCGGCTCGAGCGGGAGCCCTCGCCGGACAGATGGATGGAGGTCACGTCGGGCCGGCTGGCGATGGCCTCCACCAGATCGACCAGCGGCTGCCGGGTGTCAGGCAATTCGAGAGGGATCGGCCCGGCAGCGAGCATGGCCACGACGGCGGCCTCGGGGAACATGATCCGGAGCAACAGCTCGTCGTCCGAGATCGATCCGCCGAAGGCGGCCCGCAGACGGGGCACGGCCGGGGGCAACGGCTCGGGCGCGTGCAGATGCCGGGCCGCCGGCAACGCCGCGATGCGGTCCATCACCTCGGGATCGATCGGTGCCGCCGGCTGACCATAGTGCCCGAAGGCGTATTTGATGACCTCGTTGGGGATGATGCGGTAGCGCTCGCCACCCAGGACGTTGAGCACGGCCTGTGTGCCGACCAGTTGGGAGAAGGGGGTCACCATGATGAGGTAGCCGAGCTCCTCGCGAACGCGTGCGATTTCCTGCAAGACTTCGTCCAGCCGTTCGGCGATGCCGAGCTGGGCGAGCTGCGCCGTGAGATTCGTGATCATGCCGCCGGGGACCTGATGCTCGTAGTGGAAGGGGTCGTACTCGGCGGGCTGGCCGAGCGCCTTGCCGGCCCGGGTGGCGACCCGCCGGAAGTGCTCGGCCATCTCGGCCAGGGCTGTAGGATCGAGGGCGGTCCGACGCCCCAGTCGGGGGGCGTGCTTCACCACGTACTCCGTGGGCGGTTGGGAGGGACCGTGGGCGAGTGGCGAGCTCGCCGTGTGGACGAGGTCCACCCCGAGGGGAAGGGCCTCGAGATACACCTGGGGACCGAGACCGGTCGGGCAATGCGAGTGCAGCTCCAGGGGCGTCGATCCCAAGACCGCCCGCACCGCCGGGATCAGCGTCCGCACACGCTCGGCGGTCAGCAGCCCGCCCGGATCCTTGAGCATCACGGCGTCGACGCCCAGGTCGAGCAGGCCCTGGGCCTTGGTTGCATAGAGCGCGTCGGTGTGCACGGGGCTGAGCGCGTAGACCAGGCACCCAACCATTCCGAGCCCCTCGGCGCGGGCCGCCCGCAGGGCCGGCTTGAGATTGTCGAGCTCGTGCAGGCCATCGAAGGCGGTGATCCGTCGGATCCCGTTGGCGGCAAGCCGGCGCACCCACAGCTCGATGACGTCCTCGGGCATGAGGTCGAAGCTGATGAGACTCCGGCTCCGCACCAGGGCATTGAGCGGCGTCCGCCCGATGGCCTGTCGCATGAGCCGGATGCGCTCCCACGGGTTCTCACGAAGATAGCGCACGCAGACATCGAACGTGACGGCACCCATCAGGTCGATCGCGGCAAAGCCGATCTCGTCCATCCTCGACGCGATGGGCAGCATCATGGCTGTGGTCATCCGCGTCGCCCACAGGCACTGGTGGGCGTCGCGGAGGGTGGTGTCGACGACGCCGAGGTCCGGCCGCGACCAGGCGGCTACTTCCACTCCAGCTCCTTCATGGCCTCCTTCAGAAAGGACTCGTCGATGTGCTTGTCCATCCACGCCTCGATGGCCCGATCGTCGGGAATCAGAGCCTTGGGGATCTTCCCTGCGTCGCGCGCCGCCGCGATGATGATCTTGGTGCTGGGCCGGTCCGTGACCGGGTTCTCGCCCAGGATCATGTCCCGATCCAGGGCGATGTTGCGCACGACGTCGAGGTCGAGCTTCTCACGCTCGGCCAGCCACCGGGCGAGCTCCTCGGGATGTTTCTTGAAGTACTGGATGCCCCGCAGGTGGGCCTTGACGAACCGCTTGACCACCTCGGGGTTCTTCTTGACGAACTCGCGGGGGAAGATGATGCCCAGGCTCTCGGCTCCGGGAATGACGGCCTTGGCCAGGTAGACGGCGCCCAGCTTCTTGCGGGCCAGCTCGGCGGGCGGCTGCCAGGCGATGAGTCCATCGATCTCGCCCCGCTCGAGGTAGGTCAAGAGATCGCTGATGCGTCCGTACACGTGCTGGGTCTTGATTCCGTGCCGCTTCTCGAAGACCGAGAGCAGCGTGTCGTGGATGGTGCCGATGCCCGGAGTCCCCAGTCGCTTGCCCTCGAGCTCCTTGACGCTCTTGATCTCTTTACGGACCACCAGGGGTGAGTTGTTCTTGGCGGTGGAGGCCACCCAGACGAGGTCCACTCCGCTGGCCACGGCCTGGAAGAAAGGGGCGATCGCGGTGGAGATCGCCACGTCCACGTCCCCGGCCACCATCTTTTGCAGGGTGACCGGCCCGTTGATGTTGTAGGAGAGAACCGGCTCAATTCCCTCCTGCTGGAAGTAACCTTCCTTGAGGGCGGCGTAAGGCCCCAGCGTGTCCACCGCGTCCTGGGTGATGGCACCCACCCGGACCTTGAAGCGCGGCTGGGCGTCAGCCGGCCTGACGAGCCCGGCCACCAGCGCCAGGCCGGCCAGCACCACCACGGCGATGCGTCCAATACGCCCTCGGGTCGTCATCACAGGCCTCCTCTCGCTCAGGTGAGCAATTCGCGCAGCTCCTGGCGGAGCGCGACGAAGTCCGGGTTCGTGGGGTCGCGGGGCATGGGCAGCCGGACCTCGCGGTCGAGCCGGATGCTCGCCGGTCGCCGACTGAGCACGATGACTCGCGTCCCCAGAAGGATCGCCTCCTCGAGGTTGTGGGTCACGAAGATCACCGTTTTCTTGAGCCGCTGCCAGAGATCCAGCAGGTCCCGCTGCAGACCTTCGCGTGTCTGCGCGTCCAGGGCCACGAACGGTTCGTCCATCAATAGGATCACGGGATCTACGATGTAGGCCCGGGCGATAGCCACCCGGTGGCGCATCCCGCCCGACACCTGATGGGGATAGTAGTGCTCGAAACCCTGAAGCCCGAGCAGGCCGAGCAACTCGAGACCCCGCTGCTCGCGCGTCGGCCTCGGCACGCCCTGGATCTCCAGGCCCAGGGTGACGTTGGACAGCAGATCCCGCCAGGGCATCAGCGCCGCGTCCTGGAACACAAACCCGAGCTGGCCCCGCCCCCGTGGATCGGGAGCCGCTCCATCGATCCGCACCTCGCCGCTGGAGAACGACTCCAGCCCGGCCGTGATGCGCAGCAGCGTGGACTTGCCGCAGCCCGACGGTCCCACCAGCACCACGAACTCGGCCTCCCGAATGGAGGCGGTGAAGTTCTGGATGACGGTCAGCGCGCCTCCGTCGACGTCGAACGCCTTGTGGACGTTCCGGTACTCGAGCACGACCTAGAGTCGGACCTCTTGCCGGTACCGGAAGATCACGCGCTCGATGGCCATGAACCCCTCGTTGAGCACCAGCCCGAGCACGCCGATCGAGATCATGCCGACGATCACGACGTCCATCCTGAGCAGGGTGGCGTAGTTGAAGATCATCTGACCCAGGCCGATGAGCTCGGCCGCCACCATCTCGGCGGCCACAATGCACATCCAGGCCGGGCTCATCACCGCCCGCATGGCCCCCACGATCTGCGGAAGGGCGCCCGGCACGATCACCTTCAGCGCGATGAACCACCGCCCGGCGCCGAAAACGCGAGCCACCTCCACGTAGAGGGGGCTGGCGGTGCTGACCGCGTTCATCGTGAGGATGAACAGCGGAAAGAAGGCCCCAACCCAGATGAGGAACACGTAACGCCCCAGGCCCGTGAAGAACAGGATCGCCAGCGGGATCCAGGCCAGCGGCGGGATAAAGCGCAGAGGCTCGCTCACGATCCGCGTGCCCAGGTAGAGCGGGCGCCAAAGTCCGAGGACGATTCCGAGCGGAATCGCCGTCAGGCAGGAGGCCGCGAAGCCGAGGAACACCCGGTAGAGGCTCACGTAGGCATGATAGAGAAGCGTGTGGCCCTGGATGTCGCCTTCGACCAGCAAGCTCACGAAGGTCCGGCCCACGACCAGCGGATCAGGAAAGAAGTTGGAGCGCAGCGCGCGGCTCATCAGCTCCCACAGGAGCACGAACACGAGCAACGCCAGCCCGTTGGCGGCACGGATCCGACTGCGCCCGGCCCCGGCGACCCGGGCCGGCGCCCCGGGCATGGCGATGGTCGCGTCGCGGGTGGGCGCTACTTGCTGCGCCTTGGCCATCCCCCACCTCCTGGATCACGGCTCACCCGGCTCACGGCAGCGGCTCGATCACTATCAGGACCTGGCCGAACTCTACCAGCGTACCGTTGTCCGCGCAGATCTCGGCCACCCGGCCCCGGCAGCCGGCCCTGATGGAGTTCATGAGCTTCATCACCTCGATGATGCAGACCGTGGCATCGGCATCGATGAGGCTACCTACCTCCACGAACGGGGGCGCCCCGGGGGCGGGGGATCGGTAGAACGTCCCAACCATCGGCGCCTTGACCTCTACCCCGGCGATCTGAGGTCGGCGGGAGCTCGGCGGCACCGGCGGCGTGGTCGCCTGCTCGCCAGGCGCTGCCGCCGCCTGAGGTCGCGGCGCCGGCGGCAGTGTCGCAGCGGCCGGCCGGAACTCCGTCGCCTCGGCGGTGGCCCCCCGCTTGCGGACCACGAGCTTGAGGTCCCCGATCTCGAGGTGCAGCTCCTCGACGGAAGAACCGTCGATGATCTTGAGAATCTTCTGGACGTCGTCGTAGCTCAGGTCCATGGGCCCTCGTTAGCCGAGTGTGCGGCCGCCGTCAACGTAGATCATCTGCCCGACCACGAAGTCCGAGGCCGCGGAGGCCAGGAACACGGCCACGCCGACCAGGTCGGCCGGCTCGCCGAGGCGGCCGGCGGGGATCTTGCTCAGCACGAGCTGCCGCCGGGTGTCGTCGGCAGTCAGGTAGGGGCGCGTGAGGTCGGTCTCGGTGAAGGCCGGCCCGATGGCGTTGACCTGGATCCCGTGGCGGCACCATTCGAGGCCGAGCACCCTGGTGAGCTGAGCCACCCCGCCCTTGCTCGCCGCGTAGGCCGCATAGCCGGGATTGGCTACCGTGCTCGACACCGACGCGATGTTGATGACCTTGCCCCGCCCTTGCCGAAGCATCACCGCCCCGACCGCCTGCGACATCAAGAACACGCCGGTGAGGTTGACGTCGAGAACCTTGCCCCATGTCTCGAAGGGCAGATCCACGGCGGGCGCCACCTCAAGAACACCGGCCGCGTTCACCAGGACGTCGATCCGCCCCTCGACCGCCACCACGTCCTGCACGAGGGATCGCACGGAGTCGGGGCTGGTCACGTCCACCATCAGCGCTCGGGCCGGTCCCCCGCTCTTGGCGATCTCACGCGACACGGTCTCGGCGCGACCGAGGTCGCGGTCGGCGATCAGCAGCCGCGCGCCCCAATCCGCCAGGCCCCTGGCGATCTCTCGGCCGAGTCCGCCCCCACCCCCGGCGACCAGGGCGACCCGGCCGCTGAGATCGAAGAGCGAACCGTAATCGCTTCGAGCCGGGGAGGTCATTCGTCCAGCGCTCGCGCGGCCGGCGCCGGCTTGAGGATGCGCCGGCGGGCTCGCCCGCGTGTCTTCTCCGTCACCAGAATCCACACCAGGGCCAGGGCACTCAGCGCGACCGTGATTCCCAGCCAGATCGGCGACGGACGAATCAGGTAGACCACGCCCAGCGCGCCAGCCAGCGCGAAAGCGCCGCGTTCGCCCCGGCCGAGCGGGCGCCAGAGGAAACCGTACAGCGCGACGGAGGCATTCCACTGCACCGCGATCACACCGGCCATGGCGACCAGCAGCGACCAGGAGACCTGAGGAAAGGCCAGCAGGGATGGGTGATAGATGAAGGCGAAGGGGACGAAGAACGCCGGCAAGACGAGCTTGAGCGACTCGATCGACGTCCCCACGAACGAGGCCTGGGCGATCTTGGCCCCGGCCAGCGAGGCCAACGCCACCGGCGGCGTCACCGCTGAGAACACCGCGAAGTACTGGATGAAGAAGTGGGCCGGGATCGGCTTGACGCCCTGTTGCTGCAGGAAGTGGCCGAGGGTGAGGGCGACCAGCAAATAGGCGGCCGGCGTGGGCAGGCCCATCCCCAGGAGGAGCGTGAGGACCATCGCGCCCAGGAGGATGATCAAGGCGTTGTCGGGCACGACGTGCACGAGCAACGCGGCGGCCCGCCCGGCCAGATTCGTGGTCACGAAGGTCTGGGCCAGTGGGCCGATGGCGACGAGCAGCAGGCAGAGCTGGATCGTGACCTCGAATCCCTCATGGAGCGCCTTCCCGAAGTCGGCCAGCCGGGGCCGAAAGCGTCCCTGGAGCGGAGCGATCAACAGCGCGGCGGCAATGCCGAAGAGCCCGGCATAGGAAGGCGAGTAGAACTGCAGCAGCAGCACGACCACGATGGCGACCGGCACCACGAAGGCTGGCAACAGACGCCACACCAGCGCGGGGTCAAACGGTTCGTGGAGCTTGGGCAGCCGGTCGGCCGACGACTTGACCAGGACGGCGATGGTCACCCCTACCATGTAGAGAAACGAGGGGATCACCGCTACCAGCGCCACCGTGGTGTACGGGATGTTCAGGAAGGCGGCCATGATGAAGGCGGCCAGCCCCATCACCGGCGGGATGATCTGCCCGGCCGTGGAGGCCGCGACTTCGACGGCGGCGGCGAACTCCGACCGGAAGCCATGGCGCTTCATCATCGGGATCGTCAGCTTGCCGCTCATGACCACGTTGGTCACCGCGGCGCCCATCACCATACCCTCCAGCGCGCTGCCCACGATGGCCGGGAAGGCGGCCCCGCCCCGCACGTACCGCCCCACGGCCTTGCCCAGCTCAGTCACGAGCCCGGTCATGCCGCAGGCGATCATCACCGCGGCGAAGATCACCAGGAAGTAAAGCTTCTCCACCCCGTCGGCCAGGTAGGCGAACGCCCCCTCCGTGGTGTTCATCCCCATGTAGGACATGACGAAGGCCACCTCGTAATGGGGGTGCTTGAGCAGGAGGGGACGTTCGATGAGATGGCCGAGGAAGAAATACAGAATGACCACACCGATCACCGAGGTGAGCACCCCGCCCCAGTGGAACCAGTTGGCCAGCAGCAGGGCGGCCAGGAACACGGCGCCGACGAGGACGTCGCGCTGGTTGAGGAACGGCTGCTCCAGCTGCAACCGATCGGCGTTGAGGCCGATATAGCCGACGGACCAGGCCCCGCCCACGAGCACGAACCCGGCCAGGGTCAGGCGAATCTTGAAGCGCAGGCCGCGGTGGGTCTGACCCTCGGCGAGCACGTCGCGGAGGGCCAGGAGCCCCGACAGCACGAGTAGAGCGAAGATCAACGTCGCGTAGTGGCGCGGCGACTGCTGGAGAAAGACGAAGGTCGAGATCGCCATGTAGACGGACAGGGCCGCGGCGCCGGCAAAGAAGATCCGGTCCAGCACGGCGATCGTCGTCGCGAACGAGCTCATCAGCGCGCAGCCGGCGCTGGTCGGGACGGTTCGCTTACTTGGGGTACGTCACGGCACGGGACTTCGTGCGCAGCTCCCACCACCCCAGCTCTTTGTAGGCTCGGATGGCGCCCGGATGCGCATTCTCCTCGGTCAGCCCGTTCACCATCAGCTCGGGATTGGACACCTTCCACAAGGGATGGGCGGCGGCCATCTGGGGGACCAGCTTGGCAACGGTCTTGATCAGCTCATAGCCCATCTCTTCCGTCATCTCGGGATGCGCGGCCGTGTACCCGCGGTCTACCCCGACGAAGAGCGGCTCACTGCGCTGGGGGAGCGTCCCCGCCGGAATGGTGATCGTCAGATAGGTCGTGCCGAACTTGGCGTTGACCTTGTCCACCGCTTCCTTGTCGATCCCGATGTAGTAGAGCTTGCGCCCGGAAGCGTCCAG
>DATIAY010000064.1:0-9261 GCA_035457825.1 Candidatus Methylomirabilota bacterium
TGGACGTCATCGACCTCTATTACCAGCACCGGGTCGATCCCGGCGTGGCCATCGAGGAGACCGTGGGCGGCATGAAGCGCCTGGTCGAGCAGGGCAAGGTGCGCTTCCTCGGCCTCTGCGAGGCGCGCCCCGACACCATCCGGCGCGCCCACGCCGTGCACCCGATCACGGCTGTGCAGACGGAGTACTCGCTACTCTACCGCACCGAGGCGGAGGAAACGCGGGAGACCACGCGCCCGCTCGGTATCTCGTTCATCGCCTACTCCCCGCTCGGGCGCAGCCTGCTCACCGGCCAGGTGCACAAGGTCGCCGACATCCCCGAGGGTGACCGGCGGCGCGAGCATCCGCGGTTCAAGGAGGAGAACCTCGCCAAGAACGTGGAGTTCGTGAAGCGCATCGAGGCCATTGCCGCCGAGAAGCGCTGCACGCCGGCCCAGCTCGTGCTCGCGTGGCTGCTGGCCCAGGGCGACGACGTCGTGGCCATTCCCGGCACCAAGCGCAAGGACCGGCTCGAAGAGAACGTCAACTCCATGAAGGTCAAGCTGACGCCCGAGGACGTGCGGCGGGTCGGCGAGGCCGTGCCGGCGGGCGCGGCGGCGGGCACGCGCTATCCGGAGGCCCAGCTCAAGGCGGTGTACATCTGACCAAGGCGCTTGAAGCGGGAGGGCGGCCGGGCTAGCATGCCGCGCGTGGCTCCCTCCCGCGCCTCGGCCGCTCCCGCCGGCTGCCCCGCGTGACGCCCCACGCGACCGCGGCGCGCCCGCCGGTGGTCGTGCTCGCGCTGGTGCGCGCCATCGACGCGGTCAACGAGCGGGTGGGCCGCTGGTCGGCCTGGCTGGCGCTGCTGCTGGTGGCCATCGTGACGTACGACGTCGTGATGCGCTACCTCTTCAACATCACGTACGTCTTCATCCAGGAGCTGGAGTGGCACCTCTTCGCCGTGATGTTCCTCATGACGGCCGGCTACGCCCATCTCCTCGACAGCCACGTCCGGGTCGACATCTTCTACGTGCGCCTCTCCCCGCGGGCCCGGGCCTGGATCGACCTCTTCGGGGGGATCCTGTTCCTCTTCCCGACCGCCTTCCTGCTCATCTGGACCTCGATCCCCTTCGTCAGGGCGTCGCTCGCCGACCTGGAAGGCTCACCGGACCCCGGCGGCATCCCCGGGCGCTTCGTCCTCAAGGCGGTCATCCCCCTCGCCTTCTTCCTCCTGGGGATCCAGGGGATCTCGGAGACGATCAAGAACTTCTACCGGGTGATGGGGCAGGAGGCGCCGCGGTGACCTACGACCTCATGCCGCTCTGGATGTTCGTCATCTTCACCGCGCTCATCCTGGTCGGCTATCCCATCGCCTTCACGATCGCGGGCACGGCCTTCGCGTTCGGGCTCTACGCCTTCGGGATCGACTTCTTCAACCTGCTTCCCCTCCGCGTCTGGGGCGTGATGACGAACTTCACGCTGACCGCGGTGCCCCTGTTCGTCTTCATGGGGGTGACGCTCGAGCGCTCCGGACTGGCCGAGGACCTGCTGGACACCATGGGGCTCGTCTTCGGCCGCCTCCCCGGCGGCATCGCCATCTCGGTGGTGATCGTGGGCACGCTGCTCGCCGCGTCCACCGGGATCGTGGGCGCCACCGTGACCACCATGGGCCTCATCGCGCTGCCGACGATGGTCCGGCGCGGCTACCAGAAGGAGCTGGCCACCGGCGTCATCTGCGCGTCCGGGACGCTCGGCCAGATCATCCCGCCGAGCATCGTGCTGGTCATCGTGGCCGACATCCTGCAGGTGTCGGTCGGCGACATCTTCCTCGGCGCGTTCATCCCCGGCCTGATCCTGTCCGGGCTCTACGTGCTGTACGTGACGGCCATCTGCTTCATCAGGCCCGAGCAGGCGCCGCCGATCCCGGCTGCGGAGCGGGCCGCGGTCGCCGGCCGGGCCCTGGCGATCCGGGCGAGCAAGGTGCTGGTCCCGCCGCTCAGCCTCATGGTGGCTGTGCTGGGCTCGATCTTCTTCGGTATCGCGTCACCGACCGAGGCTGCGGCCGTGGGTGCGACCGGGGCGCTGATCCTCACGGTCACGAACCGGCGCTTCTCCTGGGCGATGCTCCAGAAGGTCATGCAGCTCACCGTCCGGCTCACGAGCATGGTCTTCATCATCCTGGTGGGGGCGACGGCGTTCGGGCTCGCCTTCCGGGGAATGGGCGGAGACCTGCTCATCCGGAACTTCATCGCTCACATGGAGATGCCACCGGCCGTGGTGTTCGGCAGCGTGATGGTGCTCGTCTTCATCCTCGGCTTCTTCCTCGACTTCATCGAGATCTCGTTCATCCACCTCCCCGTCCTGGCCCCGATCCTGACGGAGATGGGCTACGACCCGCTCTGGTACGGCGTCGTGCTCGGCGTGAACCTCCAGACGTCGTTCCTGACGCCGCCGTTCGGGTACGCGCTCTTCTACCTCCGGGGCGTGGCCTCCGCGGACGTGACGACGGGACACATCTATCGCGGCATCATCCCGTTCGTCGCGATCCAGCTAGTGGGCATGATGGCGGTCATCATGTTCCCGCAACTGGCGCTCTGGCTGCCGCGGCTCGTCTTCAAGTGACATGGGGGCCCCGACATGGCCCCCAAGCCCCCGGGCGGCTCGGCACGCCCCGGCGCAGCCGTGGCGCGCCTCGGTCGCTCGCGCAGGGTTTCACTGACCTGGGGGCCCCGACATGACGCCGGCATCACTACACTCCGGTACGTCCGAGCCGCCGGCGATGGTGCCCGGCAGCTTCCGGCGCGGCCCCTCCTTGGTGTACCGGCCCTTGTCAGCCCCCGGCCGCGCCCACGCCGGGACGCCGTGACCGTCTCCCAGTCGATCGTCGACGTCACGCCGTCCTCGCCCAGCACGGTCGGCAGCGGGCGCCCGCCCCACCCCTGGGAGCTGGCGAGCGCCGCCGGGGCCTCGCGCACGGCCTGCGAGCGGCCCCACGGTCGACCAGCGGGTCGGGGTTGTCGACGTCCTCCGCGTACGTGGCGATGAACCCCGGCTTGACCGCGCCCCGGATGATCCCCTCGTAGGACGCGAGGCCGAGGAAGAACCAGGTCCGCTTCTCCAGGCCAGGCTGGACGCAGATCGGGGCACCGCCTAGACGATCACCACCGCGTCGCTGACGCCTGTGCCGCTCGTGTGTGGTGGATTGCTGGGGGCTGGGCGGCAGAAGTCAGCTTGATCGCGAGGTGACGGGCAGGTTTGACACGCGTGGAGGAAATTGTGCTCAGGCCACCAGCGCCGACGTCCTCGGCCTTCAGCAGGAGCGTGAAGACGTCGCGGATGTCCTTCGCGTCCTCCACGAGAAAGGATCCGCCTACCTTCTAGCTAGCTCGGACCGCCGCCCCATCGCGACCCGGCAGTAGCAAGACCGGTGCCTGTCAGTGCCGGGAGCTGTTGGCGCTCGCGGCACCACAAGGATATAATCGCTCGTTACTTGGCGGCCTGCCGGGCCTTGTTCCACCTTGCGCTCGCCACCAGGAAGACGGGGGCTGTGTGGGGCATGGCCGCGAACACCGAGCGGCCGCTTGACCGAGCGCGCCTCGTGAGAGCAGTCCTTCACGCCCTGTGGCTGCGCGGACTCCGGGCCCCCGGGAGCTGGCGGTACGCTGTCGGAGTCGTGGCCGCCCTCGTGCCCTCGCTGCTTCGGAGTGCGATGAACCCCTATTGGGGCCCGAGCTTCCCGTACATCTTCTACTTCCCTGCGACCCTGTTCACTGCGCTGTTCAGCGGCCTGGGTCCGGCGTGGGTGGGAATCGGCATCCTCGCAGTCCTCACCTGGGTGTGGATTTTGCCGCTGACCGGCTCGCTCGTCGTCGCGAACCCGATCGACCTCGTGGGGCTGGCCGTCTTCATCGTGTCTGACGGCATCATCGCGTGGATCGGGGCATCCTACCGCGCCCTGATCGAGCAGAGCGAGCGTCAGAGCGCCGAGTTGGCAGCGCGGAAACAGGAAGCCGACGCGGCCAACCGGGCGAAGGACGACTTCCTCGCCGTCCTAAGCCACGAACTTCGGACACCGCTCACCACCCTCGTCGCGGGCGTTCGCGTGCTGCGTCAGTTTGGTAGCTCGGAGGAAGGAGCAAGTCGCGCCCGCGAGGCCATCGAGCGCCAAGCGGACCATCTAAAGAGGCTGGTCGATGACCTTCTGGACATGAAGATCGTTGTCACCGGCGTCGTTGCCCTCGAACATCAGCCGTGTGATCTAGCCGATGTCGTCGCTGGGCTCATCGACACGCTCAACGCAGCCGATCACTTCAAGGATCATGCCCTCTCCGTTGATGCTGAGACCGTGTGGGTCAACGGAGACGCGGTTCGACTTCAACAGATTGTCGCGAATCTGCTCGGCAACGCCGTCAAGTACACCCCGGCCGGCGGTTCCATTCACGTCTCCGTCAAGCGCGAGGGAGACGATGCGGTCATTCGTGTTCAGGACACTGGAATCGGCATCGCTACTGATCTGCTGCCTCGGATGTTCGAGTTATTCGTACAGGGCGATCCCGGTTCAGGGCGCGTCCGAAGTGGCCTAGGAATCGGCCTGGCCGTCGTCCATCGTCTTGCCGAGCTTCACGGCGGCACCGTGCAGGCGTCGAGCGACGGCCCAGGGAGGGGCAGCACGTTCACTGTGCGACTGCCGCGTGCTCCTGCACCATCCGCGTGACACGACACTGATCGCGAACCACAAGACATCGGCCGCCTGCTGCTCGGAAGGCGGCGGGCTTCGCCTCGGTCAACGCCTCCAGCCCCTGGCCCGAACCTCCGCCCCACCGCGACGAGTAGCCCCATACGCCGGACCAGGCGCCAGACCTGCGCGAACTGGACCTCGCACGACCCGCAGCCCTCGACCGCGCACTTCGCGCGCTGGTAGATCGGTAGATCACCGCGCGCGTCGAGGGCGTGGGCGCCGCGCTCAGGATGTTGCATCTGCCGCTTCATAGCCCGTCCTCCCTCCTTCCCACCCGCGCAGCCAAGCGATAGGATCTGGTCCACTTATTTCGCAGCGGGCCCTTAGGTGAGGCAGAGTTGCATAGGCGGTGCCGTCAGACGACATTTGTCGGGTCCATGTGCAAGACTTTCAAGGTTCGACGCGTGTGCTGAACGGTTCCAGGCGATGATCTCCCGGGCGCTACAGCGTGAGTAGGGGCATGTCCCCGTGTTGCCCACAGCGCACGTCCCGAGATCCAGAAGATCGCCGGTGATCGTCGAGCTCACGGGTCGCGTGCCCACCGCCGAACTGCGCGATGCCATCGTGCGTGTGGTCGAGCAGGAGATCGCGCGGTTGTGCCCCTACTACCGCATCGACGATCGGCTCGGCGTGGACGCGGCAGTGACCGCAGCAGCGTGAGCTCTGGCCTCAAAGGGAGACCGTATGGGAACGATTGCCTACTGCGGCCCGAGGAGCGATCCCCGGGGGCCGTCGTGCGTCTGGGGCGTGGCGGGCCTGTCTGAGGCCCCTGGGACTGCCGGTCACGGGCGGCGAGGGAGCCCGCCGCCCGTGCTGCAGCGCGGGACGCGGCGTCCTAGCTAGACGTACATCATGTGGAAGTAGGCGCGCTCCGACAGGTCGGAGTAGGCCAGCCACTGCTTCTTGAACTTCTCGTAGTGCTCGTACACCTTCTTCGCGAACGGGCTCTTGTCCGCTTCCTCGCGGACGACGTCCTCCGAGAGCTTCCTGAGCGCCTTCAGGACGGGGTCCGGGAACCGGTAGAGCTGCACGCCGTGCTGCTTCGTCAGGCGCTCGAGGGCCACCGCGTTCTGCGCCTCGTGCTCGGCCAGCGTCCATGCGTCGGCATAGTTGCAGGCGGCGTCGAGCGCCTTCTGAATGTCCACGGGCAGCGAGTCGTAGGCCTTCTTGTTGAAGAAGAACTCGCCGGCCGTCCCCGGCTCGTGCCAGCCCGGGTAGTAGTAGTTCTTGGCCGCCTTGTAGAAGCCGGCCCGCTCGTCCTGGAGCGGGCCCACCCACTCGGTGGCATCGATCACGCCGCGTTCCAGCGAGGGGAAGATATCGCCGACGGCAAGGAGCGTCACTGTGCCGCCGGCCCGGGCCACGACCTTGCCGCCGAGACCGGGAATGCGCATCTTGAGGCCCTTGAAGTCGTCGATCGTGTCGATCTTCTTGCGGAACCAGCCCCCCATCTGGATGCCGGTCGGGCCGCCCCGGCGGGGGACGAGGTTGAAGCCGCTGTACAGCTCGTCGTAGAGCTTCTGGCCGCCGGCGGCCATCAGCCAGGCCTGGGTGCCCTGGGCGTTCAGGCCGTAGGGCACCGCCGTGAACCACTGGGTCGCAGGCTCCTTGCCGGCCCAGTAGTAGGCAGCGCTGTGGCCGCCCTGGATCGTGCCCGAGCGGCAGGCCTCGAAGTTCTCCAGCCCCGGAACCAGCTCGCCGGCTCCGTACACCTCGATGTGGAGCCGGCCGCCCGACATCTGCTCCGTCATCTTGGCCATCATCTCGGCGGCGATGCCGGGCGGGTGGAACTTCGGCGGCCAGCTGGTGGCGAGCCGCCAGCGGAACTTGGGCTGCGCGATGACGTTGGGAGCGTCGACGGTCGCGGCCGCACTCGCGGAGACGAGCACGCCGCCTGCCTTGACGAGGAACCTGCGTCGCTGCATGGACCACCTCCCGGGACGTGAGTCGATCCGTATGCCCTCGCGGGACGGCGGCGCCGGGCGCGAGGTGTGTCAGCGACCTGCCGCGCACCGAGCAGATGCGGGGCGACTGTATGCGTCCCCGGGTAGGCTGTCAAGGCGCGGCGGGCCGCCAATCCCCACCCAGCTCGAGAGCATGCGGCGCCCGCGGGCCTGGAGCGCGGTCGAGGAAGCGCTCGAAGGGGCGCTCTACTCCCGGAAGCGCGGGTCGAGCAGGTCGCGTAACCCGTCGCCGAGCAAGTTGACGCCCAACACGGCAAGCAACAGCGCGAGCCCGGGGAACACCGCGACCCACGGTGCGGTGGCGAGGAACGTCTGGCCGTCGGCGAGCATCGCGCCCCAGGAGATCGTGGGTGACTGGGCGCCGAGGCCGAGGAACGAGAGGCCGGCCTCGGCCACGATGTTGCTGCCCACGCCGATGGTGGCGGCGACGAGGAGCGGAGCAACGGCGTTGGGCAGCAGGTGGCGGACCATGATCGTCACGTGGCCCGCGCCGAGCGCGTGGGCCGCCTGGACGAACTCGCGGGTCTTGAGGGCGAGCACGGTGCCGCGAGCGACCCGGGCGATGGTCGTCCACCCGAGGGCGACGAGGACGATCACCACCTTGTCGAGGCCGGGGCGCTCGAACACGGCGATGAGGCCGATGGCCAGCACGAGCGACGGGAAGGCCATCACGACGTCGGTGGCGCGCATCAGGACCGCGTCGACGGCGCCACCGTAGTAGCCGGCCAGCACCCCGATCACGCAGCCGATGAGGACGGCCACCAGCTCGACCCCGAGCCCCACGGCCAGTGATACGCGGCCGGCCCACAGCACGCGCGAGAGCAGATCGCGCCCCAGCGCGTCGGTGCCCAGGGGATGGGCCGTGCTGGGCCGCTCCAGCGTGGGGCCGGCGCCGCTCGCGACCGCGAGCGGATCGTGGGGCGCCAGCAACGGAGCGAGGAGCACCGCGCCCGCGAGCAGGACGACGAGCGCCAGCCCGGCGAGGAATCCGCGATGGCCCAGTGGGCCAGGACGCGCGGCCATCACGCGGGTGACAGAGGAGCGCCCCGGCCAGGCCGGGGCGCTCCGAACGTTCGGAGCTCGGGGCCCATCGCGCCCCCACGTCGGTCAGGACGCGCGCTCATGTCGCAGGCGCGGGTCGATCACGAGGTACGCGAGATCGACGATGAGGTTGCCGATCACGTACACGAGCGCGAAGACGAGCACGGCGCCCATCACCACGGGCAGATCGCGCTGGCCGACGGCCGACACCAGGAGTCGGCCGAGCCCGGGCCAGGCGAAGACGGTCTCGGTGAGAGGCGCGCCGACCAGGAGGTCGGCCAGCCCGATGCCGACGACGGTGACCACGGGGATGAGCGCGTTGCGGAAGGCGTGCTTGATCAGGACGAGCCACTCCGGAAGCCCCTTGGCCCGGGCCGTCGCGATGTAGTCCTGGCGGACGACCTCCAGAAGGCTCGATCGCGTCATGCGGGCCACGGTGCCCGTGTGCAGCGCCCCGAGCGTGAACGCGGGCAGCGCCAGGTGCGCCCAGTCGCCCTCGCCGTAGCCCGAGACCGGCAGCCAGTCGAGGGTCACGGCGAAGACGAGCGAGAGCATCAGGCCGAGCCAGAACACGGGTGTGGAGATGCCGAGGACGGCCAGCGTCATCAGCCCGTGATCGAGCGGCGAGCCCGGCCGGACAGCGGCCAGCGCGCCGATCGCCATGCCGGCCACGATCGAGATCACCGTCGCCGCGAGGGCCAGCCGCATCGTGGCCGGGACGCGCTCGGCAATGACCTCGGCGACGGGCCGCTGCTCGCGGAAGGACTCGCCGAGATCGCCCCGGGCCAGGCGCCCGACCCAGAGCGCGTACTGCACGGGCAGCGGACGATCGAGCGCGTAGTCCCGCCGGAGCCGCTCGAGGGCCTCGGGGTCGGCGCGCTGGCCCATGGCCGCGCGGGCAGGATCGCCGAGGGCGACGGCGTTCAGCAGGAAGACGAGCAGGGTGATGCCGAAGAGGACGGGGACGAGGGCGACGAGACGACCCAGGACGGGGCGTCCCAGGTCAACCAGCATCGTCCGGCGTCGTGTGCTGGCTCAGCGATCCAGCCAGACCTTTCTGAGCGGCGCCAGGAACTCGGGCGCCGACGATTGCGGCGAGCGCTCCAGCCCTTTCACGTAGGGCTTGATCAGCGCCCGGCTGGTGTAGTGGTAGAGCGGGATCCAGACGGCCTCGTCGAGGACGATCTGCTCGGCCTCGGCGTATCGCTTGTATCGCGCAGGGCCGCTGGGCATGGTGTCCGCCTCGTCGAAGAGGCGATCGAGCTTCGGGTTGCGGTAGCGCGAGCTGTTGCCGGCCGCCCCGACGTTGCGCGAGTGAAAGAGCACCGTCAGGAAGTTCTCGGGATCGGGATAATCGGCGATCCACCCCTGCCGGAAGAAGCCGGCGCTGCCGTCGTCGACCAGCTTCAGGTGCGCCGCCCAGTCGAGCCGGCGCAGCTCGAGCGCGATGCCGACGTCCTTGAGCTGCGCCTGGAGCACCTCGGCGATCCGCTGGTTCGCGTCGCTGGTGTTGAAGTGGAACGCCATCGGCGGCAGGCC
>DATIAY010000065.1:0-15677 GCA_035457825.1 Candidatus Methylomirabilota bacterium
GGTCGATCGGCCGGCGGTTCCGGCTCTGGAACTCGGGCAGGCGCTTGCGGCGATCGGCCAGCGTGGGGCTCCCCTTCCCCGTCCACACGAAGGCGTCCAGGGCCAGGCGCCGGACGCGCTCGGGGCGGCGCTGGGCAAAGAGGGCGGCACGCAGCGCGCCGGACGAGATACCGTACACCAGGAAGGACTCCACCCCCCGCGTTTTGGCGATGTAATCGGCGGCGGCTTCCAGGTCGTCGGCGCCGGTGGCGATATCGGAGTTGATGTCGCGATGCTTGTCCGACCGGCCGTAGCCCTCCATGTCTACGCACCAGGCGTCATAGCCCAGCCGCGCGAAGTGATCCATAGCCGACGCCTCCGCCCGTCCCGGGATCTGGAGGTCGAAGGTCGGCTGCGAGCCCATCGACGAGCCGTGGACGAACAGGAGCGCGCCCCGCGGACCCGGCGACGCGCCGGCGGCCTTCTCCCAGAGAAAGAGCTTCACGGGACCCTTGTGGGTCCAGTGCTCGCGACCGGTGATGGTAGGCTCGGCGGCCATAGGCCATGTCCCCTCGCGCTGAGAATTGCGTCTACACTACCCGACTGGCCGGGCAAACGCACCTGGTGTGCTACGATCGCGCTCGTGATCGAGGCAGGCGCCTAGCGTGGAGATCGGGCTCTTTACCGAATTCCAGTGTCCGCCCGGGATGGACGAGGCCCAGGCCTTCGACGAGTCCCTCGCGGAGATGACGGCGGCGGAAGATCTCGGCTTCGACGCCGTGTGGCTGGCCGAGATCCATTTCCAGAAGGGCCGCTCGTTGCTAGCCTCTCCGCTCATCATCGCGACGGCCATCGCCCAGCGGACCCGGCGGGTGAAGATCGGCCTGGCCGTGCAGATCCTGCCGCTGAGCCACCCGCTGCACCTGGCCGAGGATGTGGCCACCGTCGACCACCTGAGCAAGGGGCGGCTCGATTTCGGAGTGGGGCGCAGCGGGCTACCCGACCACTATCGCGGCTTCAACATTCCCTACAGCGAGAGCCGCGAGCGCTTCCAGGAGACGCTCGACATCTTGATCAAGGCGTGGACCGAGGACCGCTTCACGTACGAGGGCAAGTATTTCCAGTTTCGGGACGTGTGCGTGATGCCCAAGCCCTACCAGAAGCCCCACCCGCCGCTGCGCGTGGCCGCCACGACCGACGAGACCTATCCGCTGGTCGGCCGCCTGGGCCTGCCCATCTTCCTCGCCGTCCGCACCACGTCCATCAGCGACCTCAAGCGCTCCATCGGCGGCTACCACGCGGGCTGGCGTGACGCCGGCCATCCCGGCCGCGGCGAGGTGACGCTGATCGTGCCCGTCTACGTGGCCGACACCGACCGGCGGGCTCGCCAGGAGCCCGAGACGAGCACGATGCACTTCTTTCGCTCCGTGTCCGACCAGCTGGCCCGCGGGGGCACCCAGCGCGAGGAGGACGCGACACGGTTGGGACGCCTGAGCTACGACGAGATCCAGAAGGAGCTCGTCGTCTATGGCACGCCGGAGGCCGTTGCCGAACGACTGCGGGAGCTGCGCGAGGCGCTCGGCGTCACCGCGCTGTCGGCCTGGATGAATGTCGGCGGACTGATTCCCCACGAGCGCGTGCTCGGCTCGATGCGCCTCTTCGCCGAGCGCGTCATTCCGCGCCTGACCTGACGCCCACGCCGGGCCCCGGGAGCTCGCCCGCCGCGCTGCGATTCGCCGCGCTGCACGTGCGCGACTACCGTCGCTACTACGTCGCCGTACTACTGGCCATGACCGGCGACAGCATCGAGCACGTCATCAGCTACTGGGTCATCTTCCAGAAGTTCCATTCGCCGACGCTGGCCGGCTTCGCCGTGCTCAGCCACTGGGTGCCGTTCCTGCTCTTCTCCGCGTACACGGGGGCGCTGGCCGACCGCTACGATTGCCGCAAACTCATCCACGCGTCCCAGTCCCTCTACGTGCTGGCCACGGTGGCCTGGGGCGTGCTGATCCTCATCGATCGCCTGGAAGTCTGGCACGCCGTCGTCATCCTGCTCGTCCACGGCGTGGCCGGCGTGGTGGGCGGGACCGCGTCGCAGCTCATCATCCACGACATGGTGGGCCCCGCGAACCTGCACAGCGCGGTCCGCCTCAACGCCAGCAGCCGGCACCTCTCGCTCCTGCTGGGCCCGGCGCTGGGCGCCGGGCTCATGCTGCTGGCGGGCCCGGCGGGAGGACTGCTCGCCAATGCCCTGACCTACTTGCCGTTGACGGTTCTGTTGCTCCGCATTCCCTATACCGGCCACGCCGAGCGACCCGGGTCGTCGGCACGACACTCCGGCCTGGCCGAGTGGGTGGACCTCATGCGCGAGGCCGGCGCTGACCGCCGGATCATGACGATGATAGTGCTCGGCGGCGCCACCTCGTTCTTCGTGGGAAACGCCTTTCAGGCGCAGATGCCGGAGTATGCGCACGATCTCGGGGCCGACGAAGCGGGCATCGGCTACAGCGCGCTCCTCGCCGCCAACGCCGTGGGCGCCGTGCTGGGGGCCGTGCTGCTCGAGAGCCTGGACGTCCTGCGTCCGAGCGCCCGGGCTGCCATCGCCTGCGCCGGCGCCTGGGCCGTGACCCTGGCCCTGTTCGCAGCGACCCCCCGCTACGGCCTGGCCGTGGCACTACTCGGGCTGGCCGGCGTGTTCAACGTCGCCTTCTCGGCGATGGCCCAGACGCTCGTGCAGATGCTGGCCCCGCCGCGCGCGCGCGGCCGGATCGTCGGCCTGTTCAACACCGTCGTCCTCGGCCTGCGCGCCGGCAGCGGCGTCATCGTGGGGATGCTCGGTGCCGTCACCGGCATCCACGCGTCGCTCGTGCTCGGCGCGGCCGCCGTCGTGGTGACCGCCGCGAGCCTGTTCGCCTGGGAGACCCGAAGCCTTCGGGCAGATCGACCACTCTGACCCGCCGCCCTGGCCGAAGACTCTCTCCCGAGCCCGCGATGCCTGGCGTCAGCCCGACTCCGTACCATGAGAATCACGCGTGGCGATCGCTTCGATCTCCACCCGGGCCCCGGCAACCAGAGCGGCGCACTGGAACGTCGTGCGGGCCGGGGGATCGATGGCGAAGTACTGGCTGAAGACGTTGTTCATCGCCATCAACTCGGTGAGGTCGGCCATGTAGATGGTGACCTTCACCACTTCGTCCAGCGACGATCCGGCCGCCTCCAGCACCGCTTTCAAGTTCTCGCAGACCTGGCGGGTCTCGGCGGCAATCCCCCCCTCGACCAGCTTGCCGGTCTTGACATCGGTACCGAGCTGGCCCGAGGCGAACACCCACTCGCCGACCCGGATGGCCTGGGAGAGCGGCACCCGTGCCGGCGGCACTTTCGGCGTGTGCACGACCTGCTTGCGCATGGCTTTCTCCCGATTATTGAGCTGGACCTCCCCGTTCGCGCGGCGGGCAACGACCGGCGCGTCCAACCTGTGTTACCAGAGGTTTTTGAGGCGGCCACCGTCGACGTTCAGCGAGACGCCGGTGATGAAGCTCGCCCGCTCGGAACACAGGAACGCGGTGGCGTCGGCCAGCTCGGCCGGATGGCCGAACCGCCCGCATGAATCCGAACACCTTGGTGTCGAGCTGGGTTTGCAGACCGGCGTCGGTGAGCGCCGCGAAACGACCCGAGTACATCGTGCCTGCGTTGTTGACGAGGATGTCGAACCCGCCCCAGCGGGCGCTGGCATCACTCGCCAGCCGCTCGACGTCAGCCTCGACGGCCATATCGGCCACGACCGCCAGCACCTCGCCGCCGGCCTTGGCCTGAAGCTCGGCGCGGGCCTGCTCCAGCGCTTCCCGGCCCCGCGCGCAGATCGTGACGCGGGCGCCGGCCTCCGGGAGCACGCGGGCCGTCTCCCGCCCGATCCCGTGGCTGCCGCCGGTGACGATGGCTGCCGAGGTCCATGCTCGCCTCCCCAACAGTGCTCCCGATTGTACGGGACGGGGCCGCCGACGTGTTGGTGGACGGAGTGGACGGCTGTATGATCCCCCGCATCCACATGGGGAAGCTCGACGGGCGCGTCGCGCTGGTCACGGGAGCAAGCCGGGGGATCGGCGCCGCCATCGCCCGCGCCTTCGGCCGCGAGGGCGCGATGGTCGCCGTCAACTACCATCGCAGTGAGACGCAGGCCCTCGCGGTGGCGGCGGCGATCGAAGCGGCGGGGAGCAAGGCCATTGCCGGCCAGTCCCAACCACGCCCACTACGCGGCGGCCAAGCCGGGGTGATCGAGTTCACGCCGGGCGCTGGCCCGTGAGGTGGGGCCGCGCGGCGTCCACGTCAACGCCATCGCTCCCGGGCCCATCGAGACCGACCTGATGGGGCCGGCGACCGACGAGTTCCGCCAGGAGAAGAACGCCATCTTCGCGCTGCGCCGTCTGGGACTGCCTGACGAGGTGGCGCCCACCGCGGTCTTCCTGGCCTGCGACGACTCCAGCTACGATGCCGGTCAGACGCTCTGTCCGAACGGTGGCGACATTATGGTATAGCGACGGGACGACGCGGCGCCGGGTCACGCCGGAGGGAACGCCTCGTCCTCTCACATGGATTCAGAAAGGAGCCAGACCGTATGAAGCGACGGTGGTTGAGTGCCCTCCCCATGCTACTGCTCGTCGCGGGTTGCACCGGGCCGCGGCACGACACGGGACATGGCGGCGCTCCGCCCGGAAGCGAGCGCGCGGTCCTCTACGATTCGCTGGGGGCCTACAGCTATCGGATCACGACCACGGTGGACCAGACGCAACGGTGGTTCGATCAGGGCCTCCGGCTGGTGTACGCGTTCAACCACCACGAGGCTCAGAAGGCGTTCCGGGAAGCGGCCCGGCTCGATCCCGGTTGCGCCATGTGCTACTGGGGCATGGCCCTGACCGAGGGCTCCAACTACAACAGCCCCACCGACGCCGACCGCGAGAAGCGGGCGCTGAGCGCCCTGCAAGAGGCCGAGCGTCGAGCCGCCCCCACCACGCCGGCGGAGCGCGCCCTCATCCAGGCCCTGGCCCGGCGACACTCGGCGGACCCCGGCGCCAAGCGGGAGCAGCTCGACCGGGCCTACGCCGATGCCATGCGCGAGGTCGCCGGTCAGTTCCCCAACGACCTGGAGGCCCAGACGCTGTTCGCCGACGCCATGATGAACCTGCGGCCCTGGAATCTCTGGACCCCCGACGGCAAGCCGCATCCGGGCACCGACGATATCCTGAAAACGCTCGAGCGAGTGATCGCCAGCAATCCGAACCATCCCGGCGCCCTGCACCTCTACATCCACGCCGTCGAAGCCGGGCCGGATCCCCAGCGGGCGGAAGGCGCCGCGGATCGGCTGCTCCCGTTGATGCCCGGCGCCGGCCACATGGTCCACATGCCATCGCACATCTACTGGCGGGTGGGACGGTACGTCGACTCCGTGACCGTGAATTCGGCCGCCGTGCAGGCGGACCGGCAGTACTTCAAGACGGCCACCCCCAGCCCGATCTACCGGGGTCTCTATCATCCGCACAATATCGACTTCATCTGGCACGCCGCGGCCATGCAGGGGCGGAGCGCGGAGACGCTGCGCGCGGCGCAGGAGTTCGCGGCGGCGGCATCGCCCGCGATGATCAAGGAGATGCCCGACATGGAGACGGCCCCGGTGGCGCCTATCGTGGCGCTGGTCCGTTTCGGTCGCTGGGACGAGGTGCTCCGCCAGCCGCCACCGCCGCCGGAGTGGCTCTACACCCGCGGGGTGTGGCACTATGCGCGGGGCATGGCGTTCAACGCCAAGGGGCAGGCGGCCGAGGCCCGGCGGGAGCTGGGCGAGCTGGAGAAGGTGCTGCAGCCAGTGCCGCCCGAGCGCACCACCGCCTTCTTCTTCCGGACCAAGAACATGCTGCAGCTGGCGGCTAATGTCCTGGCCGGAGAAATCGCCGCCAAGGCGGGCGACGGCGCCTCCGCCGAGCGGCTGCTGCGGGCGGCGGTGGCCGAGCAGGACACGCACTGGTTCACCGAGCCGCCTCCGTGGTATTTCCCCGTGCGCCAGGCGCTGGGCGCGGTGCTGCTCCGGGCCGGGCGCGCCGGCGATGCCGAGCAGGTGTATCGCGAGGATCTGAAGTCCAACCCCGGCAACGGCTGGTCGCTCTTCGGGCTGGCCCAGAGCCTGCGCGCGCAGAACAAGACGGAGGAAGCCGCGCAGACGGAGGAGCGCTTCCGCAAGGCGTGGGCGCGCGCCGACGTCACGCTGCCGGCGTCGCGGTTCTAGGGGGTTACTGGCCCTTTTGGATCGTCTCGGCGAGCTCCTGGGCCCGCGCCGTATCGAGGGCGCGCAGCCGGACCAGAATTCGGCGCGCGTCCTCGAGCCGTCCCATCTTGACGTAGGCCTCGCCGAGATACTCGAGCGCTTCGGGAAAATTCGGCCGCTGCTTCAGGGCCTCGTCATAGGCCTTGAGCGATTCCGCGTAGCGGCCCTGGTTGCGCAGAGCATAGCCGAGCTCGTTCCAGGCGTCCGGGAAGGCCGGCCGCAGGGCCACCGCGCTGCGGAATGCGCTCTCGGCCGCCTTCCAGTCCCTGGCCACGCGGGCGCGCACGCCGCGGTTGTACTCGCTGTCGGCGCTGGCCCACGCCGGGGGCTCGCGCTTCTCTTCGATGGCCGGCGAGCTGGGATCGGCCAGGCCCGTGGCCACGGTGAGCGCCAGGAGGAAGGCCACCACGACACCGAGGGCCGCGAATCGTGCCCGCCTTGTCATTCTGGATGCGTAGCATACACGGCCGCGTTCTCGTATACCTGAGCGAAAGGAGCTGGCCATGAGCATCAAGCGCCTCAATGTCGGTCCCCGTCTGAGCCAGGCCGTCGTCCACGGCGACACGGTGTACGTGGCGGGACAGGTGTCCGCGGAGCCCGTCGCCTCGGCCAAGGGGCAGACGGAGCAAATCCTCAAGAAGATCGACGCCGTGCTCGCCGCCGCCGGCAGCCACAAGTCCAAGCTCCTGTCGGCGACCGTCTACGTGGCCAGCATGGCCTACTACGACGAGATGAACGCGGCCTGGGACGCCTGGGTGGACCCCGCGAATACGCCGGCCCGGGCCACGGTCGAGGCGCGCCTGGCCTCGACCAAGTACCTGGTAGAGATCATGGTCGTCGCCGCGCTCTGAAGCCCCACCCGCGTGGAGCCCGCGCTCAGGGACTCTCGACGCAGAAGAAGTGGAAGAGGGGGCGCATGTCCTTCTCGCGAGGATCGCTTAGGCACCGGACGCGTTGACCCGACGGCGGTGGCGGGCTGGGGTTCGAGGTGGCGCAGGCGGCGAGCATGAGCAGGCCGAGTAGAGTGAGGACCAGGGCACCGGTGGTGTTCACGGCGCCATTCTAACGCGGCTTGACCACGCCCCGGCCCGGCGTTATGAATGCCTCCGCCACCGGAAGGAGGAACGCCATTGCGCGCAGCGTGGTACGAGCGAAACGGACCGGCAGCAGAGGTCCTCAAGATCGGTGAGCTGCCGGTTCCCGAGCCCGGGCCGGGCGAGGTGCGCGTGCGTGTGGTCGCCTCCGGGCTCAACCCCACCGACGTCAAAGCGCGGGCCGGCTCCCGGCCCATGGGTTACCCGCGTGTGGTTCCGCACCAGGATGGGGCCGGGATCATCGACAAGGTCGGCGCCGGCGTGCCGGCCTCGCGGGTGGGCGAGCGCGTCTGGCTCTACATCGTGCAATGGCAGCGGGCCTGGGGGACCGCCGCGGAGTACACGATCGTGCCTGCGCGCCTGGCCGTGACGCTGCCCGCCAACACGAGCTTCGCCGAGGGCGCATGCCTGGGCATCCCGGCGGTGACCGCCCATCGCTGTCTGTTCGCCGACGGCCCGCTGGCTGGCCAGACCGTGCTGGTGACCGGCGGCGCCGGCGCCGTCGGTCACTATGCCGTCCAGCTCGCCAAGTGGGCCGGGGCCCGGGTCATCGCCACCGTCAGCTCGGCCGAGAAGGCGAAGCTCGCAAGCCGGGCCGGGGCCGACCACACCGTGAACTATCGGGCCGGCGATACCGCGGCCGAGATCCTGGCGCTGACCGGCGGGTCCGGGGTCGATCGCATTGTGGACGTCGACTTCGGCGCCAACCTCCCCGTCAGCGTCAAAGTGCTCAAGACCAACGGCACCATCGCCACCTACGCGTCCATGGGCGAGCCGGAGCCCAAGCTCCCCTTCTATGCGCTCATGGCCAAGAACGCCACCATCCGCGCCGTGCTGCTCTACACCATGCCCGAGCGCGCCAAGGACGAGGCCGCCCGGGACGTCGGGCACCTCGTGGAGACCGGCCGGCTCGTGCACGTCATCGGCGCACGCTTTGCCCTCGAGCGCATCGTGGAGGCCCACCAGGCCCAGGAGAGCAATAAGGTCACCGGCAAGATCGTCGTCGACGTCGCGGAGGGCGCATCGTGAAGCACCGCATCGCGGTCATCCCCGGCGACGGCATCGGCAAGGAAGTCCTGCCCGAGGGCATGCGCGTCCTCGAGGCGGCCGGCCGGCGCTTCGGCTTCGAGCTGGAGTGGACGCTCTTCGACTGGAGCTGCCAGCGCTACGCCCAGACCAGACGGATGATGCCCGACGACGGCCTGGACCAGCTGCGGGCGTTCGAGGCCATCTATCTGGGCGCGGTGGGCTGGCCCGGGGTGCCCGACCACGTCTCGCTCTGGGGCCTGCTCATCCCCATCCGCCGGGGATTCCACCAGTACGTGAACCTCCGGCCCGTCCGCCTGCTGCGGGGCGTGCGCTCGCCGCTCCGCGACCGCGGTCCCGCCGACATCGACATGCTCATCATCCGGGAGAACAACGAGGGTGAGTACTCGGAGATCGGCGGCCGGCTCTACAAGGACACCGCCGAGGAGCTGGCCATGCAGCAGGCCGTGTTCACGCGGCGCGGCTGCGATCGCATCATGCGCTACGCCTTCGAGCGCGCCCGCCGACGCCGCCGGCACGTAACCTCGGCCACCAAGTCCAACGGCATCATCCACTCCATGCCGTTCTGGGACGAGCGCTTCGCGGCCATGGCCACACAGTACCCCGACGTGAAGACAGCCCAGTACCACATCGACATCCTCACCGCCCACTTCGTGCAGCACCCGGACTGGTTCGACGTGGTGGTGGCCTCCAACCTGTTCGGTGACATCCTCTCGGACCTCGGCCCGGCCATCGCCGGGTCGATCGGCATCGCGCCGGGCGGCAACATCAATCCCGAGAAGGAGTACCCGTCGATGTTCGAGCCGGTGCACGGCTCGGCCCCGGACATCGCGGGCAAGGGCGTCGCCAACCCCGTGGCCCAGATCTGGACCGGCGCCATGCTCATCGAGCACCTGGGCCACGCCGACGCCGCGGCCGCCATCGTCAGCGCCATCGAGAAGGTGGTCGAGGAAGGGCGCGCGGTCACGCGCGATCTCGGCGGCAAGGCCACCACACGCGAGGCCGGCGAGGCCATCGCCGCCCTGCTCTGATCGGCATCAGAGCGCTGCAGCCGCATGAGGTCACCCTCCACCGCGATCTCCGCCTGCGGGCTCTGCGGGAGGCGCCCGACTCGTTCGGCGAAACGTTCTCCGACGCGTCGGCCCGGCCCGCCTCCTACTGGGAGGAGCTGACCCGCTCCGTCACCGAGCCCGGGCGCCACGTGATGTTCCTCGCCTGTGACGGCGACCAGGTGCGCGGCTCGACCTATGGGCTCGTCGATCACGAACGGGGCGAGGCTGGCCGGGTCGGTGGCATGTGGGTCGAACCCGCCTCGCGACGACGCGGCGTCGGACGCGCCCTCCTCCACGCCGTGCTCGGTTGGGCCCGCGAGCGGAGATTTCGCCGCCTCGGGTTGTGGGCTCCGGCCGGAAGCCACGCGGCCCTGGCCCTGTACCACCAGGCGGGATTTCGCGAGACTGGAAATCGGCGATGGCTGCCGGCCAACCCCGCGCTCGAGATCATCGAGATGGAATGCCTTTTGGATGACGGCGCGGGCCGTTGATGGCACCATGGCGGGGACGATGAAGCGGCTCTGCGAATACCTCACCGCCTCGCTGGTGGTGCTGGGCACGCTCGTCCTGGCGTCGCCGGCGGGCGCGGCGACGTCCTCGAACAGCCCGCTCGTTCACGTCGAGCTGGTGAGCGACGTCGCCAGTGTGCAGCCGGGGGCGCCCTTCTGGGTCGCGCTGCGACAGCGCATCCCGCCGGGCTGGCACACCTACTGGGCGAATCCCGGCGACTCCGGCGAGCCGACGAGGCTCGAGTGGACGCTGCCGTCCGGCGTGACGGCCCGGGAGATCTCCTGGCCGGCCCCCGAGCGGATCCCCCTCGGCCCTGCCGTGAGCTATGGCTACAGCGGCGAGGTGCTGCTGCCGGTCCGCATCGACCCGCCCGCCGAGTTGCGCCCGGGCGATACCCTGACCCTGCACGCCGCGGCGGCGTGGCTGGTCTGCGAGAAGGAGTGCATCCCCGAGGAAGGGGCGGTCGAGCTGACGCTGCCGGTGGCCGCGGGCCGGCCGGCGCCCGATCGGCGCTGGGGTGACACGATGGCCCGGACGCTCGCCGCATTGCCGCGTCCCAGCCCGTGGCCCGTCACCGTCTCGGCAACCGCTACCACCATCACCCTGACCGTGGCCGCTACCGGCCTGCAGCCGGCGCGGATCCAGGACGCGTGGTTCTACCCGCTCGAGTGGGGGTTGATCACGTACGCCGCGCCCCAGGCGCTCGCCGTCTCCCCGCAGAACCTCACGCTGAGCGCCGCGCGGGGTCCCCTGGCCGACGCCGTCACCCGTCCCGTCGAGGGCGTGCTCGTCATCACCGAGCGGCTCGACGCCGGTCCCGTGCGCCAGGCCTTCGTGGTGCGCGCGCCGGCGCCCGCCGCTGCAGCCGCCGCGGCGTGGTCGTGGCCGACCCTGCTCGCGGCAATGGCGCTCGCGCTCCTGGGCGGACTCGTGCTCAATCTGATGCCCTGTGTGCTGCCGGTGCTCTCGGTGAAGGCGCTGTCCCTGGTCGCGCACGGTAGCCGTGGCCCCGCGGTGATGCGACGCCACGGCCTGGCCTACACCTCAGGTGTGCTGATCTGCTTCGCGATCGTCGCCGGTGGGCTCATCGGGTTCCGCGCCGCCGGCGAGCAGGTCGGCTGGGGCTTCCAGCTCCAGTCGCCCCTCTTTGTCACGTTGCTCGCGTACGTGCTCTTCGTCATGGCGCTCGCGCTGTCGGGCGCGGTGACGATCGGCGGTGACGTCACGGGAGTGGGCAGTACCCTGGCCGTCCGGTCGGGATACACGGGATCGTTCTTCACCGGCGCGCTCGCTACCCTGGTCGCCACGCCCTGCACCGCGCCGTTCATGGCCACGGCAGTCGGCTATGCCCTGACCCAGCCGGGGCCGGTGGCGCTGGTCGTCTTCGAGGCCCTCGGGCTCGGCCTGGCCCTGCCCTACCTGGCGCTCTCGCTGGCGCCCGGCTGGGCGCGGCTGCTGCCCAGGCCCGGGCCCTGGATGCAGCGCCTGCAGCAGGTGCTGGCCTTCCCCATGTACGCGACGGTGGCGTGGTTGGTGTGGGTGCTGAGCCTGCAGGTGGGACCCGCGGGGCTCGCGGCATGCCTGGCCGGCCTCGTGCTGGTGGGGCTCGGCGTCTGGCTCTACGAGACCACCCGACACTCCGTCGGCGGCGCGCGGGGCATCCGGGCGGTGGCCGCGCTGAGCGTGCTCATCGCCGTCAGCCTTCCGGCCCTGGGTGACCCGCCCTCCCCCCGCGTCGCGCCCGCGGAGCGCGGGGAGACCGGCATCCCGTGGGAGCCCTACACGCCGGAGCGGGTCACCGAGCTGCGTGCCGGCGGCAACGCCGTCTTCGTGAATTTCACCGCGGCCTGGTGCATCACGTGCCTGGTGAACGAGCGGGTGGCGCTCCGCTCCTCCGAGGTGACGGCGGGCTTCGTGGACAAGGGCGTGGCCTACCTCAAGGCCGACTGGACACGCCGGGACCCGGAGATCGCCCGGGTGCTGGCCACCTTCGATCGGAGCGGTGTGCCGCTCTATCTCCTCTATCCGGCAAACGGCGCCGGGGCAGAGCGCCCGCACGTGCTCCCACAAATCCTCACGGAACGCATCGTGCTGGAGGCCCTCCAGCGGCTATGAACCGAGACTTCCCCGACAAGGAGCGAAGAATGACGCGTGATCGTGTGACGGACCTGACGCGACGGGACCTCTTGATCGGCGCGGGCGCCCTGGCCGGCGCCGCCACGCTCGCCACCGCCCGCGGTCGGGCCCATGCCGCGGCCACCGTGGGCCAGCCGGCCCCGCCCTTCACCGCCCCGGCGACGAACGGCGGCAACGTGAGCCTGGCCGACCACCGCGGCAAAATCGTGGTGCTGGAGTGGACGAACCACGAGTGCCCCTATGTGCGCAAGCACTACGAGACGGGAAACATGCAGGCGCTCCAGAAAGAGGCGCGGGGCAAGGACGTGGTGTGGCTCACCGTGATCTCCTCGGCGCCGGGCGAGCAGGGCCACGTGACGGCGTCCCGGGCTGACGAACTCACCCGGACGCGCCAGGCCGCGCCGACGGCCGTCCTGCTCGATCCCCGGGGCACGGTGGGGCGGCTGTACGACGCCAAGGTGACCCCGCACATGTACGTGATCGACGCGAAGGGCGTGCTCATGTACGCGGGCGCTATCGACGATCGGCCGACCAGTCGCCGGGCGGACGTGCAGACCGCTCACAACTACGTCAGGGTGGCGCTGGAGGCGGTGATGGCAGGGCAACCTGTCAAGACTCCGGTGACCCGGGCCTACGGCTGCACGGTGAAGTATCCCTGATGGGTCACGCCCTCGGCCGCCGGCGGCTCCTCCACGGTGCCGTGGCGACCGCGCTGCTCCACGGCCTGAGCCCCGCGCGGGTCGGGGCCGAGGACGCCGGGCCTGAGGCAATGGCGCGAGCCGCGAGCGCGTTCCTGGCCACGCTGGAGGCCGGCAAGCAACGGCGCGCGGCCTTCGCGTTCGCCGACGCCCAGCGCCGCAATTGGCATTACGTTCCTCGCCGCCGCCAGGGGTTGCCCTTCAAGGACATGCCGGCACCCGCGCGCGCGGCGGCCCACGAGCTGCTGAAGTCGGCCCTCTCCGCCGCTGGCTACGAGAAGGCCGTCAATATCATCCGGCTGGAGGAGGTCCTCCGACAGCTCGAGTCGCTGGGTTTCTTCCGGGACCCGGAGAAGTACTACGTCTCGATCTTCGGCACACCCGGGACGGCCAGCCCCTGGGGCTGGCGGCTGGAGGGCCATCATCTCTCGCTCAACTTCACCGTCGTGCCCGGGCGTCCGGTCGCGGTGACACCGGCCTTCATGGGGGCGAACCCGGCGAGCGTCCCCAGCGGCCCGCTCCAGGACCTGCGCACCCTCAAGGACGAGCAGGACCTTGGCCTGGCCCTGGCCCAGAGCCTCGGTCCATCACTTCACTCGCGGCTCATGATCGCCACGAGCTCGCTCGGCGATATCGTGAGCGGGCCGGGGCGAATCGAGCATCTCAAGGCCCCGGCCGGCATCGGGCTCGGCGAGATGAGCGCCGAACAGCGCGCTCTGGCCCTGCGCCTCGTCGAGACGTACGCGCGCAACATGCGCGCCGACATCGCCGAGCACGAGCTGCGCACGATCCGCGAGGCCGGCCTCGAGCGGATCCACTTCGCCTGGGCGGGCCCGATCGATCCCGTGCGGCCCCACTACTATCGCCTGCACGGCCCCACGGTGCTGATCGAGTACGACAACACCCAGAACGACGCCAACCACATCCACTCCGTGTGGCACGACCCCCGCAACAGCTTCGGCGCCGATCTCCTGCGGGCCCACTACCTGACCGGCCACCACCACGCCTGACCAGGGAGCCTTTCCGGACGCCCCGGGGAGCCTTGGCGACGACCGTCACGATGTAGCCGAGGGCGCCGGGCGGCAGGTTCAGGATGTCGCCCGTGATCTCGGCGTCACGGGCGCGGTCGGCGCTGCTCGGCCAACAGTTCGCGGGCCCGCGCACGTGGCCGTCGAGCCCCTCGGCGAACACCCTGAACCGGTTCCCGTCATGGGAGAAGGTGAGTGTTTCCCCCGCCTCCACGAAGCGGGCGCCGCCGAAGTCGCCGAGCACAGCTTCGTGGCCGGCTATCATAATCACGAATTGACAGGGTGACCACAGGTGACTACCATGGCGACATGAAAGTCGTCGGCATCAAGCAGCTCAAGGCCAGGCTCTCAGAGTATGTCCGCCTGGCCAAGGCTGGCGAGACCGTGCTGGTCACCGAGAGAGACGAGGTCGTCGCCGAGCTGCGCCCGGCTCGGCGCCAGGCACCCGCTGCCGGTGCCTTGGAGGACGTCCTGGAGGCGCTCGCCGCGTCGGGCGAGCTCACCCGGGCCGCCCAGCCCAAAGGCCGCTGGTCATGGCACAGTCACGGATTGGGGCTTCCGTCCGGGACAGCCCAGAGCCTACTCGACGAGGTGAGGCAGGACCGAGGCTGAGCGGGCTCATGCCCCGGCACGCGCCCCTGTACCTCGACACGTCCGTCGCTTTGCGGGCGACCATCGAGCGCGGAACGACGCCGGAGATCGAGGCCCGCATCGCGACGGCGCCCGTGCTCGTAACGTCCCGCCTGTCCCTTGTGGAATCGGCCCGCGTCATCCTTCGCCTCCGACGCCAGGGCGGCGTGGCCGAAGCCCGCCTCGCCGATGGGCAGCGCGAGCTTGAATCGCTCTGGCGCCGCTGCGAGCTGTGGGAGCTGACCCCAGCAGTCTGCGAGCTGGCATCGTACGTCGCTCCGGACCGAAGCCTTCGCGCCCTCGACGCCCTTCATCTGGCGACCTTCCTCGTGGCGCGGCGGCGGATCGAAGGTCTCGAGCTCCTCACCGCCGACCAGCGTCTGGAGGATGCCGCAGCGGCGGTCTGACTCGGGCGGTCCAGATCTCACGGGACGCCAGGCTGGCATTGCATGATGGAATCACCGCGTTCGAGGAGATCTGAGAACCTCGGCGCAATCCCTGGCGTTCATGATCCCTCGGTTCCGCTGACGAACGCCGACATCCAGGTCCACCAGACCTTCCTCGGCTACGCCCGCGCGCTGGATCTCTGGGGCCTCTCGGGAAAGTTCGCCGCTGTGGTGCCTACGCCTGGCTGTCGGGAACAGCCGAGTTTGCCGGACAGCCGCGAGAGCGCGAGGTGTCCGGACTCGGTGACCCCAGGCTCCAGCTCTCGGTCAACTTCTACGGGGCTCCCGCCCTCTCGCTGAAGGAGTTCGCCGACTACAACCAGGACCTCATCATCGGGGCCAGCCTGCAGGTGTCGGTCCCTCTCGGCCAGTACGACTCCGACAAGCTCGTGAACATCGGCACCAACCGCTGGTCAGTGAAGCCGGAACTCGGCGTCTCCAAGGCCTGGGGACCGTCGACCCTGGAGCTCATGGCCGGCGTCACCTTCTATACCGACAATAATGAGTTTCTTGGGGATCAGACCCGGGAGCAGGATCCACTCTACTCCGTGCAGGGGCATCTCATCTACAGCCTTCCGCTCGGGATCTGGGCGGCGCTGGACGGCACGTACTACTTCGGCGGCCGCACGACCCTTAATGATGCGAGGAGCGACGATCGCCAAGAGAACACGCGCCTGGGCGCGACCGTCTCATTCCCGGTCGACCGCCACAACTCGATCAAGCTGCACGCGAGCACCGCCGTCACTG
>DATIAY010000066.1:0-47009 GCA_035457825.1 Candidatus Methylomirabilota bacterium
CGGGGGACAACATTGCGGGGACGATCGAGCTGATCACGCCGGTGGCGATGGAGAAGGAGTTGCGGTTTGCCATTCGGGAGGGGGGGCGCACGGTGGGGGCGGGCGTGGTGACCGAGGTCCTCGAGTAGCACCATGGCCACGCTGTCCGCCGACCAGAAGATCCGCATCCGGCTCAAGGCTTACGATCATCACCTGCTGGACCGCTCGGTGAAGGAAATCGTGGAGACCGTCCGCCGGACGGGGGCGCGGATTTCCGGGCCGGTGCTGCTCCCCACGATCATCAACCGGTGGACGGTCCTGCGTTCTCCGCACGTGGACAAGACATCGCGCGAGCAGTTCGAGATGCGCACGCACAAACGGCTGATCGACATCGTGGATCCCACGCCGCAGACGGTGGACTCGCTGATGAAGCTCGACCTGCCCGCCGGCGTCGACGTCGAGATCAAGCTCTAGAGAATCCGGCACATGGCGCGCAAAGAGGGGCTGATCGGGCGAAAGGTCGGAATGACCCAGGTCTTCGGGGACGATGGCAGCCACCTTCCGGTGACAGTCATCCAGGCCGGGCCGTGCACCGTGCTCGGTATCCGGACCCGCCAGACGCACGGCTATGATGCTGTCCAGTTCGGCTTCGAGCCCACGAAGAAGAACGTGTCCAAGCCGGTGGCCGGACAGTTCAAGAAGGCCGGCCTGGAGTCCATGCGGGTGGTCCGAGAGATCAGGCTCGAGAAGCCCGAGATGCTCCAGGCGTACCAGGTCGGCCAGACGGTGACCGCCGACCTGTTCAAGCCCGGGGAGCTGGTGGACGTGGTCGGCATCAGCAAAGGTAAGGGGTTCCAGGGCGGGGTGAAGCGTCACGGCTGGTATGGCGGCGATGCCACTCATGGCTCGATGTTTCATCGGGCCCCGGGCTCGATCGGGGCCTCCTCCGATCCCTCCCGGGTGTGGCCGGGCCATCGCCTGCCGGGGCGGATGGGCGGCGAGCGCCGCACGGTCCTGAACCTCAAGGTGGCCCGGGTCATGGCCGAGCACGGCCTGGTCCTGGTCGAGGGCGCCGTGCCGGGGGCCAACGGGAGCCTCGTGATGATCCGCAAGAGCGTGAAGACGACCAGGGCTCAGCAGCGGGCCGTGGCCGAGCGACAGTGATGCCGACCGTCGAGGTTGTCGGGGCCAAGGGCAAGCCGGCGAGCCGGCTCGAGCTGAAGCCCGACGTTTTCGGCGTGGAGATCCGGGTGCCGCTGCTCCACCAGGCGGTGACCCGTGAGCTCAACGACCGCCGTGCGGGCACGCATGACACCAAGGGGCGCAGCGAGGTCTCGGGGGGCGGGCGTAAACCGTGGCGGCAGAAGGGCACCGGCCGCGCCCGCCAGGGTTCCATCCGGGCGCCCAACTGGAAGGGCGGCGGCAAGCCCTTCGGCCCGACGCCGCGCAGCTACGCGCAGCAGATGCCGCGGACGATGCGGCGGCAGGCGCTGCGGGCGGCGGTGGCGGCCAAGATCGCGGCCGGCGAGGTGAGCGTGACGGAAACGGTGGACGTGGCCAACGGCAAGACGAAGGCGTTGGTGGGCAGGCTCGCCGAGCTCGGTGTGACCGCCGTTCCCACGCTGCTCGTGGTGGAGCGGCTGGGCGAGGGACTGGTGCGGGCAGCGCGCAACGTCGGTTGGCTGACGGTGCAGACGCCTGCTCACGTGTCGGTCTACCAGCTCTTGCGAGCGCGGCGGACGGTGTTCGAGCGGGGGGCGCTGTTAGCCCTCGAGGCGGCGCTCTCATGACCCGGAATGCGCGCGAGATCATCCTGCGCCCGATCATGACCGAGAAAAGCATGCGGCAGAAGGAGGAGCACAACATGGTGACGTTCCGGGTTCGCCCGGACGCCAACAAGGTCGAGATCCGTGCCGCGGTGGAGGCGGTCTTCAACGTCAAGGTGACCGACGTCCGCACCTCCTCCTACGAGGGCAAGCTCAAGCGCATGGGGCGCCACCAGGGTCACCGGCCCGACTGGAAGAAGGCCGTGGTGCAGTTGGCGCCCGGGCACAAGATCGATCTGGTCGAGGGGGCCTGAGGCATGGCCATTCGCACGCTCAAACCCACCTCACCGGCCCGCCGCTACCTGACCCACGTCACCCGGGAGGAGATCACCAAGCAGGAGCCGGAGAAGAGTCTGCTGCGGCCCAAACGGCGCACCAGCGGTCGCAACAGCTACGGGCGCATCACCGTGCGGCACCGCGGCCGCGGCCACAAGCGCATGCTGCGGCAGGTCGACTTCCGCCGGGAGAAGGTCGGCATTCCGGCCCGGGTCGCCGCGATCGAGTACGATCCGAACCGATCGGCGCGGCTGGCACTGCTCTGCTACCGCGACGGTGAGAAGCGCTACATCGTGGCGGCTGTCGGCCTCAAGGTGGGCGACACGGTCATGTCCGGCCCCCAGGCCGACATCCTGCCCGGCAACGCGTTGCCGCTGCGGAATATCCCCGTCGGCACGCTGGTGCACAACGTCGAGCTGCAACCCGGTCGCGGCGGCCAGCTTTGCCGGAGCGCAGGGGCGCAGGCCCAGCTGCTGGCCAAGGAGGCTGACCGCGCCACGCTGAAGATGCCCTCGGGCGAGGTGCGCATGGTGTCGGTCGAATGCATGGCCACGGTGGGGCAGGTGGGTAACCTGGACCACGAGAACGTCTCCGTGGGTAAGGCCGGGCGCACGCGCTGGCTGGGCTTTCGGCCCACCGTCCGCGGCACCGTTATGAACCCGGTCGACCATCCCATGGGAGGTGGCGAGGGCAAGGGGAAGGGAAACCACCCGATGACGCCGTGGGGGAAACCGACCAAAGGCTACAAGACCCGGCGGGGGGCCAGGCCCTCAGACCGCGACATCGTGACGCGGCGGAAGAGGTAGGAGCCGATATGGGACGCTCGCTGAAGAAAGGGCCGTACATCGAGGAGAAGCTGCTCGAGCGCATCGAGGAGCTGAACCGCACCCGCCAGAAGAAGGTGCTCAAGACGTGGTCACGGCGGTCGACGATCGCGCCGGAGTTCCTCGGTCACACCCTGGCCGTGCACAACGGCAAGAAGTTCATCCCGGTGTATGTCACCGAGAACATGGTGGGACACCGGCTCGGTGAGTTCGCGCTCACGCGGACTTTCAAGGCCCACGGAACCGCCGAGAAGGCGGCCGCGTCGCCGACCGGGAAGACCTAGCCTCGTGCAGACTGTCGCCCGAGCCCGCTTCATCCGCGTGTCGGCGCGTAAGGCCCGTCAGGTCCTAGACCAGATCCGCCACAAGCCGGTGGCCGAGGCTCTGGCCACGCTGCAGTTCACGCCGCGGGCGGCCGCCCGCCTGATCGAGAAGGTGCTGCGCTCGGCCGTGGCCAACGCCGAGCACAATCACCAGGTCCGCGACCTGGACGCCCTGCGGGTGAGCCGGGCCATCGCCGACGACGGGCCGTCGATGAAACGGGTGCAGCCCCGGGCCATGGGACGCGCCTTCTTCATCAAGCACCGGACGAGCCACCTCACGATCGGTGTGAGCGACGAGACCAATGGCGTGAACGTCCCCGCGGCACGGCCGGAACGACCCCGGCCATCGGCGGCGGGGACCGCCGCGGCGCCGGCCGCCAAACCGGCAGAGTCCCGAGCGCGCCGGCCGGCAGCCAGAGCGCGGCGCGCCGGAGAGCCGGGCAAGCGCCGGGCCGCGAGCAAGCGTACCGGGAAGGGGAAGGATTAGAGGCGATGGGTCAGAAAACACACCCGATCGGCTTCCGCCTGGGCTCGACGCGCACGTGGTCTTCGCGGTGGTTCGCCACCAAGGACTACGCCAAGCTCCTGCACGAGGACGTGAAGATCCGGCGTCACATCAAGGATCAGCTCTACCACGCGGGCATTTCGCGGATCGACATCGAGCGCTCGGGTAACCGGGTCCGCATCACCGTGGCCACGGCACGTCCGGGGATCATCATCGGCCGCAAGGGCTCCGAGGTCGAGCGGTTGAAGAACGAGTTGCAGGCGCGGACGGCCAAGGAGATCTACCTCAACATCGAGGAGGTCATCCACCCCGAGCTAGATGCCCAGCTCGTCTCGGAGAACGTCGCCCTGCAGCTGCAGAAGCGGGTGGCCTTCCGCCGGGCCATGAAGAAGGCGGTGACCTCGGCGTTGCGGCTGGGCGCCGACGGCATCCGGATTGCCTGCGCGGGGCGGCTGGGGGGCAGCGAAATCGCGAGGCGCGAGTGGTATCGGGACGGGCGTGTGCCCCTGCATACCATTCGGGCCGACATCGACTACGGCCTGGCCACGGCCCACACGACGTACGGCACCATCGGCGTGAAGGTCTGGGTCTTCAAGGGCGAGGTCCTGGCCAAGGCCCCGGCCGAGGCGTGAGCCAGCCGCAATGCTGATGCCCAAGCGCGTGAAGTATCGCAAGGCCCAACGGGGCCGGATGCGGGGCAAGGCCCAGCGCGGCGCGAGCCTCGCGTTCGGCGAGTACGGGCTCAAGGCACTCGAGCCCGGCTGGGTCACCAACCGCCAGATCGAGGCGGCCCGGGTCGCCCTCACGCGCAGTCTCAAGCGAGGCGGTAAGATCTGGATCCGCGTCTTTCCCGACAAGCCGGTGACCAAGAAGCCCGCCGAGACGCGCATGGGCAAGGGAAAGGGAAACCCCGAGGAGTGGGTGGCCGTCGTGAAGCCGGGACGGATCCTCTATGAGATGGAAGGCGTCACCCAGGATGCCGCCCGGGAGGCGTTTCGGACGGCCGGACAGAAGATGGGGATCGCCACGAAGTTCGTCATGCGGACTCGGGGCCTCTGAGGGCGGCCGATGAAGGCAGTCAAGTGGCGCGATCTGAGCGACGACGAGATCCGGCAGCGCGCGCGGGAGCTGAGCGAGGAGGTCTTCAACGTGCGCTTCCAGCTCGCCATAGGAATGGCCAAGAACCCGTCCCGGATCGGGCAGGCCCGGCGCGATCTGGCCCGGGCCCACACCATTCTCCGCGAGCGGGGGGTGACCGGCGTGGTGACGGTGGGGGCCAGTCCCGACCGGGCCGAGGCCACCGGGAAGTCCGAAACCAAGCGCCGTGCTCCGCGCGGCGGCACGGCCGCCCGCCGGCGCCGCGGCGCCGGCCCGGGCAAGAAAGGCTAGCGCGGTGAGCGAGCGGAAGACCCGGGAAGCCGTGGTCATCAGCGACAAGATGCAGAAGACACGTGTCGTGCGGATCGAGCGCGTCCATCGGCATCCCCGCTACGAGCGGGTGGTGCGGAGCGCCAAGCGACTCAAGGTCCACGATGAAGCCAACGTGAGCCGAGTCGGCGACCGCGTGTTGATCGAGGAGACGCGGCCCATGTCCAAGGACAAGCGCTGGCGGATTCGCCAGATTGTAAAGGTGAACGAAACTGCGCGGACGCCGGCGGTTCCCGGGGCGGACGCGGCCACTCCTACCTCGAACAGGCCACCCACGGCTCAAGCCGGGTAAGCGCTCCGATAAATGATCCAGCCGCGGTCCATGCTCGAGGTCGCCGACAACTCCGGAGCCAAGAAAGTCCAATGTATCCGGGTGATGGGCGGCGGCAACAAGCGCTACGCCTCCATTGGCGACACGGTCATCGTGGCCGTCAAGGAGGCGGCGCCGGACGGCACTGTGAAAAAGGGCGAGGTGGCGCGGGCAGTGGTGGTGCGGACGGTCAAGGAGGTCCGCCGCAAGGACGGCTCCTACATCCGCTTCGATCGCAACGCCGTGGTTCTCATCAAGCCCGACGAGAACCCGGTGGGCACGCGAATCTTCGGGCCGGTGGCCCGCGAGCTGCGGGAGCGTCAGTTCACGAAGATCATTTCTCTGGCGCCGGAGGTCATCTGATGCCGGGCGTGCATGTGCGGCGGGGTGATGTGGTCGCGGTCATCTCGGGCAAGGAGCGAGGCAAGCGCGGCAAGGTCATGCGCGTGCTCCGGGACAAGGGTCGGGTGGTGGTGGAGAAGGTGAACATGGTCAAGCGCCACCAGCGGCCGACCCAGAAGCTCCGCCAGGGGGGCATCATCGAGCGGGAGGGCGCGCTGGCGCTCTCGAACGTGCTGCTCGTGTGCGGCCGGTGCGACAAGCCGGCCCGCTCGGGCGTCAGCATCCTCGCCGACGGCCGGCGCCTGCGCGTCTGCAAGCGTTGTGGCGAGCCCATGGACAAGGGGTAGTGATGGCAGAGAAGGCTCCGGCCCCCAAGCCTCCAGCTCAGAAGGCCCCGGCCCCGCGACCGGCCCGTCCCCAGCAGCCCCGGAAGGGCGAGCCCGCCGCCCCGGTGGCCAAGACCCGGCCCCGCGGAACGGGCCAGGTCCCGCCACGGCTCCGCGAGCGGTTCCGGACGGCGGTCGTCCCCGCGCTCATGAAGGAGCGCGGCTATACGAACCCGTTCGAGGTGCCTCGGGTGGAGAAGATCGTGATCAACATGGGCGTGGGCGAGGGCCGGGAGAACGCCAAGGCCCTGGACTTCGCCACTACCGATCTGCTCGCCATCACCGGGCAGAAGCCAGTGGTGACGCGGGCCAAGAAGTCCATTGCGAACTTCAAGCTGCGGGCCGGCGTTCCCATCGGCGCCAAGGTCACCCTGCGGGGAGCCCGGATGTACGAGTTCCTGGACCGGCTGGTCAACGTGGCCCTGCCGCGGGTGCGCGACTTCAAGGGCGTGCCGCCCAAGGGCTTCGATGGCCGGGGCAACTACGCCCTGGGGCTTCGCGAGCAGCTCATCTTCCCCGAGATTGTCTACGACAAGGTCGACAAAGTGCGGGGCATGGACATCAACATTGTGACGACGGCGCGAACCGACGAGGAGGCCCGGGCGCTCCTCGGCCAGCTCGGGATGCCGTTCAGGGAGTAGGGCAGCATGGCCAAGACCGCGCTCATCATGAAGTCCCAGCAACCGCCGCGGTTTCGCACGCGGGCCTACCGCCGCTGCAAGCTGTGTGGGCGGCCGCGCGGGTATTTGCGGAAGTTTCAGATGTGCCGTCTCTGCTTCCGGGAGCTGGCGCTCAAGGGCGAGATTCCGGGCGTGATCAAGGCCAGCTGGTGAGGCGCCGATGAAGAGCGATCCCGTCGCCGACCTGCTCACCCGCATCCGTAATGCCAGCCGGGCCGAGCATGAGAAGGTCGACATTCCGGCCTCTCGGTTGAAAGTCCGGATTGCCGAGATCCTCAAGACCGAGGGGTTCATCAAGAACTTCCGGGTGCTCGATGACACCAAGCAGGGAACGCTGCGCGTCTACCTCAAGTATGGGCCGGCCAACGAGCAGATGATCTCGGGGCTCGTCCGCGTATCCAGCCCGGGCCGCCGCGTCTACGTCACCCACGATCGGATCCCGACCATCCTGGCCGGCATGGGCGTGACGATCGTGTCGACATCACGTGGCCTCCTGACCGACCGGGACGCGCGTAGCCACAAGATCGGTGGCGAAGTGCTCGCCTACGTGTGGTAGGGAGGGCACCATGTCACGCATCGGCAAGCAACCCATCCCGATCCCCCAGGGCGTGAAAGTGCAGATCGAGGGCGACGTCGTCCGGGCCGAGGGTCCCAAAGGCAAGCTCGCCCAGCCGGTGCCCTCAGGGCTCCGGGCCGCGGTCGACAACGGCCGGGTGGTGATCACCCGGGCGGGCGACGATCGGCGGGTCCGCGCGCTGCACGGGCTCACCCGGGCCCTGATGGCCAACATGGTGAGGGGAGTCCTCGCCGGGTTCGAGAAGAAGCTGGAGATCGTCGGCATCGGCTACCGAGCCCAGATGCAGGGCCGGAACATCCAGCTCGCCCTCGGTTATTCGCACCCAGTGATCTTTCCCCTGCCGGAGACGATCACCGCGGAAATCGACAAGCAAACGCTCATCACTGTGCGCGGCCCCGACAAGGCTCTGGTGGGGCAGACCGCCGCCAAGCTACGGGCCCTGCGCAATCCCGATCCCTACAAGGGCAAGGGCATCCGGTACGCGGGTGAGGTGGTACGGCGCAAGGTCGGCAAAAAGGCAGGTGCCAAGTGATCACCAAGGATCGTCGTGCCGCCCGTGACATCAGGCACCTGCGACTGCGCCGCAACGTCAGCGGCAGCGCCGAGCGGCCGCGTCTGGCGGTGTACCGCAGCCTGAACCATATCTACGCCCAGCTGATCGACGACGGCGCCGGTCGCACGCTGGTGGCCGCAGACAGCCGGAGCAAGGCCTTCCGGGCCCAGCATGCCAGCGGCGGCAACGTAGCCGCCGCCCGAGCCGTGGGTCAGGCGCTGGCTGAACTGGCCCGGGCCCACGGGATCGCGCGGGTGGTGTTCGATCGGGGTGGCGCCCAGTATCACGGACGAGTCAAGGCACTGGCCGATGCGGCCCGTGCCGGCGGGTTGGTTTTCTAGGTCGGAGCGGGCTTCGAGGAGAATCTGGTGGCGGAACCGAGGATCGATGCGAGCGTGCTCGAGCTGGCGGACCGGGTGGTGTCCATCAACCGGGTGGCCAAGGTCGTCAAGGGTGGACGGCGGTTCTCCTTCACGGCGCTCGTTGTGGTGGGCGATGGTCGTGGTCACGTCGGCGTGGGTCTGGGCAAGGCCCACGAGGTACCCGAGGCGATCCGCAAGGCGGTAGAGCACGCCAAGAAGGATCTGATCTTCGTCCCCCTCCGGGAGACCACGATTCCCTGCGAGATCACCGGACACTTCGGGGCGGGCCGGGTATTCCTCAAGCCGGCAGTGCCCGGTACCGGTGTCATCGCGGGCGGAGCAGTGCGGCCGATCCTGGAAGCGGTAGGCGTGCAGGACATCCTCACCAAGACCCTGGGCTCGAACAACCCGCACAATGTCCTCAAGGCGACCATGGATGCGCTCCGCAAGCTCAGGCGCATCCAGGACCTGCACGCCGTCCGCAGACGGGGTGACGGCGGCGGGGCCGGGGAGGAGAACGCCGGTGGCGGCAAAGAAGGTTAGGCTCAGGCTCACGCGCAGCATCATCGGGCTCTCGCCCAAGCAGGAAGCCACCGTGCTGGCCCTGGGTCTGCGGCGGATCGACCAGACGGTCGTCCAGGACGACACGCCGACTATTCGGGGCATGATCGCCCGGGTGCCGCATGTGCTGCAGGTGACCCATGAGGCTTGAGGAGCTGCGTCCGGCGCCGGGCGCCAGGAAGCCGCGGAAACGGATCGGGCGTGGGCCGGGCTCCGGCCACGGCAAGACTTCGACCCGGGGCCACAAGGGCCACAAGGCGCGGTCGGGTGGCGGCAAGGCCGGCGGCTTCGAGGGCGGGCAGATGCCGCTCTACCGGCGGCTGCCCAAGCGCGGCTTCCTGCCCTACGGGGGCAAGGAGGAGTACGCCGTCGTCAACCTCAAAGCCCTGACGGGCTTCGTGGCCGGCGCGACGGTCGATCCGGACGGTCTGGCCCAAGCCGGCCTCATCAAGCCGGCCCGCCGGGGTCGGGTCAAGGTCTTGGGGGTGGGCGACGTACCCCATGCCCTGACGCTCCGGGTGCACGCGGTCAGCGCGTCGGCGCGCGCCAAGATCGAGGGGCAGGGGGGACGGGTGGAGCTCATCATTCCCGGAGCGGCGACGCCGTGATCGAGGGCCTGCAGAGCTTCCAGAACGTCTTCAAGATCCCCGAGCTCAAGCGCCGGGTGCTGATCACCGCCGGGCTGCTGATCGCCTACCGGCTGGGCGCCCACGTGCCGACACCAGGCATCGACGGCCACGTGCTGGCGCAGTTCTTCGACCAGATGCAGCAGGGGCTGCTGGGGATGGTCGATCTCTTCTCGGGCGGCAACCTGCGCCGGCTGTCGATCTTCGCGCTGGGGATCATGCCCTACATCTCGGCCTCGATCATCCTGCAGCTCCTCACCGTGGTGATCCCCACCCTGGAACGGCTGGCCAAGGAGGGAGAGGCCGGTCGCAAGAAGATCACCCAGTACACCCGTTACGGCACCATGGTGCTCAGCACCGTCCAGGCCCTCGGGATCGCCTACGGTCTGGAGCGGATGCCGACTCCCACTGGCACTCCTATCGTGCCGTACCCCGGCTGGGGCTTCCGGCTCCTGACCACGCTCACCCTGACCGCGGGCACAGCGCTGATCATGTGGATCGGCGAGCAGATCTCCGAGAAGGGTATCGGCAACGGGATCTCGCTCATCATCTTCGCCGGGATCGTCGTCCGGCTGCCTTCGGCCATCGCCGCGTCCTACACGCTCATCACCACCGGCGAGATGAAGCTGTTCGTGTTCCTCGGCCTCTGCGCGCTCATGCTGGCGGTGACGGCGGCGGTCGTGCTCATGCAGGAGGGACAACGAAAGATCCCGGTGCAGTATGCCCGGCGGGTCGTCGGGCGGCGCGTGTACGGGGGGCAGTCCACGCACATCCCCCTCCGGATCAATACGGCCGGAGTCATCCCGGTCATCTTCGCCTCATCCCTCATCCTGTTTCCCGCCACCCTCACCAACTTCATGCCCCATCCATGGATGCGGACGATCGCGGATGCCATGAGCCCGGGGCGATTCACCTATACCGTCCTTTACATGGCCCTCATCGTCTTCTTCGCCTACTTCTACACGGCGATCGTCTTCAACCCGGTCGATCTGGCCGACAACATGAAGAAGTACGGCGGGTTCATTCCCGGAGTGCGGCCGGGCAAGAAGACGGCGGAGTATATCGATCACGTGCTGACGCGGATCACCCTGCCCGGCGCCCTCTTCCTGGCCACCATCTCGGTGCTGCCGGATTTCATGATCCGCTGGTTCAATGTCCCCTTCTACTTCGGGGGCACGAGCCTGCTCATCGTGGTCGGTGTGGCGCTGGACACTGTGCGCCAGATGGAGTCCCACCTCCTGATGCGCAACTACGAGGGCTTCCTCAAGCGCTCGCGCTCCCGCTCGGGCGCGTTCGGGAGGTCCTAGGTGCGCCTGGTCTTCCTGGGTCCGCCGGGCGCCGGCAAAGGGACGCAGGCCCGGGAGCTGGCGCGGGAGTGGGGGGTGCCCCAGATCGCGACCGGGGACATGCTGCGCGAAGCGGTGGCCGCGGACACGCCGCTGGGTCGGCAGGCCCGGGGATACATGGAGCGGGGCGCGCTAGTCCCCGACGACGTGATCATCGGCCTCATCGCCGAGCGGCTGGTTCAGCCGGACGCCAAGCGGGGATTCGTCCTGGATGGGTTTCCCCGGACGATTCCCCAGGCCGAGGCCTTGGCCCGCCTCCTCGAGGAGCTCGGCCAGCAGCTCGATCGGGCGATCTTCTTCGAGGTGTCTGAGCCCGAGCTGTTGCGCCGATTGACCGGGCGGCGGTCCTGTCCGACATGCCAGGCCACCTATCACGTCGAGGGCGCGCCCCCCCGCCGGGCCGGGGTGTGCGATCGCTGCGGAAGCGCGCTGACCCAGCGAGAGGACGACCGGGAGGCGACGGTGCGCACCCGTCTGCGGGTGTACACCGAGCAGACGGCCCCCCTCCTCGACTATTACCGGCGTCGCGGGCTGCTGACGCGGGTGCCTGGCGAGGGCGTCATCGAGTCCATCCGGGACAGCATCCGACAGGCGGTGGGGGCAGCCCGGCCGTGATCGTGTTGAAGTCGGCTCGGGAGATCGAGATCATGCGCCAGGGCGGCCAGATCCTGGCCGACCTCATGGAGTATCTGCGGGACAGCGTCAAGAACGGGATGTCGACGCTGGAGATCGACGAGAACGTCGAGGCCTTCATCACGCGCCGGGGCGCCCAGCCGGCCTTCAAGGGTTACCGCGGCTTTCCGGCGTCGGTGTGCGTCTCCATCAACGAGGAGATCGTCCACGGCATTCCCTCGGCCCAGCGGCACCTTAAGGAAGGTGATATCGTCGGTCTGGACCTGGGCTGCATCGTCGACGGGTACTATGCCGACTGCGCGTTCACTATGGCCATCGGGGAAGTCCCGTCTCCCGTAGAGAGCCTCCTCGAGGTCACCCGACGGAGTCTGGAGCTCGCCATCGAGCAGTGCCGGCCCGGACGACGGCTCTCCGATGTCTCGCACGCCGTGCAGCGGCACGTTGAGGCTCACGGCCTCGGTGTGGTCCGCGCCTTCGTCGGTCATGGCATCGGGCGGGCGCTGCACGAGGAGCCCCAGGTGCCAAACTTCGGCGAGCCAGGGCGGGGCCCCCAGCTCAAGCCGGGCATGGTGCTGGCCATCGAGCCCATGGTGACAATGGGGAGCTGGGACGTGCGCATCCTGGACGACGGATGGACTGCTGTCACCGCGGACGGCAGCCTGGCCGCGCACTTCGAACACACCGTGGCCGTCACCGAACGGGGACCATCGATCCTGACCAGCCGCCCGGGCAACGGGCAAGGCTGAGATGGCCAAAGAAGACGCCATCGAGGTGGAGGGTACGGTGGTCGAGCCCTTGCCGAATGCCATGTTTCGCGTGGAGCTGGACAACGGGCACCGGGTGTTGGCTCACGTCAGCGGCAAGATGCGGATGAACTTCATCCGCATCCTGCCCGGGGACCGGGTGAAGGTCGAGCTGTCGCCCTACGACCTCACCCGCGGTCGTATCACGTACCGGTTCAAGTAGCGCGAGGTCGACGACGCGATGAAGGTGAGACTATCGGTCCGGTCGAAGGGGGCCTTGACGGGCCCCTTCGAGGCCTCCCCCGGGGGAGAGTCGTGGCGGCAAAACCGCCGCTCGAACGGAGAATCGACGCGATGAAGGTGAGGCCATCGGTGAAGACGCGCTGCGAGCACTGTAAGATCGTCCGACGGCAGGGCGTCACGCGGGTGATCTGCAAGAACCCCCGCCACAAACAGCGGCAAGGGTAAGACGCGAGGAGAAGGAGCAATGGCACGAGTAGCTGGCGTAGACCTGCCGCGGGAGAAGCGGGGCGAGGTCGCCCTCACGTACCTCTATGGTGTCGGGCGCCCGACGTCGCTTAAGGTGTTCCAGCAGGCGCGGGTCGATCCCAACAAGCGGGTGAAGGCGTGGACGGAGGAAGAGACTGCCCGCGTGCGCGAGATCATCGAGCGGGAGCTGAAGGTCGAGGGCGATCTGCGTCGCGACATTGCCATGAACGTCAAGCGGCTCATGGACATCGGCGCTTACCGTGGCATCCGCCATCGCAAGGGGTTGCCCGTGCGGGGACAGCGGACACACACCAATGCACGCACCCGGAAGGGCCCGCGCAAGGGCGTCATGGTTAAGAAGAAGCCGGCCGCGGCCGCACCGGCCGCTCCGGCGGCACCCGCTGCCAGAAAGACGGGAGCATAATCGATGGCGGACCAGCCGACTAAACCGGCGCCCCGCAAGAAGGGCGGCAAGAAGCGAGAACGGCGCGAGGTGCGCACCGGTGTCGCCCACATCCAGGCGACATTTAACAACACGATCGTGACCCTGACGGACAAGACCGGCAACGTGGTGGCCTGGTCCAGCGCCGGGAGCGCCGGGTTCAAGGGCTCCCGGAAGTCCACACCGTTTGCCGCCCAGACCGCGGCCGAGCAGGCCGCCCGCAAGGCAATGGAGTACGGGTTGAAACAGGTCGAGGTATGCGTGAAGGGACCGGGGGCCGGCCGGGAGGCGGCGATCCGGTCGCTGCAGGCGGTGGGCCTGGAGATCACTTCCATCCGCGACGTGACGCCGATCCCCCACGATGGCTGCCGTCCGCCCAAGCGGCGGCGGGTCTAGGAGGCGCCGATGGCCCGCTACCGTGATGCCAAGTGCCGCCTGTGCCGGCGGGAGGGCATGAAGCTCTTTCTCAAGGGCGCCCGCTGCTTCACCGATAAGTGCGCTATCGAGCGGCGCAACTATCCGCCGGGCCAGCACGGCCTGAACCGCGGCAAGCTGACGCCGTTCGGGGTCCAGCTCCGTGAGAAGCAGAAGGCCAAGCGTATCTACGGATTGCTCGAGCAACAGTTCCGCCGTTACTTCGAGTCGGCGGAGCGGCAGAAGGGTGCCACCGGGGAGAATCTCCTCAAGCTGTTGGAGCTCCGGCTGGACAACGTCGTCTACCGTTTGGGCTTCGCCGCTTCCCGCCGGGAGTCCCGGCAGATGGTGGCCCACGGCCACTTCCAGGTGAACGGTCGCAAGGTTTCGATCCCCTCGTACCTGGCGAAGGTCGGGGACACCGTCGAGCTGCGGCCGACCTCCAAGCACGCCGCCCGGGTCGACGACAACGTCAACGCCGGCCGGGGGCAGGTTCCCCAGTGGTTGGAGCTCCAGCCGGAGGCGCGACGCGGGGTAGTGCGCAGCCTGCCCCTGCGGGAGGACATCCAGATTCCCGTGTCCGAGCAGCTCATTGTCGAGCTCTACAGCAAGTAGCAGGAGTCGTCATGCCACGCATTCCGTTTCAGAAGCCACGGAAGGTCGAGTGGGAGATCCTGAGTGAGCGCTATGGACGGCTGGTGTCCGAGCCGTTCGAGAAGGGCTACGCGCTCACGGTGGGCAACTCGCTGCGCCGGACCCTGCTCGCCATCGTCCCGGGGGCGGCCGTCGCCTGGGTCAGGATCGAAGGAGTGAGGAGCGCCGACGCCAAGATACCTGGCGTGGTGGAGAGCACGGCGGACGTGCTCATGAACTTCAAAAAGCTGGCCGTCCAGGTTCCCTCCGGCCTGCCTCAGGTGCTTCGCCTGGACTTCACGGGACCCAAGACCATCACGGGCGCCGACGTGCCGGAGACCGGCCTCGAAGTTGTAAACCCTGAAGTTCACCTGCTCACGCTGGACGGCGGCGGCCGGCTGAGCCTGGAGATCGGCATCGGCGTGGGGCGCGGCTACGAGGCGGCTGACCACAACACCTCGGCCCCACCGGCTGGCGCCCTGGCCCTGGACGCCGCGTACTCGCCCATCACCCGGGTGTCCTACGGTGTGGAGATGTCCCGGCTGGGCAAGATCACCGACTACGAGAAGCTCGTGCTGGAAATCTGGACGAACGGTTCGGTCAGCCCCGACGACGCGCTGGAGCGGGCCGCTGCCTTTCTGAGGGGGCACTTCAGCCCCTTGACCATCCGAACCGGCGAGGAGGAAGCGGAGACGGAAGGCGCGTCGGGCGAGGAGTATCTCCGGGACGCCCTGGCCAAGACCCTCGAGGAACTCCCGCTGCCCGCCCGCGCCGTGAACGCGCTGAAGAATGCGGAGATCCACCTGGTGGCCGACCTTGCCCAGAAGACCGAGGCCGACCTCGAGCAGGTCAAGAACCTCGGCGACAAGTCCATCGACGAGATCAAGAGCGCGCTGGCGGGCCTGGGGTTGTCGCTGGGGATGCGCATCGATCCAGGCATCCTGGGTGCGCTCGGGCGGGGAGGCGTGGTCCGATGAGGCATCGCCACCATCGATACCGGCTCGGCCGGGTGACGGCGCACCGCTTGGCCCTGATCCGAAACCTCCTGGTGGCGCTGTTTCGCCATGAGCGGATCACGACCACCGAGACGAAGGCCAAGGCGCTCCGGCCATTGGCCGATCGCATTGTCACCCTAGCCAAGCAGGAAAGCCTGCACGCCCGGCGTCAGGCGCTGGCGATGGTACCCGACTCGGAGGTCGTAGCCCGGCTCTTCGACACCATTGCCGCCCGCTTCTCGGACCGCCATGGGGGCTACACCCGAATCATCAAGAACGGCGTTCGCCGCGGCGATGCCGCGCCGCTCGTGTTCCTGGAACTGGTTGATCGGGTGGACACCCCCGCCGACCGAGCCAAGGACAAGGGCGATCGGAAGGGGAAGGCACCCAAAGGCCAGACCCGGGCGACGGGTCGGGGCAAGAAGAAAGAAAAGGCCGCCGCGTCCGCCTAGTTACTTCACGTGCTGCCGGAAGAACGCCAGCGTGCGACGCCAGGCGTCGTCAGCCGCCGCTTTGTTGTAGACGTCGGACCGTTCGTCGTTGAAGAACGCGTGGTCGACGTTCGGATAGACGTGGATGTCCGACCGCTTACCAGCTTTCTTGATCGCCGCGTCGACCTCTCGGGCCGCCTGCGGTGTCACGAACTGGTCCTTTTCGGCGAACAGCCCCAGCACGGGACCCGAGAGCTTGGTGTAGTCGGGCTTGACGTTGGGGTGGATGCCGTAGAAATCGACGCAGGCTCCCACGGATGGATTGAGGGTCGCGGCGAACAGCGCCAACTGCCCTCCCATACAGAACCCCACGACCCCGATCGTCTTGGTTGAGGAGTGCTGCAGCAGGGCGGTGGTGGCACCGCGCAAGTCCTTCTCGGCCTGCGCTATGTTGAGCGCCATGAAGAGCTTGCCGGCCGCGTCGGGCTCGGAAGCTGTCTGGCCGTGGTAGAGGTCGGGAGCCAGGGCGGTGAAGCCTTCGCCCGCGAAGCGGTCGCAGACGCTCTTGATGTGACGCACGAGCCCCCACCATTCCTGGAGCACGAGGACGCCAGGCCCCTTGCCGCCCGCCGGCGTCGCCAGGTATCCGGACGTCTTGGTGCCATTAGACGGAAACTCCACGGTCTTCCCAGCCATGCGTTGCCCTCCTTGTAGGTGCGACACGCGCTTTCAGTTCAGGCTACCGGCGGAGCGGCCGAGGGGGCGATCTTGACCGCAGTGATCCGTCGCGCGTCCGCCTCGAGGACGGTAATGGCGTACCCGGAGATCTGGAATTGTTCGCCTCGCCGGGGGATCCGGCCCAGGGTGGCCAGGACCAGTCCGGCCACGGTTTCGTAGTCGCGCTTGGGCATATCCCAGTCCAGCGCCTCGTTCAGCTCAGCGATATTGATGCGAGCCGCTACCCAGTAGCTGCCGTCGGGCAGCCGCTCGACCGAGGCCGGGGTGCGGTCGTGCTCGTCATGGATCTCGCCGACGATCTCTTCCAGGACGTCCTCGAGCGTCACGATGCCCGTGCTCCCCCCGTACTCGTCCACCACTACGGCCAGATGGATCCGGCCCCGCTGGAGCTCGCGGAGCAGGTCGTCGATGCGTTTGGTTTCCGGCACATAGTACGGTTGACGCATCAGCTCGTCCAGGGTTCGGGCCGAGGCGCCCCGTCGAAGGAGGTCCATCGCCGCCACCACGCCGACGATGTTGGTCTCTCGCTGACCGTAGACGGGCACGCGGGAGAAGCCGCGCTGCTGGATCAGTGCCACGGCGTCCCGGGGAGTGGCGGTGACCGGAAGCATCGCCACCTCCACCAGGGGCACCATGATCTCCCTGACGGTGGTGTCGCCGAGGTCGAAGATCTTGTCGATCATCTCGGCTTCCTGTGTGGTCACATCCGCCTCGCCCGGCTCCATGCTGAGGAGCGCCTTCAGCTCCTCCCGGGAGACGAAGTGTCGCGAATCGGGCCGCCCGGCCCCGACGACCCGGAGGAGCCACCCGACGACGGTGTGGGCGAAAACCACGAACGGCGCCAGCAGGACCGCGGTCCAGGTCAGGAGCCGGTAGAGCTTCAGTACCAGCGGGGTTGCCCATTCCCGGGCCACGGCCTTGGGGATGATTTCGCCGAACACGAGCATGATCGGGGTCAGCACGGAGGTGACGATCAGGGGGGCCAGGCCACCCAGCTCGGGCAAGAGTGCGAAAGTTCCAGCCGACGAGGCCACCACGTGGGCGATGGTGACTCCCATCATGGCCGTGGCCAGCGTCCGCTCCGGGTTCCGGAACGCCTCCAGGTACTCAGCGGCGCCGGCGTGGCCCTCTTCGGCCAGATGGCGAAGCCGCACACGGTTGGCCGCGATGAAAGCCATCTCGGCCGCCGAGAAGAACATCGTGGCGACCAGGCAGATCACGGGGATCCAGAGCAAGCTCACGCGGCCGCTTCCCCCTCGTGAGAACTGCCCAGGCTCACCAGAACCTCCACGACCCGCGTGCGCTCGACCTTTTCCACGGTGAGGGTGAGCTCGGGCGTCTGCAACCGCTCGGCCTTGCGCGGGACACGTCCGAACAGGTCCAGCACCCAGCCCCCCACGGTGTCGTAGGCCTGATTGGAAATCGCCAGCCCGGTTACCGCGTTCAGCTCCTCGATGGGCAGCTTTCCGGCCACGCGGTACGTGGTGGCGTCGACACGCTGGATCAGCCGCTCCGGCTCGTCGAACTCGTCGGCGATCTCGCCGACCAGCTCCTCCAGCAGGTCCTCCAGCGCCACCAGGCCGGCCGTGCCTCCGTACTCGTCGACGACGATGCCCAGGTGGATCTTCTTGGCCTGGAGCTCCTGGAGGAGAGTGTCGGCCCGCTTGGTCTCGGGCACGAAGTAGGGCGGGTGCAGGTGGGCTCGCAGGTCGAAGTCGGCGGGGAGGCCGTCGGCGTAGGGCAGCAGATCCTTGGTGTAGAGGATGCCAACGATCACATCGATGGTGCCTTCGAACACGGGCACCCGGGAATGGAGGTTCTCCCGCAAGGCGGGCAGGATCTCTCCCCGCGGCGCCTCCACGTCGAGGCAGAACATGTCGGTGCGGGGCACCATGATCGAGCGGACGAGCGTGTCCTCGAGCTCGAAGACCTTGTGGATCATCTCCCGCTCACCCCGCTCCACCACGCCCTCGCTGGCGCCGACGTCGACCAGCGTGCGCAGCTCCTCCGCGGTCAGCTCGGGCCGGGCCTCCCGGTCGCGCCCGATGAGCCGCACGGTGAGGGCGCTGAGCCCGGCCAGCCCGGCCGCGACCGGTCTCAGGGCCCGCTCCAGCCAGGCCACCGGATACCGGGCAAAGGCCAGGAAGCGTTCGGGGTACTTCACGGCGAGGGTCATGGGCAGGACTTCGCCGAAGGTCGTGAGGAGCAGGATCATGACCAGGATCTCGACGCCGAGCCCCCAGCGCGGACCGAAGAGGTCGGCGAGAGTAGCGGCCAGGGCAGCGGCACCGATGTTGATCACGGTGATCCCGACCAGCAGGGTGACGAGCAAGTCGTGGGGGCGGTCGATGAGCGGTGCGCGGCTCACATCTTTCGTCTCCGGGCCGGCCAGATGCCGCAAACGGGCTCGCCCCAGCGAGAAATATGCCGCTTCGGCGCCGGTCAGGATCGCCGAGCTGGCGATCAGCAAGCCAAGCAGCAGGAGCTTGAGGACGATTCCCTCACCCACGCCGGCGCCCTGTCACGAAGTGCTCGAATCCGCGCGTCGACGCGCTCGCGCGGCCACGAGCATCGATGAACGCGATCCCGCCGCCCCCCACGATCTCTCCGATCGGGATCAGGCGCGTCCCTGACGTCCGCTCGAGCCCCTCGGCCACGCGGGATAGCGCGGCCCGAGTGCAGGTCAGCAGGAGCTCGTAGTCCTCGCCGCCGCCGGTGGCCCAGGCCACGGGGTCGGCACCCAGCGTCCGGGCGACCACCCGTGTGTCGTCGTCGATGGGCAGGCGGGCGATCTCCACCCGGGCCCCCACCTCGCTCTCCTCGGCAATGTGGCCCAGATCGGTGGCCACGCCGTCGGAAACGTCGATCATGGCGGTCACGCCTTCTGCAGTGCCCAACCAGCCCCCTTCCGGCACGCGGGGCCTGGGCCGAAGGTGGGCCGAGGTCAACCGGGCCAGCACCTCGGCCGAAACGCCGGCCGGCGCCTTGGAACGCTCGAGCACGGCGAGGCCAGCGGCGGCTCGGCCCAGCGGACCGGTGACGGCCACCACGTCACCCACCCTCGCCCCCGATCGGAGCTTTGGTACCCGCAGGGTCTCACCCAGGACGCTCACGTTGACGAACCAGCCGGTCGGCGAGTCGGAGGTGTCACCACCCACGATGGCCACCCCGTGCTCCCTCCCCAGGGCCAGGGCGCCGGTATAGAAGGCCTCGATTTCATCCATCGCCGTGTCGCCTGGACAGGCCAGCGCGACCAGGGCCCAGCGTGGGCGAGCGCCCATGGCAGCGATGTCAGAGAGATTGACCGCCAGTGACTTCCAACCGAGATCGGCAGGCTCCGTGTAGCGCCGGCGGAAATGCACGTCTTCGATCAAAAGATCGGTGGTGGCCACGAGCCTGGCGCCGGCCGTCGGCACCAGCACCGCGCAATCGTCGCCGATGCCCACCTCAACCCCGTCACCCCCGGCTGCCAGGCGGCGGACGGTACGGATCAGGGCGCTTTCGGTGAGACGGCCACCCGCCGGTGAGCGCGGGGCCCTTCCAGAGGCTCCTCGCCTCATCGCCGGCCGAGGAAGTTTCCCAGCAGCCGCTTGCCCTCTGTCGTCAGGATCGACTCTGGATGGAACTGGACCCCCTCGATGGGGTAGTGCCGGTGCCGCACCCCCATGATCTCTCCGTCGTCCGTCCAGGCGCTGACCTCCAGGTCCGCCGGCACCGTATCCCGGAGGATCGCGAGCGAGTGATATCGCGTGGCCTCGAACGGAGAAGGAAGACCCTGGAAGACTCCCTTGCCGTCATGGTGGATCGCCGAGGTCTTGCCGTGCATCTGACGCTGGGCCCGGTCCACCGTCGCCCCGAATGCGCGGCCGATCGCCTGGTGCCCCAGGCAGACTCCCAGCACCGGCGTGGTGGCTCCCAGCCGGCGGATGACCTCGATGGACACCCCTGCCTGATCCGGCGTGCCCGGACCGGGAGAGATCACGACGCCTTCCGGTCGGAGCGCGACGATGCCTTCGATGTCCTGCTCGTCGTTACGGAGGACCTTGAGGCTGGCCCCGAGCTCACCGAGATACTGGACCAGATTCCAGGTGAACGAGTCGTAGTTGTCGATGACGAGGATCACAGACTCGCCTCGCCTTCGGCTGCGGCCACCATCATCGGCGTGTCGTGGCGGCCATGCGCAGCGCGAGCACCAGGCCCCGGGCCTTGGAGCACGTTTCCAGCCACTCGGTCTTGGGGTCGGAATCGGCCACGATACCGGCGCCGACCTGCACGGAGGCGCGGTTGCCGTGGCAGACGATCGTGCGAATCGTGATGCAGGAGTCGAGGTTGCCCGAATAGGAGATGTAGCCGACGGCCCCGCCATAGGGGCCGCGCTGGGTTGGCTCCAGCGTATCGATGATCTCCATGGCCCTGATCTTCGGGGCGCCGGTCAGCGTTCCGGCGGGAAAGCACGCCTGCAACACGTCGAGGGCGTCGGCGCCGGAGCGGAGCTGGCCGACGACGTGGCTGACCAGATGCATCACATGGGAATACCGCTCGATCGCCATGAACTCCGTCACCTTCACCGAGCCCAACACCGAGACCCGGCCCACGTCGTTGCGCCCGAGATCGACCAGCATGACGTGCTCGGCGCGCTCTTTGGGGTCGGCCAGCAGGGCTTCGGAGATCGACCGATCCTGGGCCTCCGTGGCGCCCCGGGGGCTGGTGCCGGCGATGGGGCGCACCTCGACCCGGTTCCCCTCGAGACGCACCAGAACCTCAGGCGAGGACCCGACAATCGTCGTCTTGCCCAGGCGGAGGTAGAAGAGGTAGGGCGACGGGTTGATGGTCCTGAGCGCCCGATACACGGTGAAGGGGTCTGCGGGGAGCGGACAATCCAGCCGGCGCGAGAGGACGATCTGATATGCATCGCCAGCCGCGATGTACTCCTTGGCCCGGCGCACCCCGTCCATGTACTCGTGCTCCTGCATCGTGGAGCTGAAGCCCTCCTCGCCCAGGGCCAGCAGGGGGCCGGCGGGGGCCAGGTTGAGCGGCGCGGGGGGCCGCACCGGGCGGCCCAGCTTTGCGATCGTCGTGGCGATGCGCGCCGTTGCCCGGTCGTAGGCCTGATCGATGGCCACGTCGTTCCGCTCCTCGAGGTGGGCGTTGGCAATGACGAGCAGACGGTGGCGGAGGTTGTCGAACACCAGCAGTGTGTCGGTGAACATGAAGACCGTGTCGGGCAGCTTGAGGTCGTCCTCGGTCGTGGCAGGCAACCGCTCCATATGGCGGGCCATGTCGTAGGCGAGGTAGCCCACGGCGCCCCCCTGGAAGCGCGGCAGCCCCGGCACGCTCACCGGCTGGAACCCGCCGAGCAGGCTACGCAGCGCCTCGAGGGGATTCCCGTCGGGCAGCCGCTCGACGGCGCGGGCCCCGGCCCGGCGCAGTGTGATCCGCCCGTTCTTGGCGCTGAGGATCATGAGGGGGTCGGTCCCCAGAAACGAGTAGCGGGCCCACTTCTCCCCACCCTCCACGGATTCGAGCAGGAACGCGTAGGGGCCGGCGCGGAGCCTCAAATAGGCGGACAGTGGGGTGTCGAGATCCGCCGGGAGCTCGGCGAAGACGGGGACGAGGTTCCCCTGACCCGCCAGCGCGCGAAACTCGTCACGGGTGGGGGAGAACGACGGGGCGACTATGCCGCCGGTACTAATACCTGGAGCGCCTCGAGGCCGGGCTCAGGCCAGCGAGGCCAGCTTCTTCTGGAGCTGGCTCTTGGGTACGGCACCGATCACCTGATCCACGACCTTGCCCTCCTTGACGAGCAGAATGGTCGGGATCGAACGAATTCCGTAACGGGCCGCGAGCCCCGGGTTCTCGTCGACGTTCACCTTTGCCAGCGTTACCCGGCCGGCCGACTCTCGCGCGAGTTCCTCCAGCACCGGAGCGATCGCGCGACACGGCGCACACCATTCCGCCCAGAAGTCCACCATCAGAGTGCCTGTGGCCGCTACCAGCGTTTCGTCGAAGTTCTGCTCGGTGAGGTGGACGGTCGCGGACTCATTCATCAGCAGGTCTCCTCAATAAAAAGTCAACGCTCACGCTAACATACCGGTCCTCCCGGCGCAAGGCCACGGCCACGATTAGGTATCAGGAATCACTGTCACTTTGGCACGTGGTCATGCTACATTCGCAAGTACGATGTCGTTGCAATCGCCGCGTGTCCTTGTCGTCGACGACGAAAAGTCGATCCTGATGTTACTCGAGGAAGCTCTCTCCCAGTGGGGCTACCAGGTCACTGCCGCCAACACCGCCTCCGAGGCCCTGGCCGCCTTGCGCACCCAGGTGTTCGACGCTGCCCTCACCGACGTTCGCATGCCGGACATGAGCGGCATCGACCTGCTCCGCGAGCTCAAGAAGCGGGACGAGTCGATGGAAGTCGTCATCATGACCGGCTATCCGACGATCGCCTCGGCCGTCGAGGCGCTCAAGGAAGGCGCCTACGACTACCTGTCCAAGCCGCTCATCCTCGACGAGCTTCGCCACCTGATGCAGCGGCTCATGGAGCGGCGCTTCCTCCGCGGCGAAGTGCAGACCCTCCGCATGCGGCTGGGCGAGGAGTTGACCGTCAGCGAGCTGATCGGCAGCTCCGCGGCCATGCAGCGCGTGAAGGACGTGATCGGCAAGGTTGCGGTGACCGACTCGCCGGTACTGGTGGAGGGCGAGAGCGGAACCGGCAAGGAGCTGGTGGCGGCCGCCATCCACCGCCTGTCCGCCCGGTCCAAAGGACCGTTTATCCCTGTGAACTGCAGCGCCATCCCCCGCGACTTGCTGGAGTCCGAGTTCTTCGGCCATGTCCGGGGGGCGTTCTCCGGCGCGGTGTCGGATGCCCTCGGGCTCTTCCGGGGGGCCAACGAAGGGACGATCTTCCTGGACGAGATCGCGGAGCTGCCGCCCGAGCTCCAGGTGAAGCTGCTCCGCGTCCTGCAGGAGATGCAGGTGCGCCCGGTAGGCTCCACCAAGGCCTTTCCGGTGGACGTCCGCGTGATCGCGGCGACCAACCGGAATCTCGAGCAGGCTATGAAGGCGGGGATCTTTCGGCAGGACCTTTTCTACCGCCTCAACGTCATCCGCATCACCCTGGCACCCCTGCGGGACCGGCGCGAAGACATGCCGGCCCTGGTGAACCACTTCATCCGCCGTTTCAACAAGCGCTTCCGCCGCGACGTCCGGGGCATCACGCCAGATGCGCTGGCGGCGCTGGCCACTTACGACTTTCCCGGCAATGTGCGGGAGCTCGAGAACCTGATCGAACGGGCGTACGCCATGGGCACTCGCGAGCACATCACCCTGGCCGATCTCCCCAGCCTGTCGGCCCGGCCCAGCCTGACCCCGGCTGTCGACACGAAGAACGTGCCCACGCTGGCCGAGGTAGAGAAGGAATTGATCCTGAGGGCGCTGGCCGTCCACAACAACGACAAGGAAGAGGCCGCCCGGGCGCTGGGGATCTCGCGCCGCACCATCTACCGACGGCTCAAGGAGTACGGCAAGATCTGACCGCGCGGTCAGTAGCCTTCGAGGCGGTCGCGCGCGATGAGATCGGGATCCCGCTCCTCCAGACGGCCGTAGCCGCCTCCACCGGGTAGCCTCACCTCGACGAGGGCGTCGGGGGGGACGAGGTGCTCCTCCTTGGGGTTCCCTGGTTGGACGCCATCGATGAGCACCTCACCCAGCGCGCCGGGCTGGCCCCCGAGGAACCCCCGGGCCGGCGTGCGGGTGCGGTCGCCCAGGACGGAGCATGTGAACGGCTCGTGACTCCTCACCCTGAAGGCGATCGTCTGGCCGAGGCCGCCGCGAAACTTGCCCAGCCCGCCGGAGCCCGCCCGCAACTCTTTGCGCTCCACGAGCAGCGGAGTGATGGTTTCCAGGACCTCCACCGGCGTCCCCAGCACTCCCGAGGGGAACGCGGTGGCATTCAGGCCGTCCTTCATGGCGCGGGCCCCCGTGCCCCCGGAGGAGAAGAAGACATGCGTGAAGGGCCGGCCATCCCGGTCCCGTCCGGCCACCTGGATTCCCCAGATGTTGGCGGAGCCTTCCGCCATGACCCGATCCGGCACGGCCTGGCCGAGGGCCCCGGCAATGACATGAGGCAAGAAGTGCCCGATGACGTGGCGGGCTGCTACCGCGACCGGAGGCCGGGCGTTGAGGATGGAGTCCTCGGGGGCGGTGATGCGCAGAGGCCGGAAGGCGCCCTCGTTGTTCGGCACGTCCGGACTGACGATGACCTTCACCCCGTAGGTGGTGTAGGCCTCCGTGTAGTTCATCGCCACGTTGATGCCACGGCGGCTCGCCGGCGAGGAGCCGGCGTAGTCGATCCCGAGCTCGTCCCCGCGCACGTCGCAGCGAACGCGGATGGTGATGGGCTCGTCGAATCCATCGGAGGTGATGGCGTGCTCGTAGCTGCCCGATCGCAGCCGTCGAATCGCGTCGCGCATGGCGCGCTCGGTGCGAGCGATGATCTCATCGGCAAGGGGTTCCAGGTGGTCGATCCCGAACTCGGCCATGAACTCCAGCAGCCTTTCGGCCCCCACCGCACCGCCGGCGATCTGCGCATGGAAGTCGCCCAGCACCATATCCGGCACGCGCACGTTGGCCTGGATCATGGCCATGAGCGTGTCGTTCGGCCGGCCGGCCTCGTAGAGTTTGAGGATCGGGATGAACAGTCCCTCCTCGTAGACTTCGCGGGCCTCGGCCGAGAGGACATGACCCCCGATGTCGGCGGTGTGGCAGGTAGACGCGAAGAATGCCACGCAGTCCTCGCCGCGGAAGACCGGCGTGCAGATAGTGACGTCGTTGAGATGGCCGGAGGTCTTCCAGGGATCGTTCGTGATGAGAACGTCGCCGGGGCGCAGCGTCGGCAGCGGGCAGGCCGCGAGGAAGTGCTTCATGGCCAGAGCCATGGAGTTGATATGGCCAGGCGTACCGGTCACGGCCTGGGCCACCATGTAACCGCGGCGGTCGAAGACGCCGGCCGAAAGGTCACCGGCCTCGCGTACGATCGAGGTGAACGACGTCCGCTGCAGCGCGGTCGCCTGCTCGTTGACCACGCCGATGAGGCGGTTCCAGCAGATCTCCAGCGTCACGGGGTCTAGGGCCGCGAGCCCGGCTCGGTCCGAGGGCGGCCTGCCCCAGATGCGGCCTGGTCCCGTCGTCACGCCAGCTCTACGACGAGGGCCAGGCCGTCGTCCACGCGACAGCGCGCGCCGGGGCCGATGACCGCGGTCGACTCGCGCTCCTCGATGATCGCCGGCCCGCTGAAGGAGTCGCCCGGCCCGAGCCGGTAACGGTCGTACACTGGCGTGGCCACGAAGCCCTCGGTTTCGGCGAAGTAGGCCGGGCGCGTAGCCTTGATCGCGCCCGCCGGCGTGGTGGCTGCCCCGCGCCCCGCGGGACCCAGCCGCACCTGGGGTCGCGGTCCCGACAGCGTCACGCGCCAGTTGAGCACTTCGATCGGCACCCCCTGGGGGATCCGATGGTAGAGGGCGCGGTAGGCCGCCTCGAAGGCCGCCGTGATAGCGGGCAGGCTGGCCTCCGATAACGCGCCGGTGGGGATCGCCGCCTCCACCTCGTGCCCCTGGCCGAGATACCGCATCTCCGCCAGCCGGGTCACCCTCACGTCCTCGGGGACCACACCCGCCCGCCTGAGCAGCGCCCGACCCTGCGTCTCCATCTGGGCGTAGAGCGTGTCGATACTGGGCCAGTCGGCGGCGTCCAGGCGCTGCTGCCGCGTGCGGACGAAGTCGAAGGCCAGCGGCGCCGCCAGCAGTCCGTAGGCCGACATGGCGCCTGCCCCGGGAGGCAACAGGATTTGGGGGACCTTGAGGATGCGGGCTACCTGCCAGCAGTGCACAGGGCCGGCCCCGCCGAAGGCGAAGAGCGGGTACTGGCGAAGGTCCTTGCCCCGCTCGATGCCGTGGATGCGGGCAGCGGCCGCCATGTTCTCGTTGACGACCCGGTGGATACCCCACGCCGCTTGGACGACGTCGCTGCCCAGGGGGCGGGCGACATGCTCGTCGATGGCCCGCTCGGCAGCCTCGCGGGCGAGAGGCATGCGGCCACCAAGGAAGAACTCCGCGTCCAGGTAACCCAGCAGGAGATCGGCGTCGGTCACGGTGGGCAACCGACCCCCGAGGTTGTAGCAGGCCGGCCCGGGGTCGGCCCCCGCACTGTCCGGGCCGACTTTCAGGAGCCCCATGCGGTCCACCCTGGCAATCGATCCGCCGCCGGCGCCGATCTCGATCAACTCGATGACGGGCACGCGGACGGGCAGGCCGGAGCCCTTCCGGAACCGATCGGCGCGGGCTACCTCGAACTCCCGGGCCACCAGCGGTGCTCCGCCGTCGATCACGCAGGCTTTGGCGGTAGTGCCCCCCATGTCGAAGGAGAGCAGGCGTGATTCTCCGCGCTCGCGGGCAGCCTGGGCCGCGGCGAGGGCGCCCGCGGCAGGACCCGACTCTACGAGGCGGATGGGCAGCCGCCTGGCCTCAGCCGGCAGGGCGATCCCGCCCGAGGACTGCATGATGTAGAGTTGGCCCGGGATCCCGCGCTCGGCCAGCCTCCGCTCCAGGTCCTCGAGGTAGCGGGCCATGAGCGGCATCACGTAAACGTTAGCCGTGGTGGTAGAAGCCCGCTCGTATTCCCGGATCTCCGGCACCACATCGGACGAACAGGACACCGGAAGGGCGGGGGCTACCTCGGTGACCAGCCCGGCTAGCCGCCGCTCGTGAGCGGGGTTCACATACGAGTGCAGCAGACAAATCGCTACCGCTTCGACACCTTCGGCTACGAGCCCACCGATGACCCGGCGGGCGGCAGTCTCGTCGAGCGCTCGTTGGATGGAGCCGTCGGCCAGGGTGCGTTCGGGCACCTCGCGTCGGAGATGGCGGGGCACGAGGGGGGGCGGCGGATCGATGAAGAGGTCGTACATGTCGTAACGGCCCTCGTGCCGGATCTCCAGCGCGTCGCGGAAGCCCGCCGTGGTGAGGAGCGCGGTACGCGCCCCTTTGCGCTCGATCAGCGCGTTGGTCGCGAGCGTGGTGCCATGAATGACAGCCCGAACGCCGCCCGCGCCCAGGCGGGCTTCCTCCAGCAGGCTGCGGATGCCTTCCTCCACACCGTGGGCGGGATCCTTGGGGGTGGTCAGGACCTTGCCGAGGGTGAGTGTCCCGGTGCTCTCGTCGACCACGACGAGATCGGTGAACGTGCCGCCGATGTCAACTCCCAGGCGAGCCGTCACGAGGGCAGTCTACACCGTCACCGCAGATAGGATGATACGAACGTGCCCGCGCGGGCGGCCGCGAAGCGGTCGAGTCGGAAGGGCACCGGGCTCACCGGGGACGATAGGCCGGTGATGAGCGCCGCCATCATCTCGCCGATCGCGGGCGCCAGCTTGAAGCCGTGACCGCTCATGCCGGCCGCGATCCAGAAGCCGCCGAGCGGTGACTGGTCGAGGATCGGCATCCAGTCCGGCGTGATGTCGAAGGCGCCGGCATAGCCCTGACGGTAGCGGGCCTCGGCCAGGCGAGGCACGGCGCGGCTCGTTCGCTCGAGTGCTTGTGCCGCCTCGGCGAATCCTGCCTCGCTGCCCAGGAGATCGGGATCCATCGGGTGCCGCGTCTCGTCGTCGGTGAGGGAGCCGGTCAACGTGAGCCCGCCGGTCTCCGGGCGCACATACGTGCCGCCCGCGAGATCGAGAAACACGGGGTGGGGCGGGCCGAAACCGGGGTCGCGCTCCACGATGAACACAGGATGGCGGCCGATGACAATGGGCAATTCGATTCCGACCAGAGACGCCAGGCGAGGCGACCACAACCCGGTGGCATTCACCACCACGGGCGCCGTGACGACGGCCCCGCTGGTGGTCGCGACCCCGGTGACGCGATCGGCCTGGGTGAGGATCTTCGCGACCTCGACGCCCTGTTCCACGGCGACGCCGAGCCGGCGGGCGGCGGCCGCGTAGGCCAGCGTCACGGCGGAGGGATCGGCGTAGCCCGAGTCAGGCTCGTACACCACACCGGCCAGCGACGAGGGATCGATCCGGGGCTCGATCCGGACAGCATCGGCTGGCGTGAGGAGCTCCGCACGCACACCCAGGGGGCGCTGGAGAGCGAGGGTGGCCTCGAGCTGTGATCGCATGCTCGACCCTACTCCGATGAGCGCTCCGCAGCCGACGTAGCCGGAGTCGCCGCCCACGGCTTCATCGAAATGGCGATAGACATCCAGGGACCGAAGAACCAGGCCAGTCGCCTCGGCGGTCGGGTAGAGCTGGCGAATGATGCCGACCGAGCGGCCGGTGCCGCCGGCCCCCAGGAACCGACGCTCGAGCACGATGACCTCACGCACCCCCGCCTGGGCCAGGTGGAACGCGATGGAGGTCCCGGTGACTCCGCCCCCGACGATGACGACGTCGGCGGTGGCCCTCACCGAGAGCCAGCGGCCAGCGCGCCGGCCGGCAGCACGCGCACGGTGTCGCCCGGCCGCACGGTACCCTCGCTGAGGACGCGCGCGTAAACGCGACTCCAGCCGGGGTGGCGCTTCTGGGAAACGCGCGAGTAGTCACCGTCGAGGAAGACCGGTCGAATGTTGCCACAGGGGCTGGTGTAGCGGGTCACCTGAAGGAGCGCTTGCTCGCCCACACCGAGGATGGTTCCGGGCGCGATCGTCGTCCAGTCCACGCCGTGGATGGTCAGGTTCTCTCCGATGCTCCCCGGAACGATCGGATGCCCTTCCGCCTGCAGCGCCTCGATGGCTTCCAGCGCATAGAGGCATACGGCTCGCTCTGGGCCCCCGTGGTGCTCCACGTCACGGTGGCGGTCGCCGGCCAGGCCTTCGAGCGTGAGGCGGGCGGTGGCCACGGGTAGCTTGGGGACTCCACCCGGAGAGATGTTGATCTGGACGACTCGACCGACGCTCACAGGGAAACCTCCGTGCCCAGTCCGGCGCTCCGGCCCCGATTGTACGCGAGCCGGGCCCCCGGAGATCTTCGAGCACCCAGCCGACCGACCGCGCCAGCGCGCCTCGCCGGCGTATCAGCTCCACTCATCGCGGCGGGCATGACGAGCCGGAGTGGTCGCTCGAGGTCGCCGCGCGACAAGGGAGCACCGGTCAGGGGGCGGGGGTGGAGCCGGAGGCCATCTCGCGGCGACGGATCATCCGCTGTACGCGGCCTTCCAGAACCAGCTCGCCGCGCTGGTTCAGAACGCGGTGCTGGTAGGTGACGATTCCCCGATCGGGCCTCCTGGTCTCCCGCTTATCGACGATCTCGACCTCGACGTGGATGGTGTCGCCGTGGAGGACGGGCGCCACCAGCCGGATTTCGCCTCCCAGCCAGGCCATGCCGGTACCGTGGATGAGGCCGGTCTGCATGATCAGGCCCTCTGACAGCGCGAAGGTCAGGGCGCCCGGCGCGACCCGGCGGCCGAAGACCGACTCCCGCGCGACGTACTCCATGTCCATGAAGAGCGGCTCGCTGAACCCGCAGAGGTTCACGAAGTTCACGATGTCGGTCTCGGACACGGTGCGGGCGAGCGTCCGATACACGGCCCCAACGGTAGTCTCTTCCCAGGTCAGCCCCTGCGCCAGCATGTCGGTCTCCCCCTTCGCGGTCAGTCGCCGAGGTAGGCTCGGCGCACAGCCGGGTCTTCCGCCAGGGCCTCTGCGGTTCCCGTCAGCGCGATTGCCCCGGTCTCCAGGACATACCCGCGGTGGGCGACGCTGAGGGCCATCGCCGCGTTCTGCTCGACCAGGAGGATCGTGATGCCCTGGCGGTTGATGTCGACGATCGTTGCGAAGATCTGTTCTACCAGCACCGGGGCCAAACCCATGCTGGGCTCGTCGAGCAGCAGAAGGCGGGGGCTCGCCATCAAGGCGCGGCCGATGGCCAGCATCTGCTGCTCCCCTCCCGACAGCGTACCCGCCACCTGGTCCAGTCGTTCATGCAGCCGGGGAAACAGCGCGAACACCCGCTCGAGGTCGCCGGATACGCCTCCGTCGTGGCGGAGGTAGGCTCCCATCATGAGGTTCTCGCGTACCGTCAAGCGGTTGAAGATGCGTCGGCCCTCGGGCACGTGGGCGATCCCCCGAAGCACCACGTCGTGCGCGGGCACCCCGGCCAGCGGCGCGCCGTCGAGCACGACGCGGCCCTGGCGGGGGGCCAGGAGCCCGGAAATCGTCTTGAGCGTCGTCGTCTTGCCCGCTCCGTTGTTGCCGAGGATCGCCACAATCTCGCCGCGCGCGACCTCAAGGTCCACGCCCTTGAGCGCGTGGATCTCGCCATAGAACACGTGGAGGTCCTCGACACTAAGCACGGATCCTCCTCGTGCGGTCCCCGGACCCGCGGCCCAGGTAGGCCTCGATCACTCGGGGATCGGCCTGCACCTCCGCGGGTCGGCCCTCGGCGATCTTCTCGCCATGGTCGAGCACGGTGACGCGATCGGAGACCTCCATGACGACCCGCATGTTGTGCTCGATGAGCAGGATCGTCAGCCCCAGCTCGCCGACGAGCTGGCGGAGAAGCGCCATCAATGCGGCCGTCTCACCCTGCGTCATGCCGGCCGAAGGCTCGTCGAGGAGCAGGAGCGTCGGTTGGGACGCCAGGGCGCGGGCGATCTCCAGGCGCCGCTGATCTCCGTAGGGCAGGTTGCGACTGACCTCGTTGGCGCTGGCCCGCAGACCGACGCGCTCCAGGAGGGCCGCGGCCGAGGCCCACAGGCGGCCCTCCTCTCTCAGGAAATTTGGCCCCCGGAGCAGGATGTCCCAGAGCCCCAGGTCCACCCGGGCGTGCATGCCGACCAGTACGTTCTCGATCGCGGTCATGTTGGCGAAGAGCCGGATGTTCTGAAACGTGCGGCAGATGCCCAGGGCCGTGATCTGGTCGGGGCGGAGCCCGACCAGGGGTCGCCCGCGGAAGACGATGCTGCCTTCATCGGGCGCATAGAGGCCGGTGAGGATGTTGAACAGCGTCGTCTTGCCGGCACCGTTGGGCCCGATGATGGATGCGATCCCGGTCTCCAGCGCGAAATCCACACGGTTGACGGCGGTGAGGCCCCCGAACCGCTTGCTGACACTGCGCACGTCGAGGAGTGCATTCACGGCGGTGTCGCCACGGCGTGTCGGGGATTGGGGGGAGCGGGCTCGGCCAGCTCGCGTTGCCGGCGCCGGGCGGGCAGGATTCCTTGCGGCCGGAAGATCATCATGAGTACCAGGATCATGCCGAAGATCATCCGCTCGTACTTCGCCGGCTCGAACTGAGTGGGGAGGTTGGCCAGGTTGTAACCGAGCACGATCACCCCGGCATTCTTGAGCTCGTTGAGCCACAACGACAGACCTTTGAGCACTTGCAGATTGAGAACGGTCACCGCCGTGGCCCCCAACACCGCGCCGGGGATCGATCCCATGCCGCCCAGAATGACCATGGCCAGCACCCCGATCGACTCTAGAAATGTGAAGGACTCGGGGTTGATGAACACCTGCTTGGCCGAGAACACGACACCCATGATCCCGGCGAAGGAGGCCCCGCAGGCGAAGGCCAGGAGCTTCATGCGCACGAGCGGCACGCCCATGGCCCGGGCCGCCAGCTCGTCTTCGCGGATCGCCTCCCAGGCCCGCCCCACGTGGGAGTCCTCCAGACGGTGGTTGACCAGGATCACCACGCCTACGATGAGCAGAACCAGGAAGTAAAAGTACTCGCCGTAGGGGACGCCCAGCAGGGTGGGCGGGCGCTCGATGGGGGTGATGCCCTTGGGGCCGTTGGTGATGTTGACGGGCTTGTCGAGGTTGTTGGCCAGCACGCGGATGACCTCGCCGAAGCCCAGGGTGACGATCGCCAGGTAGTCACCGTGCAGCCGGAGCACGGGCAAACCGAGCAAGACGCCGGTCCCCGCCGCGACCAGGAGGCCGATCACCAGGAATGCATAGAACCAGACAGGGTTGAGCGGAAACCCACCCCCAAAGATGACGTTGGCGTGGGGCGAGCCGAAGATGGCCCAGGTATAGGCGCCGACTGCGAAGAAGGCCACGTACCCGAGGTCGAGGAGCCCGGCCAGCCCGACCACGATGTTGAGGCCGAGGGCCAGGGCCACGAAGATTCCGACCTGCGTGGCCACCTCCAGGTAATAGCCGTTGTAGGCGCCGATGAGCGGCATGAGTACGAGCAGGGCAACGCCCAGCAGCGTGGCGCGTAGCCAGGTCGGAATGCGGGCCAGATACACGAAGAGCAGCGAGCCCTGGAAAAGCAGGAATGCCAGCACCGAGCGGGGGAACACCGCCACGGCCAGACTGGACACGGTGACGGCCGCGACGGTGAGGACCGCGTGGAGGATCACGCGCGCTCCCGTACCACCTCGCCCAGAAGACCCTTGGGCCGGAAAATGAGAATCAGGATCAGCATCGAGAAGGCGAAAATATCCTTGTACTCGGCGCCAAAGGCTCCGCCGGTGAGGAGCGACAGGTAGGAAGCCGCGAAGGCCTCCAGGAGCCCCAGGACGAGTCCCCCCAGCATGGCGCCGGGGATGTTACCGATGCCCCCGAGCACCGCCGCCGTGAAGGCCTTCAGCCCCGGAATGAAGCCCGTATATGGATTGATCAGCCCATACTGCACGCCGAACAGCACGCCGGCGGCCCCGCCCATGGCCCCACCGATCAGAAAGGTCAGGGAGATGATGCGGTTGACGTTGATACCCATCAGGCTGGCCGCCGCCTGGTCTTCGGCCACCGCGCGGATGGCGGTGCCGACCCGGGTACGGTTGACGAGGGTGTGCAGCAGCCACAGCATCCCCAGCGCGGCGGCGATGACCACCAGGGCCTTCATCGACACGTCGATCGTCGTGGTCAGCTCGAAGCGATGGTTCAGGGGCTCGATGGTGGGATAGACAAGGTTGAAGGCGTTGCGCCACAGCGATTCCACCAGGCGGATCAAGTCTTGGAGGAAGAAGGAGATGCCGATGGCCGAGATCAGCGGGATCAGCCGGGGCGCGCCCCGCAGTGGCCGGTAGGCCACGCGCTCGGCGACCACCGCCAGGGCGCCGCTGGCGGCCATCCCGGCCACGAGGACCAGGAGCAAGATCAGCGGCCAAGGTAGCGTCTCCAGCAAGCCCGCGCTCTTGAGCCCCAGCATGATCTCCACGCCCACGAAAGCCCCCACGATGAAGATCTCGGAATGGGCGAAGTTGATGAACTCCAGGACCCCGTAGACCATGGTGTAGCCGAGCGCGATGAGGGCATACATGAAACCGAGGATGATGCCGTCGAGGACGACCTGGGGCAGGATGCCGATCAGGAGGGCCCAGTCCATCATCACTCAACGCGGGGCGGGCGGACCCCGTCGACGGAGCCGGTGACTGCGCTCGCGGACGCCCCGCCCGCGCCCGACGTCGTCCTCGCCCCGGCCGCCTACTTCTTGGCGGCGGCCGGCGGTGCGATGGCGAGCTGCTTGACGATCTTGTTGTCGCCCCACTTCTGGGGATCGTCGCTGGCGACCTGCAGGACGAAATACAGCGCCTTCTTGCGATCGCCCTTACCGTCGAATTCGATGTCGCCCGTGATGCCGCTGTGCTTCACCTTGCGGATCGCCGCCGACACGTCCTCCCGGCTCGGAAGCTTGCCGCCCTTGGCCGCCATCTCGATGGCCTTCAGAGCGATCACGGCTGAATCGTAGGCCTCGGCCGCGTACGGCTCGGGGTTCTTGCCAAATTTCTTCTTGAAGTCCCCCACGAACTGCTTGGCCTTGGGCAGGGCCGAGGCCGGGCCCGCGGCCGAGGTGTAGTACATGCCGACGACGGCCTTCCCGGCGATCTTGGTGAGATCCGAGGAGTCCATGCCATCGGGGCCGAGGAACATCGCTTTCACACCCTTCTCGCGCGTCTGCTTGAAGAACGGCGCTCCCTGATCGTAGATCCCCCCGAAGTACACGAGGTCCGGATTCTTGGCCTTGAGCGGTGTGACGATGGGATCGAAGTTCGACTTCTCTTCCGTGCCCTCGAAGCCGAGGACGTTGAGGCCCTTCTTCCTGGCGTCGTCCCGGAAGAACTCCGCAACGCCCTGCCCGTACGTGGTCTTGTCGTGGATTATGTAGACCGATTTCACGTTCAGGCCCTTGGCGAATTCCGAGCCCACTACGCCCTGCACGTCGTCACGGCCGCAAATGCGGTTGACGTTCGGATAGTTGCGATCGGTGACCGTGGGGTTGGTGTTGGCCGGCGAGATCATGGCCAGGGTCACATCCTTGTAGACCTCGGACGACGGGATGGCCACCCCCGAGTTCAGATGGCCGATGACGGCGAGGATCTCCTTGTCGGCGATGATGTTCTTCGCGTTGGAAACACCGACGTCAGGCTTGGCCTGGTCATCGTAGGGGACGAACTCGACCTTGAAGCCCATCTTCTGGAGGTTTCCCCGCAACGTCTCGACGGCCAGCTGAGCGCCGAGCTTGATCCCTTCACCCAGGGCCGCCTGACCGCCGCTCAGTGGGCTCTGGGTAGCGATCTTGATGGTGCCCTTGCCCTGTGCCTCGAGGGGCGCGTTCGCAGGGATCAGCGCCACGCCGCATATCAGTGACAGCACGAGCAGGGATTGGATCAGATGCGTCATCGAGTATCCCTCCTGCCTTGGGTGGGGCTGGGTGTGCGCGCCATTATAGCGGGCGGGCATCGGGGGTCAAGGCGCGAGCTGTGCGAATGGCCTCGAGAAAGCGCCGGGTGGCACGCTCCGGGTCGTCCGCAGCGCACACAGCGGAAATCACCGCGACCCCAGCGGCGCCGGCCCGGATGACCTCGCCGACATTATCGTGGGTGATACCCCCGATCCCTATGAGGGGGGCTCGTATCTCGGCCCGCAGTTTCCGGATGAGATCGGGCCCGACGAGCTCGAAGTCGGGCTTGGTGGCGGTCGGGAACATCGCGCCCACCGCCACATAGTCGGCGCCCGCGGTCTGGGCGGCGCGGGCTTGCTCCACGCTGTGGGTGGAGATCCCGAGTAGCATCCCCGGTCGCAGGAGGGGGCGGGCCACGCGGGGCGGCAGGTCTTCCTGGCCGAGGTGGACCCCGTCGGCGGCCACCGCCAGGGCCAGATCCAGCCGGTCGTTGACCACAAACGTCACGCGGGCCTCGCGACAACGAGCTCCCAACCGCTCGGCCAGAGCCAGGAGCCGCCCCGAGGGCCATTCCTTCTCGCGAAGCTGCACCATCCGACAGCCCCCGGCGATGGTGGATTCCAGGATGTCGGTAAGATCGCGGCCCCGCGCCGCGGTCCGGTCGAGGATGACGTAGAGGCTGGGATCCATTTCAGGGATGTAGCCGACGGCTGTCCGCGCTGGTGAAGCGTCCCTCCACGAAGGCGGGATCCGCGAGGACCTTGAGCTGAAAGGGGATCGAGGTCTTCACGCCCTCCACGCTCGTCTCGACGAGCGCCCGCCGCATCCGCTCGACGGCCTCCTCGCGATCTCTCGCGTGGACGATGATCTTGGCGATGAGTGAGTCGTAGAAGGGGGGTACCAAGTAAGGCACCATCAGGTGACTGTCGACGCGGACGCCGAAGCCGCCGGGCGGGATCCAGGCCGTCACCCGTCCGGCGCTGGGGGCAAAGGTCTCGGGGTCCTCGGCGTTGATCCGGCACTCGATGGCGTGACCATCGAAATTCACGTCGTCCTGCCGGTAGCCCAGGGCCTCGCCGGAGGCGATCCGGATCTGCTCCCGAACCAAATCGATGCCCGTGATCATCTCGGTCACCGGGTGCTCGACCTGGATGCGTGTGTTCATCTCGATGAAGTAGAAGCGCTCCTCGGGATCGACCAGGAACTCGACGGTCCCGGCATTCACATAGTTCACGGCCCCGGCCGCCAGCAATCCGGCCCGGTGCAGGCCAGCCCGGGTGTCAGGGCTGAGCCGGGGCGCTGGGGATTCTTCGATCAGCTTCTGGTGCCGGCGCTGCACCGTGCAATCCCGTTCACCGAGGTGCAGGCGAATGCCGTGCTGATCGCCCAGCAGCTGCACCTCCACGTGCCGGGCCTCCTCGATGTACTTCTCGCTGTAGATCTCGGAGGAACCGAAGGCCGCGGCCGCCTCGGACTGGCAGGCGGCAAAGGCCTGGGCCACTCCTTCGCGGTCCCGCACGATGCGCATGCCCCGGCCACCCCCGCCAGCCGCCGCCTTGAAGATGACGGGATAGCCGATGAAGTCGGCGATCTCCTGGGCCTCGTTGGCGTCGCGGAGAGGCTCCTCACTTCCCGGAACCACCGGCACTCCGGCCTGCTTGGCGATCTGGCGGGCCTGGGCCTTGTCGCCCATGAGCCGGATGGCTTCGGCAGACGGACCGATGAAAGTGATGCCGCAGGTCCGGCAGATGTCGGCGAAGCTGGGATTTTCGGCCAGAAAACCGTAGCCGGGATGGATGGCCTCGCTGTCGGTAATGGCGGCGGCCGAGATAATGGAAGCGATGTTCAGATAGCTGGAGCGTGGGTCGTTAGGGCCGATGCAGATCGACTCGTCGGCGAGCCTGACCGGGAGCGACTGGGCATCGGCGGTGGAGTGGGCCACCACGGTCCGGATCCCAAGCTCCCGGCAGGTCCGGATGATCCTCACCGCGATCTCACCCCGATTGGCGATGAGAATCTTGTGGAACATCTAACTGGGCCCACGGCGCAGCCCAGCGAGCTGCGCCTTCCTGGTTATGGCCACACCCGTGCCTCGGCGACGCCGACCGTGGCGGTGATTATCTCTCCCAGTTCGAGCCGCGACCCCGTGCCCTGCCGGAATCTCACCTCAGCAGGACTCATGTAGCGGATCAGCGTCCCCGCCGGCGGCCGCGGGGTGTACCTCGGCTCGTAACGATGCCCATGCCCACCGAATCGCGGGCCGCGCTGACGATTGCCCGCGATCAGCGTCGTGACATCGGCTCCCACGACGGTCAGCTTCCGAGCAGATTGCGCCACTGAGACTCCACCTCGGCGACGCGAAGGCCGTAGACTCGGACCACTGCCGCGGCCACGGAGTCTCCGGCCCCCAGTCGGTCGAGGAGCGCGCGCAGCCCCGACACACCACTCCGCCGCGCAAGGTCCTCGGTCACCCAGAGCGCGACCTGGTATCCCGCCCGGGCCCGCACGGGGTCGGCGTCGCTGATGAGCGCCTCCAGCCCCACCAGCGTCAGGTGCCCGGGCACGCGCAAGGCGGGATCCGCGCTCGCTCCCTCCAGGAACTGGGCCAACCCCTCGTGCAGCCAGCGAGGCGCGCGGCCCCGAGACAACTCATGGATCGCCGCATGGGCGTACTCGTGCGTAACCAGCTGCTCGAGCATCGAGGCCGGCGTGGTCCCAGGGAGGGGGAGACGGATCTTTCCGTCAAACAGCCCACTGACCCAGCCGTGCACGCCCGCGACCGCCCGGAACTCCTCGTCGGCGTAGAGTACCACCGTCAGGCGCTCGGCCGGGCGGTACCCGAGCTGCGCGCCTACGCGCTCCCAGGCAGCATCGAGCGCCGCGAGCAGGGCGCGGTGGGCGGCGATGTCTTGCCCCCGCCGGCCCTTGACCACGAAATGCGCCGTCGCAAAACGATCGAAGCGGCCCTCGACTTGGCGTTCACGCTCGACTTTGTCCAACAGTTCCCGGGCGGCCAGATGCTCGGGCGTGCGCTGGAGCACGGCGCGGAGGTGGCGGACGGCCGACTCGGGCTCGTCACGTTGGCGGTAGAGTCGGGCCAGCAGTAGCTGTACCTCAGCATCGGCGTCGCCGCGCTCGGCCACCCGTTCGAGCGGGCCCACCGCCTCCTGGGCGCGACCCTCGTGAATGCTCGCGATGCCGAGGCCCCGGAGCAGCCCCGGGTCGTCCGGGATCGCCCTCAGCCCAAAACGGAAGAGCAGGGTCGCCTCATGGGGCCGACCACCCCGCAGGGTCTGCCAGCCCCAGCCCTCAAAACAGCGGGCGACGTCCTGACGGAGCGCCGCGCTGGCGGGATCTCCTTCGGCAGCTCGGTGAAAGCGGTCGCAAGCCAGGGGAAACTGACCGTCGGCATAGAGCCGGATCGCCTCCTCGCGCAGCGCCGACACCCCCACTCTGGACACGGCTGTGGTGGCCACGGGTGTCTCGACGACGCGGGAACCGCGCAACCCCCAGAGGGCTCCCCCGGCGAGCAGCGTAGCCAGCAGGCCGCCCGCGGTGACCCCGAGGAGGGTTGGCCGCGGCATGAAGTCAGCCCGTCGGATCGATCAGCACGAGCGGCTGGCCGTACTCCACCGGCTGGCCGTTCTCGACCAGGATCTTGACGATGCGACCGCTCGCCCTGGACTCGATCTCGTTCATGAGCTTCATCGCCTCGATGATGCAAAGGATCTGACCTTCCTTGACGACGTCCCCTTCGCGGACGTACGGCTCGGCGGTGGGAGACGAGGCGCGGTAGAAGGTCCCGACCATTGGCGCCTCGATGGTAATGAGCTTGGCTGCCGCCGTGGAATCGACGACCGGAGTCGGCACGGAGGCGATTTCGGTGGGCGCCCCCGGGGCCGCAGGCAGGGGAGCGGCAGTCCGCCCGCGCTGTAACCGGACCCGGAGCTCTCCGATGCTCGCTTCGATCTCGGTCAGATCCAGTTCCTTCAACAAGGTCGCGAGCTGGCGTGCCAGCTCGGTGACGGCAGCCTGACTCTGTGCGGCCGAACCGCGGGACGCCATCAGCCTGCCGTCGCCACGCGTCCCAGGTACACGCCGCTCCGCGTGTCGACCTTGACGACGTCGCCCTCGTTGAGAAAGAGCGGGACCTGAATGACAGCCCCCGTCTCCAGCCGGGCCGGCTTCGACCCACCCTGCGCGGTGTCCCCCCGCACGCCGGGATCCGTCTTGACGATCGTCAGCTCCACGAAGTTGGGCAGCTCAATGGTGACCGGCGCGCCGTCGATGTAGAGCACCTCAACTTCCATGTTCTCCTTGAGGTAGGCACGGGCCTCGCCCACCTCGTCCTCGCCCAGCGCAACCTGCTCGTAGGATTCCAGATCCATAAAGTGGTAGCGGTCGTCTCGGTAGAGGAACTGCATGGTTTTTTCGTCGAAGTCGACGAGCTCCACCTTCTCGCCGGAACGGAAAGTATTGTCGATCACGCTGCCCCGCCGCATGTGCTTGAGCTTGGTGCGTACGAAGGCGCCACCCTTGCCCGGCTTGACGTGCTGGAAGTCGACGATCGCATAGGGCTCGCCGTCGAAGACGATTCGAAGCCCCTTTTTGAAGTCCGCGGTCGATACCTGCATGTGTTCAACCCTTGCGTCTGAAACGTAACCGGAGGGCCTGCTCCAGCCCCTGGCGCGCCTCGGAATTTCCCGGCTCCCTGCGCAGGATGCGGCCGAACACCTGCGCCGCCTCGTCGGCCAGGCTCTGCTCCAGGCAGACCCGGCCGAAGGAGGTGGTCACGAACGTGTCGTCGGCCAGCACTCGGCTCAACCCGCCCGCCTCGCTGCCGGCCGGCGTCCCCGCCCTCAAAAGTCCCAACAGGGCCCGCGATTCGCGATCACCGGCATCCAGCCGCACCGCAGCTTCCAGGTGGTCGACCGCGACGTCGAGACGTCCCTGCCGGCGGTGAATCTCCGCCGCCAACCGGTGGCATTGGAGGTCGTTTGGACTGACCGAAAGAATCGCCGACAGCTCGGCGAGGGCCTGGTCGAACTCATCTTCGGCCAGCAGGGCCTTGGCGAGGATCAGCCGGGCGGTGGTGTAGTGGGGATAGCGCTCCAGCCCCTCTCGGCAGAGTGCGATGGCCTCGCGGGTGCGTCCAATCTTGCGGTAGAGGTCGGCGAGTTGGGCGAACGCGAGCGATGTGGGATCCCGCTGCAGCCGCTCCTCCTGTCGACGGATGGCGTTGGCAGTGGTCGCGTCATCCACCGGCATGGCAAGTCTGTTATACGGAGCGTTGGAATTGGTTGTCAAACCGATTCGCCTGGGGCCCGTTGCCGCTCGGGGTTGCCCTCAGGATGCCAGGGTGACGACCGCTGCCCGGACCTCGGCCCCGGGGATGTCGTAGACCAGTCTGAATGCCCCGATGGCAGGGGCCAGGACGAATGGCACCCGCCCGTCCCGGGACTTCTTGTCCCGTCCGATCGCAGCCAGCACGGCGTCGGCATCAATGCCTCCGTCGTGTGTCGGGAGCCCCACCGCGGCGAGCAACCGCTCCTGGCGCTCCACCGTGGGTCGGGTGGTCAAGCCCAGCCGCTCGGCCAGCCGCGCCTCGCCGACGATGCCCAGGGCGACGGCCTCACCGTGCGTCCAGCGGTCGTATCCGGTCGCCGCCTCCAGGGCATGACCGATCGTGTGCCCGTAGTTCAGCACGTGGCGGAGCTCGGCCTCCCGCTCGTCGCGCTCCACGATGGCGGCCTTGAGCCGGCACGAGCCCGCGATGATGCGCTCCAGCGTCGGCAGGTCACGGCTGAGGATCGCGGCGGCGCTGGCCTCGACCGCGGCGAAATAGGCGGCATCGAGGACGATCCCGTGTTTGATGATCTCGGCGAGCCCGGATCTGAACTCGCGCTCGGGCAGGCTCGCCAGCGTGGCGGGGTCGGTGAGCACAAGCCGGGGCTGGTGGAAGGCCCCAATAAGGTTCTTGGCCCGAGGGTGGTCGATGGCGGTCTTGCCGCCAATGGAGGCGTCGACCTGGGCTAACACCGTAGTGGGGACGTGAACCAGGTGGACCCCGCGCATGAAGGTAGCTGCCACGAACCCGGCCAGGTCACCCACCGCGCCGCCGCCAAGGGCGACGACGGTGGAGGTCCGATCAAGACCAGCCTCGAACAAGGCATTCCAGCACTGCGCGGCCACGGCGAGAGTCTTGGCCGCCTCCCCGTCAGGGATTTCGACGGGGACCGTCGTGAAGCCCGCTGCCTCCAGGCTCTCCAGCGCCTGCTTGCCGTGCAGGCGGAGCACGCTGGGGGAACTGACCAGCGCCGTCCGCGAACCTACGCCCAGACTGCGCAGACGGGCCCCGAGGGTGCCCAGCGCGCCACGCTCGACCACGATGTCGTAGGCACGAGCGCCAAGACGGACCGGGATGATCACGCGGCCCTCGGCCCGGCTACCAGCGCTTGAGGGCGTCCTGGTACGCCGTGTAATTTCGGCGGATCTCGTCCACACTATCACCGCCGAACTTCTCCAGGAAGGCCTGGGCGATGACGATGGCCATCATGGCCTCACCGACGACAGCTGCTGCGGGGACGGCACACACATCGCTTCGCTCAACCACTGCCTCCACCGCCTGTTTGGTGGCTAGGTCGACCGACCTGAGCGGCGTGCGCAGCGTGGACAGGGGCTTCATGACCGCCCGCACGATCACAGGCTGGCCGTTGGTCACGCCGCCCTCCAGGCCGCCAGCATTGTTGGACGATCGCCGGAAGCCAGTGGCGGTGTCGAAGAGGATCTCGTCGTGCACGGCGGAGCCTGGCCGGCGGGCAGCCTCGAAGCCCAATCCTAGTTCGCAGCCCTTGATTGCCTGGATCGAGCAGAGGGCCTGGGCGAGCCGGCCATCGAGGCGCCGGTCCCACTGGACGTACGAGCCCAGCCCGACGGGGCAGCCGAGGGCCACGACCTCGAAGACGCCGCCCAGCGTGTCGCCCTTGCTCTTGGCCTGATCGATGGCGGTGATGATGGCGGCTTCGGTCTCGGGGTCGGCACAGCGCACCTCGGACTCTTCCGCCCGACGACGAAGGTCGGTCCAGGGCAGGTCCAGATTCTCCGGAACCCGAACGCTGCCGATCTCGACTACGTGGCTCAGGATGTTGATGCCGAACTCGGCCAGCAGCCGCTTGGCCACACCGGCCACGGCCACCCGCGCGGTGGTCTCCCGCGCGCTGGAACGCTCCAGCACGTTGCGAATGTCCCGATGGTTGTACTTCATGGCCCCCGCCAGGTCGGCGTGTCCGGGACGGGGCCGGGTGACCTCCTTGGCGGCGGTGGCGGCATCCGGTGGCGCCACCGACATCGTGGCCTTCCAGTTTTCCCAATCACGGTTGGCGATTTGCAGGGTAATGGGGCTGCCGAGCGTGATGCCCCAGCGGACACCGGACAGGATGTGGACCTGGTCCCGCTCAATCTTCATGCGCCCGCCACGACCGTAGCCGCGCTGCCGGCGTGCCAGGTCTTCGTTGATGTCCGAGTCTTGCAGCGACAGGCCGGCAGGCATGCCGTCGATGATGGCGGTCAGGGCCTCGCCGTGAGACTCACCCGCGGTGAGGAATCGCAGCGTATCCGGCATGAGCCTCAGGGTACCACGGGCGGGGGCGGGACCGGGGACCCCGGCCGGGCCCCCGGGTCCCAGCACGCACGCTACTTGGGCGCGGGGGTCGCCGTGGAGACCGTTCGCTCGCTGTTGCGGAAGATGCTCGGGGTGAGGAAGACGACCAGTTCCCGGCCGGTTTCGGAGCGCTCGCGCTGCTTGAAGAGCCACCCTAGCAGCGGGATATCGCCGAAGATCGGGACCTTGCGTATTTCCTCGACGTTGGTGTTCGTGGTCACGCCACCGATGATCAGCCGCTCGCCTTCCCGGATCAGTACCTGGGTTTCGGCCTTTCTGCGGTTGATCGCCGGAGGCGAGCCGGCGCTGCCGAGGTTCACCACAGCGCCTCGGGAATTGTTCTCGACCACGACGACCAGCTTGATCTTCGTGATGTCCCCGTCGCGAATCACCGCCGGTGTAACCTCCAGCTTCAGCAGGGCTTCCTTGAACTGGATCTGGGTACCGGCGGAGCTGACCGTGGCGTAGGGGATTTCTTCACCCAGCGACATCACGGCCTTGGCGTTCTCGACTGTCACCACTTCCGGCCGGGCCAACGTTCGGGTCTTGTTCTGCGTAGCCAGCGCCTGCAGCGCGAGGTTGACGTTGAACCTGGTCCCCACGATACCAAAGGCGAGTCCGGCCGCAGGCAGGGCGCCCGCCGTCGGCAGGGCGGAGATGGGTAGGTTCACCAGGTTCCCGCCGAGCGGCAAGCCCGTCGCGGCGCTCACCGGAAGCGCGTTCGCCAGGGTGAGGCCCGGGTTTCCTGGTGTAAACCCTACCGGCGCTGGCGGGATGGGGATGCCGCCAGGAATGAGAGCTGATGATCCGGCCGATTCAAAACCGCGCCCCACGACAGTCGTCGAGTTCACCGGCGCCGCGAAGGCCCCGCCCCACTGGACGCCGATCTGCTCGAGCGCGCTGCGATCCAGGATCTCCATGCGCGCCTCGATCTTCACCTGGGGCAGCGGGATGTCGAGCGACTCTTTGATGAGGGTCTTCACGCGCTCGATGTCGGCCTGGTAGAGGCGCAGGAACAGAGTGTTCGTGGGACGATGAGCCCGGATCGTCAGCCCTTTGAAGAGCACCTCGGAGGGCGCCTGCGGTGCCTGGGCCCCGGGCGGGGGCGGTGGTTGCGGCGGACCGAAGAGCTGCGAGAAGGGTGGCTCCGCGATAGGCCCGGCGGTAGGCCCAACCGCCCGTGGGCCCCGGGCCCCGTCGCCTTCGATGCCGAGGATGCCTTGCAGCGTCTTGGCAACCTCCTCGGCGTCGGTGTAGTAGAGGCGGATCGTCTCTTCGCGCAGCGGCCCGCGGAGCTCCGGCTTGCGCGATGACTCGGCGAGCTTGGCCTCGACGTCGCGCATCCGAATCGTCGTCTCCGCTTCCTTCGTCAGTTGCTCCCGGGTCGCGATCCGAAGAATGCCGTCACGCTGGACTGCCTCTAGGCCACGGGCTTCGAGAATGGTCTGCAACGCCAGCTCCCAGGGGACGTTGCGTAGTGAGATCGACATCTTGCCTTTGACGTCCTCACCGATCACGATGTTCCGGCCTCCCTCGGTCGCCAGCACACGGAGGAGGCTCACGATGTCCGCATCCTTGAACTCGAGCGTGATGGGTGGCCGCGGGCCGGCTGCCGGCTTGGCGGTCTGGACGACCTGGATCGGGCGGGGAGCGACGGGGGCCGGTGCCTTGGTGGCTTCAGGGGCCGGCTGCGGGGGGTCGGCCGGCGCTGGTGCCGGCCCCTGCGCTATCAATGGCCGGGGGGCCTCGGCGGCGGGCATGTGGTGGCCGTTGGTCGTCGTAACTGGCCCGCCGGCTGCCAGTGAGTTCGCTGTGCGCAGGCCATTCATGGAGGTGCTGATCGGGACGATTCGCCCGGCGACGACCGGGGTCGCGCTGGTCCTGGGCACGATGATCGCCAGCCCGTCGTTATCCGCGCGGACGACGTATCCCACCTTGCGCGTGAGCTCTACAACGACGCGGGCGACGTCTCCCTGGTACTGGCCACCCCGGACCTGGCGAACGGGCTCCAGACCGACGATCAACGGTGTCTTGCGCCAGGCGTAGACGGTGTCCTCCAGGTCGACCACCAGCCGGTACGGCGAATCGACAAGCTCCGCCCGATATTTCGCCGGGCCCGCGGTCTTGACGCGAACAAGGAGCGCGTCGGGCTGGTCCACCACAGTCACATCGTGAAGCCGGGCGGCCGGCGCCAGCCCCGGTGCGCCCGGGTCGGCCGCAGTGCCGATGCCGGGGAACAGCACCATAGCCACTACCAATGCCGCGTGCACCATCCCCTCAGGCAGTCGTCGAGTCATCAGTCACCCACCAAGCTTCAGGACGACGCGATGGTTCGTTGCCGCTTGTCGGGAGACGACGGTGAACACCACCGTACCCTGGCCAACCTCAACCAGGCGTCCGTCGCCGAACGCGTCCCCCGGTTGGAGGATGAAGCCGAGCCCGTCCGGAGTTTCGATGAGGACCAGGACCCGGCCTGTAGCGGTGCGAATGATGCCGGTGAGCTTTGCCGAGGCCACCGTCGTGCCTACGGATCCCTCGATGGCGTCGGGCAGATCGAACGGATCACGACGTCCCCCCGGATCGTACTTCGCCTCGGGCCGGAGATGGGGCGCAGACAACTCGTCCTTGCCAGTGATGGCGGCTGTGGCCTCTTTTGGTTCGGCAGCCGCCGGCGGTCCGGGGGCAGCGCTCGGGGTGCGGGGAGCGGAGGTCCCCGGAGAGGGTAGGGCCCCCGGGGTGGCTGAGGTGGTCGGAGAAGCGGGCGGCGAGCCTCCACATGCTGACAGGAGCAAGGCGAGACCCACGCACCCGACAGGGCCACTCTGCTTCATCGATTACCTCGCTGGTGCACGCCGGGCGCCCGGCGTGCCGGGTTTGGCCGGGGCCGGCGCACCGACGGCACGGTACATGTACGTCGCGAGGATCAGATCGCCCCTGACGAACACGGCCTCGCCCTTCTGGAGGCCGCTGAGCTTCCATTCGACGACGTTGACGACTCGGGGCAGGCCGGCCACTCGCTCGAAGAACTCGCCAAGCTGATGGTAGCCGCCCTCCACGTTCACCGCGATGGGAATCTCGGTGAAGTATTCGCCGACCTTGAGATCCCGGGGCTGGAAAAGCGCGACACCGAGGCCCGACTGGAAGGCCGCATCTGATAGCGTGCGATAGAGCGGGGGGATGTCTTTCTCGGTCGGCAGCTTTTCCTTGGCCACCTCGATCTGCTGCTCCAGTTCGGCGATCTCGCGGCGGAATCGCTCGAGATCGGCGACGATGCGCCGGCTGTCCACCAGCTCCCGCTGGAGTGACGCACGCTCGGTACTGAGCGCGCTGATCCGCTCCTCGATTGGCGAGATCAGGAAGACGTAGGCGGCGCCTACGATGGCGGCCACGCCCATAGCTCCGAGCAGCGCCTTCTGCCAGCGAGGCGCGGTGACGATCGGGTCAAGGAATGGCGGCAGTGTCATGGTCAGATCTCGAATCGGCAGGTGACTTCGAAGGTCACCGGCCGTGGACTCTTGGCGAGATCCTGTTTGGCGATCACGATGTCGATGTCCTTGAATTTGCCGGAGCGGCGCAGATTCGTCATGAAGTCGGAGACGGCCGTGGGCGAGTAGGCGGTGCCCCAGACCTTCAGCGCCGTGCCCTTGTCCTCCAGGCTCGTGACCCAGAGGTCGGGGGGGACGGTGTCAACGAAGGCGTCGAGGAGCGCGATCGACCGGTGCTGGTTCTTGCTCAGGTCATCGATCGCCTTGAGGCGGGCCTTGAGCCCGGCGTGCTGTTCCTTGATCTTGGCTCCCTGACCGATCGTGGCCTTCAGGACGGCTAACTCGGCTTTGTCCTTTTGAACTTGGGCAAACAGCCGCGACTCGACGCCCGACCGCCATATCCAGGCGATACCGATCCCGAGCACGGCCACGATATACACGAGGGCAAACAGCACACCCAGGTTGAAGCTCGGCAGCTGCAGCGAGAACCCGGGGCGCCGGCGCCGCCTTTCCGGGGGGGCCAGGTTGATCTTGATCACCGGTCTTTGTCTCCAGCGCGCCGCAGGCCAAGGCCGACGGCGACTGCGAGCCCCGGCCCGGCCGCAGTCACCATATCGGCGTGTGCGGCGCCCACGTGAATGTGGTCGAAAGGCCGCGCCATTTCGACCGGGATGCCCCAACTCGACGACAGATAATCGACGAGGCCCGGCAACTGGGCGCAGCCACCGGCCAGCACGATCTTGGCGATGCGCTCGGACTCGGCGGTCGACGCGAAGTAGTCGAAGGTGCGCTGGATCTCGAGCGAAAGCTCCCGGGA
>DATIAY010000067.1:0-2991 GCA_035457825.1 Candidatus Methylomirabilota bacterium
CGGGGGCTCATGGTGCCGAAGGGTACGCCCCAGGACGTGGTCGCCAGGATCGAGGACGCCTGCAAGAAGGCGACCTCGGAGCCGAAGTTCGCCGAGGACATGGCCAGGCAGGGCACGTTCGTGCGTTTCATGGACCGCAAGGCGTACGTGGAGTTCCTCAAGCAGAACGACGACCTGAACAAGACGCTGGCCCGCGACCTCGGCCTGCTCAAGCGCTCGTAGTCGACCCACCCTCACGGTGGTGGCCCGTCACGTGAAGCGCGGGGAACTGGAGGCACGGTGATCGGGCGCCGCGCGCGACGGGACGGAATCGCGGGGGGCAGCTCGCCCCCCCCGATCTCCGCGGACGGGGTCGTCGGGCTCGTCGTCCTGGCGGGCTCCCTCTGGCTCTACTGGGCGGCCGGCGACCTGCCGCGGCCGTCGCTGGTGCCGATCGGCCCCGGGTTCTACCCGCGGATGCTCTTCGTGGTGACGGCGCTGCTCGGCGCCGCGCTGCTCGTGTCCGACCTCCTCGCGGCTCGCCGCCCCGCGCCGGCGCCGGGCCACTACCGGCTCGTGCTGGTCACGTTCGTCATCTTCACCGGCTACGTGCTCGCGCTCGCGCCGCTCGGCTACCGCGTGGCGACCTTCCTCTTCGTCGGCGTGCTGCAGGCGGTCCTGGAGCCGCCGCGCGGCCGGCGCTGGCTGCTGGTCCCGGCGGTGGCCCTGGCCACCACGGCCATCACGTACTACGTGTTCGAGGGGTATCTCTCGGTGCTGCTGCCGCGCGGCCGGCTGACGGGCTTCTAGGACGTGTTCGGCCCGCTGCTCGCGAGCCTGGGCGAGGTGCTGCAGCCGCAGTACCTCTTTCCACTCGTGGTCGGCACCCTCGCCGGCCTCATCGGCGGCGCCCTGCCGGGCGTGACGATCACGATGACGATCATCATCGTGCTGCCGTTCACGTTCGGCCTGGACCCGCTGGCCGGGCTGGCCGCCATGGTGGGGGTCTACGTGGGGGGCGAGACGGGCGGGCTCGTGACGGCGAGCCTGCTCGGCATTCCCGGCACCCCGTCCGCCGTGGCCACGACGTTCGACGGCTTCCCCATGGCACGCAAGGGCGAGCCGGGCCGGGCGGTGTGGCTCGGCACCTGGGCATCCTTCTTCGCGGGCATCCTGGGGGCGGTCTTCCTCGTCGCCGCGACGGTGCCGCTCGCCCGCTTCGCCCTGCAGTTCGGCCCGTGGGAGTACTTCGCGCTCTTCATCTTCGCACTCTCCATGGTGGCGGGCCTGACGGAGGCGTCGCTGCTCAAGGGGTTCCTGTCCGGCGCGATCGGCCTGGTGATCACCGTGATCGGCTCCGATCCCATCATGTCGGTGCCGCGGTTCACGTTCGGCACGGACTTCCTGCGCGCGGGGTTCCAGTTCCTCCCTGTTCTGATCGGCATCTTCGCCTTCGCCCAGATCATGTCGGACCTCGAGCACCTGGCTGCCGGGAGGCCCGCCCTGCGCGTGCACACGCCGAGCCTGGCGGTCTCCCACCTCGCGGTGGTCGGGGACATCCTCAAGCGGCCGTTCCTGCTCTTGTGGTCGACCCTGATCGGGCTGCTCATCGGCGTGCTGCCGGCGATCGGCGGCAGCGCCGCCAACGTGATGGCCTACGATCAGGCCAAGAAGTTCTCGAGGCACCCCGAGAAGTTCGGCACCGGCATTCCCGAAGGCATCATCGCCGCCGAGGGGTCGAACAACGCCAACGTGGCCGGGTCACTGGTGACGATCATGGCCTTCGGCATCCCGGGCGACGCCGTCACCGCCGTCATGCTGGGCGCCATGATCATTCACGGCATCCAGCCCGGGCCGCTCTTCATGAGCCAGGAGCCCCGCGTCGCCTACGGCATCTTCGCCGCGTACCTGCTGGCGCATCCCGTCATGATGGTGCTGCAGTGGCTGCTGGCGCGCGTGTACCTGCGGATCGTGCGCGTGCCCCGGGCGGTCCTCGTCCCGAACATCCTGGTGCTCTGCGTGATCGGCGCCTATGCCCTCAACAACACCGTGGACAACGTGTGGGCGCTCCTCATCTTCGGCGTGCTGGGGTACCTGCTGGTCAAGCTCGGCATCCCGCTGGCGCCGCTGATCCTCGGGGTGATCCTCGGCGACCAGATCGAGGTGAACCTGGTGCGCTCGCTCATGACCGACGCCGACCCGTGGCTCTTCCTCACCCGCCCGATCTCCGGCGGCATGCTCGTCCTCGCCGTCCTGTCCGTCGCGGTCGCCCTCTGGCAGCACCGGCGCCAGCAGCGCCGGGCGGCCGCGGGGCCGACCGAGGTGCCCGACACCGATTTCTGAGCCGGCCGCCACGGCCCGGAGGCGAGACCGCATGGAGCAGGCCCTTGCCGTCCTCGGCGCGTTGATCATCCTCGCGGCCTACACCGCCAACCAGCGCGGTCTCCTCGACCGCACGCATCGGCTCTACAGCGCCCTCAATGTCGTCGGCGCGGCCATCCTGACGATCGTCGCGTTCCGGGCGGGCCAGTGGGCCTTCGCCCTCCTGGAGGGAGTCTGGACGCTGATCAGCCTGCCGCCGCTGATCGCCCCGCCGCGCCGAAGCCCTGACGGCACGGTATAATTCGCCCAGCCATGGCCACCCTCCCCGACGACCTCAAGCGCGCCCTCCGCCGCGAGCTCGAGGCGCTGGTGGGCCGCGGTGGCGTGCTGAGCGACCCCGACGAGCTGCTGGTCTACGAATCGGACGGGCTCACGCTGTTCCGCGCGCTGGCCGACTTCGTCGTCTTCCCGCGCTCGGCCGAGCACGTCGCGACCATCGTTCGGCTCGCCAACCGCGAGGGGCTGCCCTTCGTCGCGCGCGGCGCCGGTACGGGGCTCAGCGGCGGCTGCCTGCCCGCCGAGGGCGGGATCGTCATCTCGCTGATGCGGATGAACCGCGTGCTCGAGGTGGACTACGACAACCAGATCGCGGTCGTCGAGCCGGGCCTCGTCAACCTGCATCTCTCGTGG
>DATIAY010000068.1:0-16907 GCA_035457825.1 Candidatus Methylomirabilota bacterium
TATCATTGCCGCCCTGCTCGAGGAGGTCATCCGGAAGCTCTCGCCGCCGCTGGAGATCCAGGAGGTCGAGGGCGATGCGGTCTTCGCCCTGGGGCCGGATCGGGTCCTGGTGCCGCGGGCAGGACTGCTCGACGTGCTGAACGGCGCGTTCCGGGCCTTCCGGCAACGCCAGCAGGAGATGCAGGCGGGCGAGACGTGCTCGTGCCATGCCTGCGCGAACATCTCGAAGCTCGACCTCAAGATCGTCGCCCACCACGGCAGCTTCCTTCGTCACGCGGTGGGTGGCCGCAGTCAGGTGGCCGGCGCCGACGTCATCCTGGCCCACCGGCTCCTCAAGAACCGGCTGCCTGCCACGCGGGCGTACCTGATGCTCACGGAAGCGGCGCTTCGCTGGATCGGCATCGATCCTGCCCGCGCGGGCCTGATGGCGCACACGGAGCGCTACGACTATCTGGGCGACGTCCGGTGCTTCGTGCTGGACCTGGCGAGCGAGCCCGTCGGCGCATTGGCCTGAGGCGCCGGGTCCGCAGCGCCGCTACTCCCCGCGGGTCTCCCCGCCCATCTGCCCGCGAATCTCGCGCAGGCGCCGCTTCAACGCGGTCATGCGATCGTTCATCTGCTCGGCCAGGCGGGTCTTGACCGGCTTCTTCGGCGCGGCCTGTCGCGTCGGCTCCGACCGGGGGGCGTGACAGTAGGCGCAACCGTGCCGCAAGCCGTGCTTGCAGTCGCTCATGGATCTCACTCTCCTTACCGTCAGCATACCGCGGCTGCCGGCTAACCTCGGTGCGATCTCTGCTATGATTTCAGGACGTCTCGACCCATGCGCAAGAGCGACGACCGGGTCCTCACCACTCACGTCGGCAGCCTTCCCCGCAACCCGATCTTGCGCGACCTGCTCGTCCAGCAGGACCGGGGCCAGCCCATCGACGAGCGCGAACTGGAGCGCCAGGTGGAGGCCGCGGTGCGGGCCGTGGTGGCCAGGCAGCTCGCGGTCGGCATCGACGTGGGCAACGATGGCGAGCAGCCCCGGGTGGGCTTTTCCACCTACGTGGCGCGCCGGATGCGAGGCTTCGGCGGCGAGAGCAAGCGCCCCGTCGCCCGCGACATGGTCGAGTTTCCCGACTACGCGGCGATGCTGGAGCTCCGGCGCCGGGCGGGCGCCCGCATCACCAACGCGCCCCAGGCCCTCGCCGAGGTCCGCTACGACGATCTGAGCGAGGCGGCGCGGGAGTGCGATCTCTTCCTCGCCGCGACGGACGCCGCCTCGCGGCCGTTCGCCGAACGGTTCATGACGGCCGCCTCCCCCGGCACGATCGCCACCGTGCTCCTGAACGCCCACTACGATTCTCACGAGCGCTATGTCATGGCCCTGGCCCGCGAGATGCGCAAGGAGTACGAGCTGATCCACTCCCGCGGCCTGGTCTTACAGATCGACTGCCCCGATCTCGCCATGGAGCGCACGCGATTCTTCCAGCACGAGTCCCTGGCCGGGTTCGTGCGGGCCGTCGAGCTCCACGTCGAGGCCATCAACCAGGCCACGGCCGCCATTCCGGCCGAGCGCATCCGCCTGCATGTCTGCTGGGGTAACTACGACGGGCCCCACGTCCACGACGTGCCCCTGGAGGCGATCTTGCCCGCGATTCTGGGGGCCCGGGTAGGCGCGCTCTCCCTGCCCCTGGCCAACCCCCGCCACCAGCACGAGTATCGGGTGATCGCGCGCCACCGGCTGCCCGAGACGATGCTCTTCCTTCCCGGGGTGATCGACTCGACCACCAACTATGTGGAGCATCCCGAGGTCGTGGCCGATCGCATCGGCCAGGCCATAGCGGCGATCGGCGACCCCCCGCGCGTGATTGCGTCGACCGATTGTGGCTTCGGCACGTTCGCCGGCTCGGAGAACTGCGCGGAGAGCGTGGTGTGGGCCAAGCTTCGTTCCCTCAACGAGGGCGCGGCCCTGGCCAGCCAGCGCCGGGACCGGTAGAGGAGATCCCGTGACGGACGGTACTAGAAAGCTCAAGCTCGTGACCGAGGTTCCCGACCGGGCCATGGTGATTTTCGCCCATCCTGACGACGCCGAGATCGCTTCCGGCGGGGTCGTGGCCAAATGGGTGGCCGCCGGGTGCGAGGTGACCTACGTGCTGTGCACCAACGGCCAGGCCGGCACCGCCGACCGCTCGCTGACGTCGGCCGCCCTGGCCCAGAAGCGGGCCCAGGAGCAGAGGGCCGCCGCGGCGTTCATGGGCGTGAAACATCTCGTCATGCTCGGCTATCCCGACGGCGAGCTGGAAGACACCCGGCAGTTCCGGGGCGACGTGGTCCGGGCCATCCGCCAGTACCGCCCGCACACCGTGTTCGTCCACGACCCCTATCGGGTCAACGGCTTCCAGCACCGCGACCACCGCCAGGCCGGCATCGCCACGACCGACGCGGTGTACCCGTATGCCCGCGACCATCTGCACTTCGCCGAGCACGTCACCCGAGACGGCCTGGAGCCCCACAAGGTGCGCGAGCTGTGGTACTGGGGGATGGACGAGCCCAACGTGATCATCGACGTCTCCGACTCGATCGAGCAGCAGATCGCCGCCCTCATCCGTCACGAGAGCCAGCTTCCCGGCTTCAACGTGGCGGCCGGGGAGACGATCGGGCAGCGGTTGCGGCGCCACGCGGCCGAGCTGGCCGAGGGCTACGGCTTTCAGTACGGCGCGGCGTTCCGGCGCCTGATCGCGCGGAGGTAGCCCATGAAGATCGCCCGCGTGGAGGCGCGCCATTGCGATGGCGGCTGGCGGCCGTGGACGTTCGTCCGCCTCGAGACCGACGACGGGCTGGTGGGCTGGGGCGAATGCAGCGACAACCGGAGCCCGCACGGGATCGCCGGCTGCGTCCGCGACCTGGCCGATCTCCTGATCGGCCAGGACCCGCGCCCCGTCGAGCGCCTGTACTGGGACATGCTGCGCCGGGTACGTCAGAATCTGGGCGGGGTCTCCCACAAGGCCATCGCCGGCATCGAGCTGGCCCTGTGGGACCTCAAGGCCAAAGCTCTGGGCGTGCCCGTCTACGAGCTGTTCGGTGGTCCACTGCGCGACCGGGTGCGGCTCTACTGGTCTCACTGCGGGACGACGCGGGCGCGGATGGGCAGCGTGCTGGGTACCCCGCCGCTCAAGACCTATGACGACATCGCCGCGCTCGGGCGCGAGGTCGTGGCCCGAGGGTTCAGCGCGCTCAAGACCAACATGGTCATCCCCGGCGAGCCGGCCACCGTGTACTTCCCCGGGTTCGCCAGCGGGATCAACACCACCGACGGCGCTCCCACCGTCGAGATTCTCGAATCCATCGACCGCCTGATCGGCACGTTTCGCGAGGCCGTGGGCCCGCAGGTCGGCCTCTGTCTCGATCTCAACTACAACTTCCGTACCGAGGGCGTGCTGCGCATCGCCAAGCGGCTGGAGAAATACGATCTCCAATGGTTGGAGTACGACAACTGGGACCCTGAGGCCCTCCTCCAGATCAAGCAGTCCACCTCCACCCGGCTGGCTTCCTGCGAGAGCCTGGTGACCCTCCGGCAGTACCGGCCGTTCCTCGAGCGGCACGCGGTGGACGTGGCCATCATCGACGTGCCCTGGAACGGCTTCTCCCAGGCCGTGCAGATCGGCCGACTGGCCGAGGCCTGCGAGATCAACATCGCGCCTCACAATTACTACAGCCACCTGGCCGATCTGCACTCGCTGCACCTCTGCGCCGTGCTGCCCAACGTGCGGATCATGGAGATCGACATCGACGACGTGCCGTGGAAGGGCCCGCTCGTCACGAGGCCCCCCGTCATTCGCGACGGCCACATCGTGCTCGGCGACGGGCCGGGCTGGGGCGCCGACATCGACGAGCAAGTGCTTCGCGAGCACCCCTGGCCCCGGCCGGGAGCCGAAGGCGCCCCGCTCTTCTACGGCATGGATCCCGGACAGATGACGACGCGCCCGCGCTGAGAGAGAATTCCACCCCGAGGGGGCCACGGTATGCATATCGTCGATTCGCAGGTGCACGTCTGGGGCGCCGACACGCCCGATCGCCCGTGGCCACCGGGCCGCGCGGCCGACGCGCAGAAGCCCTATCCGATATCGAAGGAAGCGCTGCTCTTCCAGATGGACCTGGCCAAGGTGCACCGCGCAGTGCTGGTGCCCCCCTCCTGGGAAGGCGACCGCAACGACCTGGCTCTGGAGGCGGCGCACCTCTACCCCGATCGGTTCGCCGTCATGGGTCGGCTGGCGGTGCAGAAGCCCGAGAGTCGGGCCCTGGTCGCCGACTGGAAGAAGCAGCCCGGCATGCTCGGCATGCGCTTCACATTCCACAGCGAGCACTATCGCCACCTGCTCACCGATGGGTCGACCGACTGGCTGTGGCCGGCCGCCGAGCGCCACGGCATCCCTCTCATGGTGCTGATGCCGGGGGCGCTCGACGTGCTCGATGGCATCGCCGGCCGGCATCCCGGTCTCAAGCTCGTGATCGACCACGCGGGGATCAGCCTCCGCGAGAAGGCCCCCAAGGTCTTCGCGGATCTGCCGAGCGTCTGCGCCCTGGCCCGGTATCCTAACGTGGCCGTGAAGGCTTCGGGCATGCCGTCGTGGTCGAGGCAAGGCTATCCGTTCCGCGACGTGCACCCGGCGATCCGCACGCTGGTCGAGGCCTTCGACCCGCGCCGGACCTTCTGGGGCACGGACCTCACCCGCATGCCGTGCACGTACCGGGAGTGCATCGATCTCTTCACGAAAGAGCTGGACTGGCTCAAGGGTGACGACCTGGAATGGGTCATGGGGCGTGGCGTGTGCGAATGGCTGGGCTGGCCCCTGTCCTAGCGGTTCCCCGACCAGAGGAGGCATAGGCAATGGCGCAGCGATTTCCCCTCGAGATCTCGACCGCGGCCGACCTCGGCTTCGATGGCGCGGCTCTCGGCCGCCTGGACGAGCTGATCAACCGCCACATCGCCGAGGGACGCTATCCGGGGGCCCAGATCGCCCTGGCCCGCCGGGGCCAGCTCGGCCTGGTAAAGACGTACGGTGAGGCCCGGCTCGACCCCCAGCGGCAGCCGGCCCGGGACGACACCCTGTGGCTGCTGTACTCCAACACCAAGGTCATTACGGCCTCCGCCGTGTGGCTCCTGGCCGAGCGCGGGGCCCTGCGCTTCACCGACCGCGTGGCCGAGCACCTGCCGGGCTTCGAGGCCAACGGCAAGGGGGAGATCACGATCCTCCAGCTCCTCTCGCACCGGGGCGGCTTCCCCAACGCCGAGGTTCCCCGGGAGGCGTGGGACGACCACGAGCTGCTCCGGCGCGCCGTGTGCGGGTTCACGCTGGAGTGGACACCGGGCACGCGGCTTCACTATCACGGACGATCCGCGCACTGGACGGCGGCGGCGATGATCGAGGCCGTCACCAAGACCGACTATCGCGCCTTCATCCGCGACAACGTCATCGTCCCGCTGGGCCTGGGCGAGGAGCTGTTCGTCGGCCTGCCCGACGCCCAGCACGGCCGGGCGGTGGACATGCACGAGCCGTCCCCCGACGGTACCCGGCAGCTCAAGCGCGCCGACGAGAACAACGCGGCCTTCCGCCGGGCCGGAGCGCCCGCCAGCGGCGGCTACGCCACCGCCCGGGCCATGGCGGCCTTCTACCAGATGATGCTGGCCGGCGGTCGGCTCAACGGGGTGCGGCTCTTCTCCCCGCGCCTGATCCAGTACGTCACTCGTAACGTCACCGGCGACATGGTCGATGGTTACATGGGCATGCCCATGCACCGCGGGCTCGGCCCGCACCTGCGCGGCACCACCGATACCATCCGCGGCCTGGGCAGCCTGGCCTCGCCGCGCACCTTCGGTCACGGGGGCGTCGGCTCGTCGTACTGCTGGGGCGATCCCGACTCCGGCGTGAGCTTCGCCTACCTCACCAACAGCCGCATCCCCGATCCCTGGCACAGCGCGCGGCTGGATCTCGTGGCCAACAGCGTGCACGCCGCGATCGACTAGGTGGCCGGGCTGCACTTCAACCCCATGGATCCGGAGTTCCTGGCGGATCCCTATCCCACCTACCACCGCCTGCGGACCGAGGATCCCGTGCACCTGAGCCCCCTGGGCTTCTGGGTGCTCACGCGGTACGAGGACGTGGTGGCCGTGCTCCGCGATCCGCGCTTCGCCAAGGAGGCCATGATGGCCTTCGTGGCGGCGCGGTTCGGCATGGCCCCGGGAACGATCGGCCTGTCCATGCTCGATCGCGATCCGCCCGACCACACCCGTCTGCGCAGCCTGGTCAGCAAAGCCTTCACCCCGCGCGTGGTGGAGCGCCTGCGCCCGCACATCCAGCAGATCGTCGACGGGCTCCTGGCCCGCGTTGAAAGTCAGGGGTCCATGGATCTCATCGAGGAGTTCGCCTATCCCATTCCCGTCATCGTCATCTGCGAGCTGCTGGGCGTGCCGGTGGAGGATCACCAGCAGTTCAAGGAGTGGAGCCTCGACATCGCCCGGGGGCTCGACGCGATCATGCTTCCGGTGGACTCCGAAGTGGCGCGGCGGAGCGGCTCCGCCCGCCACGCGCTGATCGGGTACTTCCGCGGGCTCATCGCCGAGCGCCGGGTCTCGCCCCGTGACGATCTGCTGTCGGGCCTCATCGCCGCCGAGGACGCGGGCGACACACTGAGCGAGGACGAGCTGCTGGCCACCTGCATCCTGCTGCTCGTGGCTGGTCACGAGACGACCGTCAACCTGATCGGCAACGGCACCCTGGCCCTGCTGCGACATCCCGGGGAGCTCCGGCGCTTGCGCGAGAATCCTGCGCTCATCGCCAGCGCCGTGGAGGAGTTGCTACGTTATGACGGCCCCGTGCAGCGCACCGCCCGCATGCCCAGCGACGACGTCAGGATCGGCGGCCGGACCATCGCCAGGGGCGAGATGGTGATGCCGTTCATCGGCGCCGCCGACCGTGATCCCGCCCAGTTCGCCGATCCCGACCGCCTCGACATCACCCGCAGCGATAACCGCCACGTGGCTTTCGGCATGGGCATCCACTTCTGCCTGGGCGCGCCCCTGGCCCGCGTGGAGGGCCAGATCGCCATCAACAGCCTGGTGCAGCGGCTGCCCCGGCTCACCCTGGCGACCGAGAAGCCCGAGTACCGCCAGAGCCTCACGCTGCGCGGATTGACGGCGCTCCGCGTGGCGTTCTGACCGCGCCCGTCTTCGCGGCGTGAGGGCTTCAGCGAAAGTTGTAGGTGAGCTCGAGCATGTGGAGGTCCGCGCCCGTGCCCTCGCCGTAGATCTTGGCGTCGGACAGGTGCTGCATCCGATAGCCGATGCCCAGGGCCCGGTAGACGGGAACGCGGAAGCCGAAGGTCACCACGACCTGGAAGGCTCCGCCGAAGTTTTGCTCACCGAACTTGTTCCGGGTGAGGACCGCGGCGCCGACTCCGGCATCCAGGGACAGCGCGCTATCCCGAGGGCCGAAGGCCATGACGGGGACGATGGCACCGACGAACCCCGCTTCGCCGGCCCCGATGAGGACGCCGGCGGTGCCCATCAACCGCGGGCTCAGCCCCCACCCGGACTCGGTATACCACCCCCAGGGCAGGGCCGCCGTGGCGAAGATGTCGTACTGCTGAAAGTGCTCTTTCTCGTCACCCCCGAACACGTTGGGCCCATCGACGCCACCCCGGATCCCCACGTTCAGCAAACGAAACTCGTTGGCGTGGCCTGCCGCGGGAACGAGCAGGCACAGACCAAGGCACAACACCGCCCACCGAGGGCTCATGCGTGTCGTTCTCCTCTCGCGAAGCCTTAGAGTCCCTGCCAGTAACGCCGGCCCTGCAGGCGGACGATCTTGCCGAACCCGGGGGCCAGGAAGTGGCCGGCCGCCACGAGGATCTTTTCGCGCTCTAGACGGTCGAGCAGGGCCCGCCGCGTCTGGCGGGTGAGCTCCGGGTCCATGTCGGCGCGCGAGACCCAGTCCGGCTCCAGCACCTGGACGGGGCTGTGCGCCGCGTCGCCGAGCACGAGGGCCCGCTCGCCCTTCGAGGTGACCAGGATGCTCATGTGCCCGGGCGTGTGGCCGGGGGTCGGCAGCGCGGTCAGCTCGCGCGTGAGGCTGTGCTCGCCCTGCATGAACTCGATCAGCCCCAGGTCGGCCAGCGGCCAGACACAGGTGGGCGCATTCACGAAGCGGGTTGGCTGGACCTCGGGCTGGTGACACACCTCCCAGTCTTTGCTGCTCATCCAGTAGCGGGCGTTGGGGAAAGTCGGCACATACTTCTGGCCTTCCCTCCGGATGTTCCAGCCGACGTGGTCGCGGTGCAGGTGCGTCATCACGACCATGTCCACCTCCTCGGGGCGCACGCCCTTGGCCTGGAAGTCGTGCAGGAGCTGACCCCAGGGGACGTCGGGCCCGTCGGCGGGCTTGGGGCCGAGGCCGGTGTCGACGAGGATCGTTCGCCCGTCCGAGCGGATCAGGTACGAGCCGAGGTTGAAGCGGACCTTGTGGTCGGTGAGATGGGACTCGTACGGCTGCCACTCCGTCTCGGGGATGGTCGGGAAGAAGTTGCAGAGATCGAACTCCAGCAGGCCGTCCGACAACGCCATGATCTCCACGTTGCCGACCCGGATCACGTGACTGGCCATGAGGGTCCCCCGACGCCGTGTCTTCGCGGAACGGGCTCGATGATGGCACGGCTGGCCGCCGCGGGGAAAGAGGGTCTTGACAGGGTTCGGAGCCCCGCGCAGCATCGGCTGACCACGCGGGGCAGCGATCGGAAAGGGGGACCCATGGCGGTCGAGTTCGGCGTGCTCATTCCCACTCGTGAAGCGGTGATGTCGGGACGCCCGGAAACCGCGCCGCTGCTGGCCATGGCCGAGCGCGCGGAGGCCGCGGGCTTCGACTCCGTGTGGATCGGTGATTCGATCACGGCGCGGCCCCGCCATGAGCCGCTCACGCTGCTGGCCGCGGCCGCCGCCCGCACCCGCCGGGTGCGGCTCGGCACGGGCGTGCTGCTGCCGGCGCTGCGCAATCCGGTCGTGCTGGCCCACGTCGTGGCCACCCTCGATCGTGTCGCCGAGGGGCGAATCATCCTGGGGGTCGGCATCGCGGCCGACACGCCGGCCATCCGCAAGGAGTTCGCCGCGGTCGGCGTGCCTTTCGAGCGCCGGGTCGGACGCTTCCTGGAAATCCTGGAGATTTGCCGCGCGTTGTGGCGGCGGGACGGCGTGAGCTTCAGCGGCAAGCACTTCACCCTGGACAACGCCACCGTGGAGCCCAAGCCCCATCGTCCCGGCGGCCCGCCCATCTGGATCGGCGGCAGCGGGCCGACGGCGCTCCGGGAGGCCGCGCGCTTCGACGCCTGGTTCCCCACCGGTCCCAGCGTGGAGTTCTTCGCCGAGCACTTTCCCAAGATCCAGACCGCCGCCCGGGCCGCCGGCCGTCCGCCCGACGCCGTGACCGGCGCGGCCTATGTCACGCTGGCGCTGGATCCGAACCGGACCGCGGCCGAGCAGCGGCTGAACGCCTTCCTCGAGTCCTACTACGCGGCGCCGGCGCGCGCGATCCTGGCCCGCCAGGCTTGCTACGCCGGGCCCATCGAAGGCGGGGTGGAGTGGCTCGGGCGCTGGATCGCCGCCGGCGCCCGCCACCTGAATCTAAGGTTTGCCGGCGGCGATCAGCTCGCTCAGGTGGACGAGGCGGCGGCCAGGCTCCTGCCCAGGCTCAAGCGGGGCTGACGGCTCGCGCGCGCACGCCTCGCGACGGCCGCGCGCGAGCCGATTGATTCAGCAGCATCCGCCGGCGACGCCGGCCCGCCGGGGCTCGATCAGCTCGACGCGCACGTCGTCCGGCGCTTTCAGAAACGCGATGCGCGGACCGTTGGGCACCTGGATCGGTCCCTCCAGCAGGCGGGCGCCCAGGCCCTCCAGCCGCCGGGTCCGAGCCTCTCGCCGGTGCGCGCCCCCGAGATGTTCACGGCCATCCTGCCGTCCTCGCTTGGCAGCGGATGAAGCGATCACCGAAGACGCGGGTCTCGTCGCCGACGATCTTGAAATTGAACGCCCGCACGTACCACTCGGCCGTCTTCCTCGGGTCCGGAGCCTTGAGATGGATGTGATTGATCCGAAAGGGCATGGCTCCGCCTCAGAGCTCGAAGGTCTTGACGTACACGCCGGGCGAGCCCGGGGCGTGGCGCATGTGGGTTCGCATGCGCGCGTTGACCGGAGCGGCGTCGCGCTGCGCGTTCCACGCCGCGCTCTCGGAGACCTTGGGGTGCTCGAACTCGTAGAAGGTCATGTAAGTCGGCGTGCCGATGAGGGCGCGATAGCGGCGGCCGCGGATCACGCCGGGGACCTTCTCGTAGTTGGGCACGTACACCGTGTTGTACCAGGTGTTCCACTCGTCATCGACCTCGCGGGGCACGTCCATGCGCCCGATCTGCAGCGCCGGCGCCGTCCCGCTCTCCGACGCCGCTGGCGCCAGCGCCCGGGGATGGATCATCGTGTAGACGTTGCGGATGTAGGTGGTGGCGATGGTGGCGGGGCCGTAGCGCTTGGTCCCTTCGGTGGGGTTGGCCTGCACGCGCTTGTAGGCCTCGCTCTCCAGCACCGCGGGGCTCTCCAGCTCGTAATAGGCGAGGTGCTTGGGGCCACCCTTCACCGCCTCGTAGCGAGCCCCGCTGAGAAAGCCGGGGATGGCCAGCCGCTCGGCGAGATGCTCGTCGTTGTACCAGCGGTTGAAGTCCTTCTCTTTGTCGGCGGGGACGTCGGCCCAGACCACCAACAGCCCGGTACCCTTTTTCTTCGTCGCCATGGGGCCTCCTCTTCGCGGGGGCCTTAGTATATGGTTCCCGCATGAAGATCACCAGAGTCGACACCCTCGTCCTCAACCTGCCCATGATCGTCGAGGGGGCCACGCCCATGCTGGGCGGCCGGCCGCGGACCAGCATCGACATGCTGCTCGTCCGTATCGACACCGACGCCGGGATCACCGGATGGGGTGAGGCGTTCGGGCACCGCATCTATCACGCGACCCGGGCGGCCATCGACACGCTGCTGGGACCCATGTGCGTGGGCCGGGACCCGGGCCAGATCCTCGCGATCAACGACGAGCTCCAGCGCGCGCTGCACGGCGTCGGCCGGAGCGGCGCGGCGATCTACGCGCTATCGGGCATCGACATCGCGCTCTGGGACATTGCCGGCAAGGTCGCCGGCCTCCCGCTCTATCGCCTGCTGGGCGGCGGTCCCCGCGCCGACCTGCCGGCCTACGCCAGTCTGCTCCGCTATGGCACTGCCGACGCCGTCGCCCAGCACACCGACCAGGCCTTGGCTCGCGGGTACCGGCATATCAAGGTCCACGAGATCACCGTGCCCGAGGTCAAAGCTGCGCGCGATGCGGCGGGCCCGGGCATCCCCCTGATGGTCGACACGAACTGCCCGTGGACGGTGGCCGAAGCGGTCGAGATGGCGCGGCGGCTGGCCCCGCTCGACGTCCACTGGCTGGAGGAGCCGGTGTGGCCCCCGGAAAATCTCGCTGGGCTCGCCGAGGTGCGCGCCCGAGGCGGGTTGCCCACCGCCGCCGGCGAGAATTACGGCACGGTCTGGGAGTTCCGCCGCGCCTTCGAGGCCGGGGCCATCACCTATGCTCAGCCGAGCGTGACCAAGATCGGGGGGGTGACCGAGATGCGCCGGGTCATCACGGTGGCCGAGGCCTTCGGGGTCAAGGTGGTGCCGCACTCGGCGTACTTCGGACCCGGGCTGCTCGCATCGATTCACTGCATTGCCGCGATGCCGACGGAATCGCTGGTCGAGCGCTTCTACTGCGACTTTGCCGAGAATCCGCTGGGCGAGGCCATCCATCCCCGGGACGGCCGTATCGCGATTCCCCAGGGCCCCGGCCTGGGCGTGGATCCCGATCCGCGCCTGCTCGAAAAGCTGCGCACGAGCTGACTAGGAAAGGCTGGGGCAGGCATCGTCCTTGCCGTTGAGCCAGTTGCGGACCGCATCGATCGCGCCGCCATGGCCCAAGGTCGGTCGATAGAGGTTGACCCGGAAGTTGTCGGGTGACACTGCCTCGATATCGGCGACCATCAGGTAGAACCCCCCGGGCGGGGCGTCGGCACCCACTCCCCGGGGCTGATGCGTCACCTGGAGCGTGAACTCGGCTCGGTTCGTCGTCGGCGTCTGCACGCTTGCCCGATAGGTGGACCTGGTGTGTTCCTGGTACAGCCCCTGCACCATCGAGCGCCTGACTTCCCGGTTGAGGCACGCGTTGGTCTTCGCCTTCAGGTGGGTCACGGCCTGCGTGAAATTTCGGTTCACCACGAAGGTCTCGGCCTTGGCGCTGAAGGCGCCCTGCGAGACGGCAGCGCGAAACTCCTCGCGCGTCTGCGGCATCTTCACACACCCGGTCAGGATCAGTCCCGCCATACCCGCTACCAGCCACCGTGCGACCATGAATCGCCTCCTCTCTACCGTTATCGGGCAGGCTGGTGAGCAGTTCCAACAAACAAAGCCATGTGGCGCGTGAGGAGGAGCGCAAATGCATCAGGCGGATCGACCCCGAGGTGTCGATGAGCGGCGGACGCGCTACTTGGCGGCGGGCGGGGGGGGCATGGGGCCCATCACGATGAGGGCCGGGGCGATTCCGATCAGCTTCACGTGGACCCGCCACGGCGCCGGCCCGACCTGATCGAGGGCGAAGTAGGCTGCGCTGGGACCCTCCACGCGGGTCGCGGGACTGCCCACGGGCGTGGTCACGCCCACGCCCATACCGGTGGCAGTGCCCCCGCCAAACGAGCCGCCGCCAAAGCCGAAGCTGACACTCGATCCCCCGTAGACGGCGGTGGGCGCGTGCTCGATGGTCTGCGGGTACGCCACGCTGCCGTCCGGTCGGATGATCTTCACCTCCTCGAGCCGGTGGCCATCGGTATCGATCTCCACCCTGAGGCGATCACTGAGAAGCATATAGGCGGCCGACACGGTCGCGCCGGGCGGTTGAGCTTCGGGCGTGTATGGCAGGGTCGCGCGGGAGCAGCCGGCCAGCGCGCCCAGCGCGGCGAGGACGAGGACAGACCGGATCACGGCACCCAGCACTTTTCCATCATACCTTCGTGTCGAGAGGGTGTCATCAAGTCAGGGCGGCGGCGCGGCGACGTCCTCGTAGCAATGCCGCCGGGTGATCAACCCGGCATGCTGAAACACATCGCGGGTTTGTAGGGTAGGGGCGTGCTCGCGCGTGCGCGTAACGGCGCCGCGTGGTGAGGAGGAGTGGCGGCCCTGCGCAAGTAGTCGGCCGGCTCCTCACTGCCGCGCGTGGCGGCGCACGAAGTCCTCGTCGACGGTGATCCCCAGGCCGGGGCGGTCGGGGATCTCGACTTGACCGTCGATCACCGGGAATTTCTCGTGGACGAGCTCGTGGAGCAGGGGATTGGCGCCCAGCGAGTACTCGAGGATGAACCCCGCGCTCTGGCTGGCCGCCAGCGCCAGGCCAGCGGCGAAGGCCGGCGCCCCGGACCACAGATGCGGGGCCAGGCGCAGGTTGAAGGCCGAGGCGACCGCGCCGATGCGCAGCCCCTCAGTGAGGCCGCCGGCGATCGCCAGGTCGGGCTGCAGCACGTCGGCGCCGCGGAGCTCGGCGATCTCGCGGAAGTCGTGCCGGGTGAACTCGCTCTCGCCGGTCGCGATCGGTGCTGTGGAGGCGCGCCGCACCTCGGCCAGGCCGGGCTTGTCATCGGCCGTCACCGGCTCCTCTAGCCAGTAGAGATCGCAGTCCTGCACCATCCGGCAGAAGGCTTTGGCCTCGGCGACCGTCCATGTCCCGTGGGCGTCGGCCATCAGCTTCACGTCGGGGCCGAGCGCCTTGCGGGCGGCGCGCACCCGGGCCGCGGAGCGATGCGGCTCGCCATCCATCACGCCCACCCGCATCTTGACAGCGCGGAATCCGCCCTTGTCCACGTAGCCGAGCAATTGCTCGCCGATGCGGGCCTCGTCGGCCCAGCCCCCCGACGCGTAGGCCGGCATGCGCGCGGCCCGGCGGCCGCCCAGCAGACGCCACACCGGCGCGCCGAGCGACTTGCCCAGGAGATCCCACAGCGCGATGTCGACGCCGGCGATCGCCGAGATCGACAGGCCCCGCCGCCCGAGCTGGGGCAGCACATGGCCGCGCTCCATCGCGTAGCCCTCGCGCGGCGTGTTGTACATCACGTCCCAGAGCCGGCTCACGTCGCGGGGGTCCTGTCCCACGAGGAGCGGGGCCAGGTCGCGGTTGATAATGGCGGCCAGGCCGTAGCACGACGCCGCGCTGCCCACGCCGGCCTTGGCCTCGCCCCAGCCGATGAGGCCGTCATCCGTCTCGACCTTCACGAGGACGGCGTCGAACGAGGCGATGCGGCCGAAGTCGCTGGTGTGCTGCCGCTCGTAGGGGATGGGCACATGGACCCAGATGGCCTGCACGCTCGTGATCTTCACTCGGCCGCCTCCTCGCACCGCAGCGGGCGCGTGTCGGCTGAGGGTAGAGCGAACGTCGGACGGGCGCAACCGCGAGGCGGATGCTAAACTACGCCCCGCCGTGCTGAGCCCTCGCCTCTCCGCGTCCCTCCGCGGAATCGCTGGCCTGATTGCCCTCGCGGGCGCTGGCTGCGCCGTCAATCCCGTCAGTGGCTGGCCCGAGTTCACCCTGGTGTCCGTCGAGCAGGAGAGGAGGCTCGGGGAGGAGGAGGCCAAGAAGGTCGAGGCCCAGATGGGCGTGCTCGAGGACGCCGCGCTCACCGGGTATCTCGAGGCCTTGGGGCAGCGGCTGGCCCGGGAATCTCCACGCCAGGACGTCACCCATCGGTTTCGCATCCTGGACATGGCCGAACCGAACGCCTTCGCCTTGCCCGGCGGCCCCGTCTACGTGAGCCGCGGTCTGCTCGCCCTCGTGAATGCGGAAGACGAGCTGGCCGGCGTGGTCGGCCATGAGGTCGGGCACGTGGCCGCGCGCCACAGCGTGCAGACGATCTCGCGCCAGGGCCCCGTCGCGGTGCTCTTCGGGGTCGCTTCCGGGATCACCGGTCTCATCCTTCCGACCGTGGGCGACATCATTGGCGGCATCGGCGACTTCACCCAGAGCCTTGTGTTCGCCCCCTACGGCCGCGGCCAGGAGACCGAGGCGGACCGGGTGGGACAGGAGATCGCCGCGCGGGCGGGATGGGACCCGGCAGGCCTGTCGGCCTTCCTCACCACGCTGGGACGTGAAGTCGATCTGCAGAGCAAAGGGCCGCGGCGGCCCTCGTTCTTCGACACGCATCCGACCACACCCGATCGGGTGGCCCGGACCACAACGCATGCCCGGGAGCTGACGCGGGCCACGCAGCTCCCCCTCAGCGCGACCCGCGAGGCGTTTCTCGCCCGCTTCGACGGCCTGGTCGTCGGCCCGCGTGCCGCCGACGGGCTCATCGTGGGCCGGACATTCGTGCACCCGGACCTCGACGTCTTCATGCAGTTCCCCGAGAAGTGGGCGGTGGAAAACACGCCGCGACGAGTCGTGGCGGTCGCCCCCGATCAGGAGACGGCCGTGCTCTTTCGCGCGGTGGCCACGGGCGACGATCCCCTGGAGGGCGCTCGTCTGGTCGAGAAGGCGCTCAAGACGCCGGTGGTCGCCACGACGCAGACGCTGAAGATCAACGGCCTGCCGGCGGCCCACACCCAGCTCGAGGTGGAAGGCAAGGTCGGCGTCGACCTGACCTGGATCGCCCACCGGAAGGTCGTCTATCAGGTGGCCGGGCTGGCGTCCAAGCAGCGGTTCGCCACCGTGCAGCCCCTCTTCGCCACCGTGGCCCGCAGCTTCCGGCCCCTCACGGCGGCCGAGCGGGCCGGGGTGAAGGAGAACCGGCTCCGCCTGGTCACCGCGCGTGCCGGAGAGACGATCGAGGCCCTGGCGCTTCGCGTGAAGTCGGCCTGGACGAGGGAGGAAGTCGCCATCGCCAACGGCCTGGCGGTGGCGGATCGGCTCCGTGAGGGTCAGCTGATCAAGGTGGCGCTGGCCGAGGCCTACCCATCAGCGCCCGGCCGCTGAGCGAATGCGCCCGAGCTGACGATGCGTTACAATTTGCCTCCGCCAGCAGTGCCCCAACGGATTCTCAAGGCCAGGGAGGTCAGACATGCCAGTACGTATTGGTGACGAGGCGCCGGATTTCACGGCGGACACCACCCAGGGGAAGATCCGCTTCCATGAATGGATCGGCGACAAGTGGGTCATCCTCTTCTCGCATCCGAAAGACTTCACCCCCGTGTGCACCACCGAGCTCGGGTACATGGCCGGGCTCAAGCCCGAGTTCGACCGGCGCAACACGAAGGTCATCGGCCTCTCCATCGATCCGGTGGCCGATCACCAGAACTGGGTCAAGGACATCCAGGAGACGCAGGGCCACGCCGTCAACTATCCGATCATCGGTGACGCCGACCTGAACGTGGCCAAGCTCTACGACATGATCCATCCCAATGCGGTCGGCGGTAAACGCACTGCGGTGGACAACGCCACGGTGCGCTCGGTGTTCGTCATCGGGCCCGACAAGAAGGTCAAGGCCATGATCGTCTACCCGATGAGCACCGGCCGGAACTTCGACGAGGTACTGCGGCTACTCGATTCCTGCCAGTTGACTTCCAAGCACACGGTGGCGACGCCGGTGAACTGGAAGCCGGGCCAGGACGTCATCATTCCCACGTCAGTGTCCGACGAGGACGCCAAGAAGAAGTACCCGCAGGGCTTCAAGACCCTCAAGCCGTATCTGCGGACGGTGGCGCAGCCGAAGTAACGCCGGGGGGCACGGGGCGAGCCGAGGGCGCCGCCCGGCGTCCTCGTTTCGCGCGACGTGGGCAGAGTGGGCACGCGGTGGGGTCCGGGAACCACGAGGCGGGAGTCCGCTTC
>DATIAY010000069.1:0-14407 GCA_035457825.1 Candidatus Methylomirabilota bacterium
GTGCGCGCGGCCCTGACGTCCACATCGAGCCGACGGTGGGAGTGGTCGAAGACGAACGGCTCGTCACCACCGCGGAGCAGCACGCGCCCCACCGAGCGATGCCCGGGATCGAGATCGAAGAAGAGATCGTAGTGGATGCTCAGACGGGCGACAGCCTCGGGGCAGTGGTAGCGAAGCACCAGCACGAGGTCCTCGGGCTGGTCGGCGTCGTCCAGGAGCGGTGAGTCGGCCACGCACGGGGCATCCCCGCTGGTGACCGCCAGCCGCGCGGCGAGATAGTGCTCGAGCGTGGCTCGCCGGCTCTCGAAGACCGCCGCCGGCACCGGAGTCACCAGATCCGTCTCCACGCCCAGGGCCACGGCCAGGTCGTGTCCAGACACGCGAAGCCGGTAGGCGACCAGATCCCCGGAGATGTGCACCTCGCCGGTCGCGAGGTGGGTCTGGTGGGCGAGCCTGGCGCCGGGAGCGCTCAGCGCGAGCAGCACGGCCAGGCCAATGACGACGGGTGCTCGGCCTACTGCTGGCCCTTGGCCAGCACGCGCGCCGGGCCGCCCGGGCGTGTCACGAGTCGCCAATGACGGGCAGACCACAGGCCCGCGCCGCGGTGGCCAGCGGCAGATCGTGGGTGGCCATCACCAGATCGCCCCCGCTGTGTTCCCACCACAGGAGCGCGGTCGCGAGGTGGATCGCGTCAAGGGTGCCGAGCTCGGTCGGAAGTGGCTGGGCCGCCCGCGCGAGCACCGTGGCCGTGACCGCGACGACCTCGAGGCTCTCGAGGAGTCGAAACACCGCCTGGCGCCGGCGGGCCACCTCAGGGTCGGACAGGTTCGCCCGCGCGCGCAGCCGGTCGAGCGTGCGAAGGCACTCGGTTTCGGCCAGCGCGCTGACCACGCCCGTACGGACGGCCGTCCACTGGCGCAGCGCGCCGGGCTGGCGGAGCACCTTACGGAGGAGGACCGACGAGTCGAGGTACGCGGTCACCGTTGGTGCTGCCGCTCTTCGGCCAGGAGCTCGACGACGTCCACCTTCAGCCGCAGCGCCGGCGGGAGGGGCACACGAGCTACCGGCACCGCGCCTGGTCGGGGTGAGCGCACAGTGAGCGGTCGGCTCTGCACGTCGTAGGGAACGATGCGCGCGATGGGAGTGTCGCGGTCGAGCACCGTCAGCGTGCGCCCGCGCCGCACCGCCCGGAGATGTTCACTGAGGTGTGCCTTGAGGTCGGCAACCCGGACCGTATCCATGACCATAAGATAGTCATGAATGGTCATGTCGTCAACCGACGGCGGACAGACCCACGATCCCGGTGGCGTCGGTTGGGGTCACCGCCCCCGGAGCTTGGGGTCGAGGGCGTCCCGGAGGGAATCACCGAACAGATTGAAGCCGAACACGCCCAGGCTGATGGCGATGCCGGGGAAGATGGCGATCCAGGGGGCCTTCTCCGCGTACGACAGGGCCGACCCCGAGAGCATCAATCCCCACGACGGCGTGGGCTCCGCCGCCCCCAGACCCAGGTAGCTGAGCGCGGCCTCGGCCAGGATGGCCCCTCCCAGCTGCGCGGTCAGGAGGATGATGTAGGGCGCCACCACGTTGGGGACGATGTGGCGGAGGACGATGCGCGGCTGGGGCGCGCCCAGGGCTTGCACCGCCTCCACGTACATGTTCTCCTTCACCGACAGCGCGGTGGCCCGCACCACCCGGGCGGCCCGCGGGATGATGGGGATGGAGATGGCGATCACCACGTTCTGGACCGCCGGGCCCAGGATGGAGGCAATGGCCAGGGCCAGGATCAACTGGGGGAAGGCGAGCAGGATGTCCATCAGCCGCTCGAGCAGGAGATCGAACTTGCCGCCCACGTAGGCGCTCATCACGCCCAGCAGGCCGCCCACCGTGCAGCCGATGAACGACGCCGTGAAGCCGACGAACAGGGCGATGCGCGCGCCGTAGATGAGCCGGCTCATGAGGTCGCGGCCGAACTCGTCGGTCCCGAACCAGTGCTCGGCGCTCGGCCGCGAGAACTGCAATGCGTAATTCGGGCTGTAAGGGTCGAACGGCGCCAGCACTTCCGAGAAGGCGCCCACCACCATCATGGCCAGAATGATCACCGCACCCCCGGCGCCGAGCGGCTTCGTGCGGGCGAACTTCAGCACCTCCTGCCCCAGCGTGAGCCGCGGCGCCAGCGGGGCCGAAGCCTGGGCGTGAGTCAGTGCGGTGACGGCCATGGTCAGCGGTAGCGGATGCGTGGATCGAACCACGCGTAGGTCAGATCAACGAGGAGGTTCACGATCACGAAGCCGAAGGCGATGAGGAAGACCAGGGCCTGCACCACCGGGTAGTCCCGGTGGGCGACGGCGTCCACCACGAACCGCCCGATACCGTTCAATGTGAACACCGTTTCGGTGACGACGAGGCCGCCGATGAGGAACGCGAACTCTGTCCCGATCAGCGTGATCACCGGGAGCATCGAGTTCTTCAATGCGTGGCGGATGACGATGGCCCGCTGGGCCAGCCCCTTGGCCCAGGCCGTTCGGATGTAGTCCTCCCGGAGCACCTCGAGAACGGTGGACCGCGTCATGCGGGTGGTGACGGCGGCGTACCGATAGCCGACGGTGAGCACGGGCCAGATCATCATCGAAAGGTTGGCCCAGGGATCGACCCAGGGCGGCGTGTACTCGAGCGGCGGCCCCCACCCAAAGTAGATGACCAGGAACAGGATGGTGAGGATCCCCACCCAGAAGCCAGGAATGGCGAGACCGCCGATGCTGATCACGCGAACGACGTAGTCCACCCAGGTGTCCTGGCGGACGGCCGCGAGCATGCCCATGGGGATGGCGATGATGACCGACACCATGGTTGCCATGAGGGCGAGCTGCAGACTCAGGGGCAGGCGGATGAGCAGCTCCTCGACGACCGGCTGCCCGGTCCACAGCGAGTTGCCGAAGTCGAAGCGGAGCACCCCCCAGAGCCAGGTCCCGAACTGGACCAGCAGTGGCTGATCCAGCCCGAGGCGCTGGCGCATAGCCTCTAGCTGCTTGGGATCGATGTGGCCCGCCTGGTCACCGCCGAAGATGAGCAGGGCCACGTCCCCCGGGATTACCCTCATGATGAAGAACACCACGGCCGCGGCCCCAAACAGCGTGGGGATGATGAGCAGGAGCCGCTTGGCGATATAGGTGCGCATGACGCCGTCAGCCTCCTCGGCTCAATCCTCGGCCAGCCAGACGTCCTGGAGCTTCTGATTGGAGTAGTGGTTGGGCGGAGCCACGTAATTCTTCACCTTGGCCCAGTGCACCACGCTTCGCGCCCACCACAGGCCTGGGACGCGTCGGCGGCAATCGCCGCGAGCAGGACGCCTCCGCGGCGCGGGGTCTCCGCCGCCTGAACCATGGCAGTGACCGCCACGACCAGGGAGCCGATCAGGACAGCGAGGGTGAGAACCGTGAAGAGCGCCCGGTGACGTCGCATACCTCAGCCCTCTTTCAGGCCTTTCCCGATGATCTCAGTCCTCGGCCAGCCAGACGTCCTGCAGCTTCTGGTTGGTGTAGTGGCTGGGCGGGGCCACATAGTTCTTCACCTTGGCCCAGTGCACGACGCGCCGGGTCCACCAGAGACCCGGCATGTAATACGCCTGCTCGAGCACTCGCTTCTGGAGCGCGATCACGAGCTTCTTGCGCTCGGCGGGGTCGAGGGCCCGAGCCTGACGCGAGAACAGGTCGTCGAGCACCGGATCGGAGAACCGGCCGTAGTTCAGCGGCGAGCCCGTGGTATAGGGATTCAGAAACTGATCGGGGTCGTCCATGAACTGGACGCTCGGCTGGATGCCCAGCTCGAAGTTGCCCGTGTCGCGCAGGTCCGCGTACCAGGCGGCGGTCTCGAGCGGCCGGTTGTCCGCCTCGATCCCGACCTTGCGCCACTCCTGGATGACGTAGACTGCCCAGTCCTGGTAGGGCAGCTTCACGTTCCGGTTCTTCAAAATGGTCTTGAAGCCGTTGGGGTAACCGGCTTCGGCCAGGAGCTTCTTGGCCTCGGCCCGGCTCTTGTCGGCATCGCGCCAGAAGCCCGGGAGCTGCTCGAGCTCGGCCGGCGGGATAGCCCACTCAGTTCCGGGACGCATCAGGCCGCCAACGTCTCTCAGCCCGGTGAGCGGGTACAGCACCTTGCCGCCGGTGTAGCGGTCGATGGCGAGGGTAAGAGCCTTGCGGACGCGGATGTCGTTGAATGGTTTTACCGTGTTCTGCATGGCGAGGCCGAATTGCCCGATCTGCGCGGTCTCCTGGACGGCGACCTTATCGCCCAGCTGCTTCTTGATCGCCTCCACCTCGGTGTTGGGCAGGTCACGGAACTCTATGTAGGCGCGCCCCGACCGGATAGCCGCCGCGCGCACGGCCGTCTCCGTGCTGATGAAGAACTTGTAGCCGTCGAGGTACGGGCGATCCTTGATGAAATAATCGGGGTTCCGCTCGCCCTCGAACGTCGATCCCCGCGTGTAGTTCTTGAACTTGAACGGCCCGGACCCGACGACGTTCTTCATGAAGTAGTTCGGGTCCTTGTCGAGGTATTTCTTCGGGAAGATGACGTTCCACGGAGACGCCAGGTTGCTGAGGAGGGAGGCCGACGGGAACTTGAGCTTGAAGACCGCGGTGCTGGGGTCCGGGGCTTCGATGCTGGCGACCGCCGTGTAGTGGATCTTCCGGATGCTGCGGGTGCCCTGCGGCGGGAAGATGATCTTGTCGTAGGTGGCTTTGACGTCCGCCGCGGTCAGCGGTGAGCCGTCGTGGAACTTGATCCCGGGACGAATCTTGAACGTGTAGGTCAGCCCGTCGGGGGAGATCTTCCACTCGGTGGCGACGTCGCCGATGACCTTCGGGTAGTTGTAGGGATCGATCTGCAGCAGGGTGCTGTAGAGCGGCGCCACCATCTGGATGTTGGCGAAGGTCTGCTCCTGGTGGGGGTCCAGGCTCGGGGGATCGGCCCCGATGACGGCTAATAGTATTCCGCCCTTTCGTGGGGTCTCGGCAGCCGCGGCCGCTCCTGGCAGGGCAAGGGCAAGCGTGGTAAGCAGGATAGCCAGGGCAACGACAGTGGGAACTGCCCGAGAACACCGGATTCCAGCCGTCATCTGGTTCCTCCCATGGATAAAGGGCGTTGGGTACAGTTGACGGACGCTACCAATGGAAGGGCGCACCTGTCAACCGGCGCTTCCTGTCAGGCCGGGCGGCCGGGCGGGGGTCAGTCCTCCGACAGCCAGACGTCCTGGAGCTTCTGGTTCGTGAAATGGCTGGGCGGCGCCACCCAGTTCTTTACCTTGGCCCAGTGCACGGCGTTCCGCGTCCACCAGAGTCCCGGCATGTGGTACGCGTTCTCCAGCACAATCTTCTGGAGCTCGATGACGAGCTTCCGGCGCTCGGCGGGGTCGAGCGACCGCGCCTGCCGCGCGTACAGGTCGTCGATTCCGGGGTTCGAGAACCGGGCCCAGTTCTGGGGGGACCCCGTGGTGAACGGCGCCAGTAGCTGGTCGGGATCGTCGATGAACGCGCCATACGGGTAGATCGTCATCTCGAAGTTTCCCCGGTCCCGCGCGTCCGCGTACCAGGACGCGGTCTCCAGCGGCCGGTTCGTGGCCTCGATCCCGATCTTCCGCCACTCCTGGATCACGTAGACCGCCCAGTCCTGGTAGGGCAGCTTGATGTTGCGGTTCATCAAGGTCACCTTGAAGCCGTTGGGATATCCTGCCTCGGCCAGGAGTTTCTTGGCCTCGGCCCGGCTCTTCTCTGCATCTCGCCAGAAGCCCGGGAACTTCTCGAGCTCGGCTTGCGACATGGCCCACTCCGTGCCCGGACGGGTGAGTGCCCCGACCTCCTTGAGCCCGGTGAGTCTGAACAGCGCCTTGCTCGCCGTGTAGCGATCGATGCCCAGGGTGAGGGCCTTGCGGACGCGAACGTCCGAGTACGGCTTCATCGTGGTGTTCATCGCGACGCCGAAGTTGATGACGAAGGGCGTGTGCTGGACGACGACCTTGTCGCCGAGGTGCTTCTTGATCGCCTCGACCTCGGCGTCGGGCAGGTCGCGGAACTCGATGTAGGCGCGGCCGGACCGGATCGCCGCCGCCCGCACGGATGTCTCCGTGCTGACGAAGAACTTGTACCCGTCGAGGTACGGCCGGTCCTTGACGAAGTAGTCGGGATTCCGCTCGCCCTCGAACGTCGAACCGGGCGTGTAGCTCTTGAACTTGAAGGGCCCGGAGCCGACGACGTTCTTCTTGAAGTAGTTCGGATCCTTGTCGAGGTACTTCTTCGGGAAAATAACGTTCCATGGCGAGGAGAGGTTCGACAGCAGCGAGGCCGATGGGAACTTGAGCTTGAACACCACGGTGCTCGGGTCCGGCGCCTCGACGCTCGCCACCGACGAGTAATGGTGCTTCCTGATGCTGCGGACGCCTTGCGGCGGGAAGAGGATCTTGTCGTAGCTGGCCTTGACGTCGGCAGCCGTCAGCGGCGAGCCGTCGTGGAACTTGATTCCCTGGTGGATCGTGAACGTGTACGTGAGGCCATCGGGCGAGATCTTCCACTCGCGGGCCACGTCGCCGATGACGTTCGGGTAGTTGCCCGGCTCGATCTGCAAGAGCGTGCTGTAGCATGGCGCCATCGGCTGGAGCGTCGCGAACGTCTGCTCCTGGTGCGGGTCGAAGCTCGGGGCATCGGCGCCGATGACCGCCAGCAAGACGCCTCCCCGGCGCGGGGTCTCGGCCGCTGTGCCCGCGGCGGGACCGGCCGCGACCACGGCACCGACCAGGAGCGCCAGGGAAAGAGCGGTGAACAGCATCCGGTAACGTCGGATTCGTGTCGTCATCTGACACCTCCCACGGACATCGTTTTCTCTCAATCCTCCGAGAGCCAGACGTCCTGGAGCTTCTGGTTCACGTAGTGGCTGGGCGGAGCCACGTAGTTCTTGACCTTCGCCCAGTGGACGACGTTCCGCCTCCACCACAGCCCCGGGATGTAGTACGCGTTCTCCAGCACTCGCCTCTGCATCTCGACGACGAGCTTCCGGCGCTCGGCCGGATCGAGCGTTCGGGCCTGTCGCGAGAACAGGTCGTCGACCACGGGATCGGAGAACCGGCCCCAGTTCTGCGGGTCTCCCGACGTGTAGCGCCGGAGGAACAGGTCGGGATCGTCCATGAACTCGGCGGTGGGAAGGACGATCAGCTCGAAGTTGCCCTGGTCGCGTCCGTCCGCGTACCAGGACGCTGTCTCCAGCGGGCGGTTTTCGGCCTCGATCCCGATCTTGCGCCACTCCTGGATCACGTAGACGGCGAAGTCCTGGTAGGGAAGCTTGACGTTGCGGTTCTTCAAGACCACCTTGAAGCCGTTGGGGTAGCCGGCCTCGGCCAGGAGTCGGCGGGCCTCGGCTCGATTTTTCTCGGCATCCCTTCCGAAGCCAGAGAGCTGCTCGAGCTCGCCCGGCGGGAGGGCCCACTCGGTACCAGGACGGAGCATGGCCCCCGCGTCCCGGAGGCCGGTCAGGTGGAACAGCACCTTGCCGCCGGTGTAGCGATCGAACCCGAGGGTGAGCGCGCGGCGCACGCGGATGTCGGTGAACGGCTTCACGTTGTTGTTGATGCCGATCCCGAACTGGCCCACCATCGGCGTCTCCTGGACGACGACCTTGTCGCCAAGGTGCTTCCGGATCGCGTCCACCTCGGACCCGGGCAGGTGGCGAAACTCGATGTAGGCACGCCCGGATCGGATGGCCGCGGCGCGCACCGACGTCTCCGAGCTGATGAAGAACTTGTAGCCGTCGAGGAACGGACGGTCCTTCACGAAGTAGTCGGGGTTCCGCTCGCCCTCGAACGTCGACCCGCGCGTGTAGCCCTTGAGCTTGAAGGGCCCGGAGCCCACGGCGTTCGTCTTGAAGTAATTCGGGTCACGGTCCAGGTACTTCTTGGGATAAATGACGTTCCAGGGCGAGGCCAGGTTGGCCAGCAGGGACGCCGACGGGAACTTGAGCTTGAACACGACCGTGCTCGCGTCGGGCGCCTCGACACTGGCGACCGCCGAGTAGGAATTCTTCCGGATGCTGCGGACACCCGGCGGTGGCCAGATGATCTTGTCATAGGTGGCCTTGACGTCGGCGGCGGTCAATGGCGACCCATCGTGGAAGCGGATGCCGGAACGGAGCTTGAACGTGTACGTCAGCGAGTCCGGCGAGATCTTCCACTCGGTAGCCACGTCCCCGATGATCTTGGGATACCCGTAGGGGTCGATCTGCAGCAGCAGGCTGTAGAGCGGCGCCACCAGCTGGATGTTGGCAAATGTGCTCTCTTGATGCGGGTCGAGGCTCGGCGGATCGGCCCCGATCACGGCCAACAAGACGCCCCCGCGGCGGGGAGTCTCCGCCCCTGCGGCCGCCGGCGGCGCCGCAACGACCAGCGAGCTGACCAGGACTGCCAGGACAGCGATCCGGAAGCCTTCCGCCATCTGACACCTCCCGCGACCGGGGACGTAGGACAGTGACGGGACCGAACAACCGCGTGGGGAAACTTTCGCGGACGCTAACAGGACGACGGCATCCCTGTCAACGGGCGGTCAGAACGGGCGGTCAGTCGGTGAGCGACCGGTAGATCTCGACCTCGACCGCGCCCTCGGTGAGACCTTCCCGCTCCCGGCGCTCCCGGTAGGTGGCGAGGTGCGGCGCCTTGCGGTGGGCGTCGAACGCCGCGTCGTCCACGTACTGCTCGTAGAACAGGAACACATCGGGGTCCTTCCGGGACCGGTGCGGTCGGTAGACGAGACAGCCCGGCTCGGCCTTGCGCACCACCGCCGCCTGCTCCTGGAGGAGGGCGGCCAGCGCGTCGCCCTTGCCCTTCGCAGCCCGGATCTTCGCGACGACCGTCAACACGTCGGCCATGTTTTGCTCTCCCCTCGGCCCCGCCCTCAGGACGGCGCCCAGCTTCCGGCCCGAGTCTAGGGGGTCGGGTCCTAGGGCGTCAAACAGCTCGGCCGCTTGACTCGTGCCCCGACGTCGTCCTAGGCTCAGTGGGCCATGACCCTCACGTTCCGCAAGCTGCACCCGCACTTCGCGGCCGAGGTGAGCCCGGTGGACCTGCGTCGGGTGCACGATGAGCTCACTCTGGCCGCGATCCGGGCGGGCATGGACGAGTACGCCGTGCTGGTGTTCCACGATCAGCCCTTCACCGACGAGGAGCACCTGGCCTTCGCCCAGCGGCTCGACGGCGAGCTTCACACCAGAACCGGGTCCGCCGCCCTCGGCAAGAGCCGGCTGGGCGACGAGGCGCTCTCGGACATCTCCAATGTGGACGAGCACGGTGAGATCCAGCAGTCCGGGGACCGCCGCCGCATGTACTCGCTGGGCAACCGCCTGTGGCACACCGACGCGTCGTTCGTAGATCCCCCGGGTCGGTACTCCATGCTCTCGGCCAAGGTCGTCCCGCCCGTGGCGGCGGACACCGAGTTCGCCGACATGCGCGCCGCCTACGACGCGCTGCCGGCGGAGCTCAGGGCCCGGCTGGAGGGCCTGCGCGTCCACCACTCCATCGCCCACTCGCGTCAGACCCTGGGCTTCGAGTTCTCCGAGGACGAGCAGGAGAAGCTGAAGGGCGCGGTCCATCCGCTGGTGCGCACGATTCCGCGCTCCGGCCGGCGGTCGCTCTACGTGGCGTCCCACGCCTCGCGGATCCTCGGCTGGCCGGTGCCCGAGGGGCGGCTGCTCTTGCGCGATCTCATCGAGCACGCCACCCAGCCCGAGTTCGTCTACCGTCACGCCTGGCGCGTGGGCGACCTCGTGATCTGGGATAACCGGGCCACCATGCATCGCGCGCGCCCCTTCGAGGACACGACCTATCGCCGTGAGCTCCGCCGGGTGACGACCCTCGACATCCCGGAGCCCGCCCCCGTCGCCGGCGGCTCCTGACGGCGCCCGCGCCGTGACGGCGTTCCCCGGGTTCACGCTACCCGACGAGCTGCGCGTCCTCCGCGACCAGGTCCGTCGCTTCATCCGCGACGAGATCATCCCGCTCGAGCAGCGCCTGGACCCCGATGCGCCGGGGATCCCCGACGAGGACTTCCAGCGCCTGTCGGCCAAGACGAGAGCCGCCGGGCTGTGGGCGCTGGGCGCGCCCGAGGAGTACGGGGGCGGCGGACTCGACACGTTCAGCATGTCCGTGGTCCTCGAGGAGATGTCGCAGCACCGCATGGGGCTCTACAGCCCGGGCTGCGGCGTCTTCGGGCGGTACCCGCCCCCGGCGATCTGGGCCGGCAGCAAGGAGCAGATCGCGAAGTACGCGGTGCCCACGATCCGCGAGGGCTGGCAGACCTTCTTCGCCATCACCGAGCCCTCCGGCGGCTCCGACCCCGCCGGGGCCATCCAGACGCGGGCCGAGCGGCGAGGCGATCGCTGGGTGCTCAACGGACGCAAGGTCTTCATCTCCAACGCCCACAACGCCAGATGGGGTGTGGTCTGGGCGCGCACCGACCGCGCCAAAGGGCGGGCCGGCATCTCCTGCTTCATCCTGGAGCCGGGGACGCCGGGCTTCACCGCCACGAACATCCGCACCATCCGGACGTCGGCCATCCCCAATGACGTGGTCTTCGAGGACTGCGAGATCCCGGCCGAGAACCTCATCGGCGCCGAGGGCCAGGGGCTCGAGCTCGCCTTCGACCTGCTCGTCAAGAACCGCTTCCCGTACGCCGCGTGCAACCTGGGTGTGGCCGTGGCTGCGCACCGGATGGCCATCGCCCACGCGAAGCAGCGCTCGACCTTCGGCGTCCCGCTGAGCCAGCGCCAGGCCATCCAGTGGATGCTGGCCGACGCCGAGGTGGAGCTGCGGGCCTGCCGCTGGCTCATCTGGGAGGGCGCCTGGAAGGCCGACCGGGGTGAGGATGCGCGCGTGGAGGCCTCCATCGCCAAGCTCTACTCCAGCGAGGTACTGGGGCGCGTGATCGACGCCGCCGTGCAGATCCACGGGGGCTATGGCGTGTCGAAGGAGTTCCCGCTGGAACGCTGGTATCGCGAGGCCCGCGTGCGCCGCATCGGGGAAGGGCCGTCGGAGGTGCACCGCATGGTCATCGCCCGCTCGTTGTTCCGCTGAGCCCGCCGATGCTGCCCCTGGCCGGTATCAAGGTGGTCGAGCTCGGGGCGAACCTGGCCGGACCCTACGCGGCCGAGGTCCTTGGCCATCTCGGCGCCGATGTCGTCAAGATCGAACGGCCCGAAGGAGACGACGCCCGCCACTGGGGCCCGCCGTTCTACAAGGGGGTGGCGCCGAGCTACCTGGCCGTGAACGCCAACAAGCGCGCGATCACGGTGGACCTCAAGGACAGGCAGGCGGTGGCCTGGCTCGCCGAGTTCATCGGCGAGGCCGACGTCCTCATCCAGAACCATCGTCCCGGCACGCTAGACGGGTTGGGGCTGGGACCGGAGGCTCTGACCCGACGTTACCCGCGACTGGTCTACTGCTCGGTCTGGGCGTTCGGACGTCAGGGGCCGCTGGCGCTCAAGCCGGCCTACGAGCCGGTCGTGCAGGCCTTCGCGGGCCTGATGATGATGAATGCGGCCGAGGGGGACCCGCCCACGCGCATCGGGGTCTCGGCGCTGGATTATGGAACCGGGATGTGGACGGCGATCGGGGCCCTGGCCGGGCTCTTCCAGCGCGCGCAGACGGGACGCGGGTGTGTGGTGGACTCCTCGCTGCTGGAGACGGGCCTGGCCTGGCTCAAGGGTCCCATCGCGCTCTTCAAGACCACCGGCGCCGTGCCCGATCGCCACCGCACGGGAAGCGGCCGGCTCATTCCCTTTCAGGCTTTCGAGACGAAGACAGGACCGGTCCTGGTCGCCGCCGGCAACGATCGGCTCTTTGCCAAGCTGGCTGGCGTGCTGGGCCACCCCGAGTGGGCGAGCGATGCTCGCTTCACGAGCAATGCGGCCCGGCAGGCCAACAAGACGGCGCTGCTCGGCCAGATCGCCGAGATCTTGCTCACCCGCAGCAAGGGCGAGTGGATCGATCTCCTGGAGGCGGCCGGCGTCCCGTGCGCTCCGATCAACGGCCTGCCCGAGGTGCTGGCCCAGCCGCAGACCGACGCCCTGGGGCTGCTCCAGCCGGTCCCCGGCGAGGAGATGGACCTGGTCGGCCTGCCGCTGTCCTTCAACGGTGAGCGACCGCCGATCCGACGGGCGCCCCCGAAGATCGGCGAGCACAACGACGAGATTCTCCCCAAGAAGGATCGCCAGCCGTAGCGATGTCGACACAAGTCGACGCTTGAAGCTCACCGGGGAGCTGGGGTAGACATAAGCGCATGACGCCCACCGAGTACCAGCAGCTCGTCGAGTTCCTCGGACATCGGTTCGGCGAGATCGATCGCCGGTTCGACGAGGTAGATCGCCAGCTCGCCGAAGTTCGTCAGGAGATGCTCGGGCACTTCGATGAGACTTACCGCCGCCTGGAGCGCCTCGAGCAGGAATACCAGGCCATCACGCAGGTGTTACGACGCCTAGAGGCGGCGGTGGCCGGTGAGGGTCGGCGGCGCGAGATCATCGAGCGCGATCTCGCCGAGCTCAAGGCGAACGTCGCTGCTCTTCAGGGTCGGATAGCCGCGCTCGAGCAGCGGCTTTCTCCGTAAGACCTCCCATGAAGGTCATCTACGACGTGAAGGACCGGGTGGCCCGTATCACGATCAATCGCCCCGAGGCCATGAACGCGATGGACCCCGACGTCTACGCCGCGCTCTCCCGGGCCTGGATCGACGTGCGCGACAACTCCGACGTGTGGGTGGCCATCATCACGGGGGCGGGTGAGAAGGCCTTCACTGCCGGCGCCGATCTCAAAGCCATGATCACGCGCTCGCGGGCCCGGGCGGATTTCTTCCTCACCCAGCAAAGCATGATCCTGAATCGGGGCCTGGAGGTCTGGAAGCCAGTGATCGCCGCGGTCAACGGCTACTGTCTGGCCGGGGGCATGACGCTGCTCTTCGCCACCGACATCCGCATCGCCGCCGAGCACGCCGTCTTCGAGATCTCGGAGGTCAAGCGCGCCATTCTGCCGGGCAATGGGGGGACGCAGCGGGCGCTCCGACAGCTCCCCTACGCCATCGCCATGGAGATGCTGCTGCTGGGTCGGCGGCTGACCGCCCCCGAAGCCCTGGCCTATGGGCTGGTCAACAAGGTCGTTCCTCTGAAGGACCTGATGGCCACCGCCGAGCAGTACGCGCACCGGCTGTGCGAGAACGGCCCGCTGGCGCTGCGGGCCGTGAAGGAGCTCGCCATCCGGAGCCAGAGCGTTCCGCTGGAGCAGGGCATCCGGCTCGAGGAGGCCTTTCAGGAGTTTCTGAGAACCACCGAGGACGCCCGGGAAGGTCCCCGGGCTTTCGCCGAGAAACGCAAGCCCGACTACAAGGCCCAATGACACCGTCGCGCTCGGCCCTGTTCGTGCCCGGCAACCGCCCGGAGTGGATCGCCAAGGCCGTCAGCTACGGGGCCGACACGTTGATCCTGGACCTCGAGGACTCCGTGCCCGCCCGCGAGAAGGCCGCCGCGCGCGAGACCGTCAAGGCCGGGGTCAAGATGCTCCGGGCCAAGGGTCAGGCCTGCGCCGTGCGGATCAACGCCTTCGTCAGCGGGCTCACGCTGGACGACCTCGAGGGGGTGCTGTGCCCCGAGCTCGAGCGGATCCTGCTCCCCAAGGTGGAGACGGCGGCGGACCTGGACCAGCTCGACGCGCTGCTCACGCACCTGGAGCGTCGCCTGGGGATTCCCGACGGCCAGATCGAGACGCCGCTGGGGTGCGAGACGGCCCAGGCCATGCGCAATGTCTACGAGATCGCCACCCGTTGCCGGCGGGTGAAGCGGGTGAGCCTGGCCGCCGGACCGGGCGGCGATGCGGCCCGGGCCGTCGGCTACCAGTGGTCCCGGGAGGGCATGGAGACGCTGTTCCTGCGCTCCAAGATCGTACTCGACGCCCGGGCCGCGGGCATCCAGTACCCGACGATCAGCTCCTGGTGGAACATCAAGGACCTGGAGGGGCTGGAGCGCGACGCGCGGTGGAATCGGTCACTCGGCTACCGCGGTCAGACGGTGATGCATCCCTCCCACGTTCCCATCGTCAACCGCGTCTTCACGCCCACCGCCGACGAAATCGCCTTCCACCGGGGCCTGATCCAGGCCATGGAGGAGGCGGAGCGCAAGGGGATCGCTGCCGTCACGTACCAGGGCGACATGGTGGACGAGGCCATGGTCAAGACCTCCCGCGAGCTGCTGGCCTTCGCCCGGGCCATCGGCCTTCAGGCCTGATCCCGCCCTCCGGGCGCCTTTTCACAAACGCCTCCGTCCGGTGTCTTATGGGTATGCAAGCCCAGATCGACAACGGAGCGCTGGTCCTGGCCGACATCTCGGGGTTCAC
>DATIAY010000070.1:0-2468 GCA_035457825.1 Candidatus Methylomirabilota bacterium
GTCTTCCTGGCGGAGTCGATCAGCGCCTGCCTGTCGAGCGGCCAGGTCGTGCGCGGGTCGATCACCTCGGCGCTGATGCCGATCTCTTCCAGCATCCTCGCGGCGCCGAGGGCCACCGTGACCATGCTGCTGGTGGCGACGATGGTGATGTCCTTGCCCCCGCGCTTGATCTCCGCGACGCCGAAGGGAATCGTGTAGTCCCCTTCCGGCACCGGGCCCTTGACCCGGTACATCATCTTGTCCTCGAAGATCACGACCGGGCTGTCGTCGCGGATGGCCGTCTTCATCAGCCCCTTGGCCTCGTACGGGCCGGACGGCAGCGCCACCTTGAGGCCGGGAATGTGGCTCACCCAGGCGTGGAGCGACTGCGAGTGCTGGGCGGCCGAGCGGCGCGTGGCGCCCAGCGTCGTGCGGAAGACGATGGGCACCTTGATCTTGCCGCCCGACATGTAGTGCACCTTGGCGGCCTGGTTCACCATCTGGTCCATGGTCAGCGTGATGAAGTCGCCGAACATCACGTCGACGACCGGGCGCATGCCGGTCATGGCGGCGCCCACGCCGATGCCGGCGTAGCCGGGCTCGGAGATCGGCGTATCGATGATGCGATCGGTCCCGAACTCCTGCACCAGCCCGGTCAGCGTCTTGAAGGGGTGGCCAGCCTCCGCGACGTCTTCTCCGATGAGGAACACGCGGGGGTCGCGCCGCATCTCCTCGGCGATCGCCTCGCGGACCGCCTCGCCGTACGTCAGCTCTCGCTCGCCCATGACCGGCTCCCTCCCACGGCATGCGAGGGTGCGGCAGCCCGCGGACAGAGTCAAGCGCCGGGTGGGCACCGGGCCCGGGCCCGCCCTGCGCGCGGGGGAAGCGAGCCGAGGTGGCCCATGGCGGCTCGAGTCACTCGACGACCTCGCCGCCCGCCGCATATCCTATCCCGACGGTCGAGGCCAATGACACCCCCAGCACCGGACCCGCCGCCGATCTCCCCCGCCCGGAAGTGGGCGATCACGTTCACGGTCATGGTGGTGGCCTTCATGCAGATCCTCGACACCAGCGTCACCAACGTCATCCTGCCGCACCTGCAGGGATCGCTGTCCGCGGGTCTGGACGAGGTGTCGTGGGTGATCACGTCCTACCTCGCCGCCAACGCCGTGATCATCCCGGCGACCGGGTGGCTGACAGGGCTGTTCGGGCGCAAGCGATTCTTCCTGATCTGCGCCACGGTGTTCGTGGTCAGCTCGTTCCTCTCCGGCGCCGCCCCCGATCTGACCACGCTGATCGTGGCTCGCATCTTCCAGGGCTTCGGCGGCGGCCCGATCATTCCGATGTCGCAGGCGATCCTCTGGGAGATCTTCCCCTTCCAGCAGCGCGGTCTCGCGATGGCGGTGTGGGGGGTCGGCTTCATCCTCGGCCCGATCCTGGGGCCGACCGTGGGCGGCTACCTGGCCGACGAGTGGTCGTGGCGGTGGATCTTCTACATCAACCTGCCCGTCGGGGTCGTGGGCTTCCTCATGGGCAGCGCCTTCCTCTTCGACTCCCCGTATCTGCGCCGGGCCGTGCGGATCGACTGGTGGGGGCTGGGACTGATGATCGCGGGCTTCGGCTGCCTGCAGCTCGTCCTGGACCGGGGCGAGCGAGAGGACTGGTTCGACTCGTCCACGATCTGCGCGCTGGCGATCGTCGCCGTCTGCGCGCTCGTCGGCTTCCTGATCCGTGAGCTGATGGCCGGCGACCCCGTCCTGGACCTCACCGTCTTCGCGGACCGCAATTTCGCCACCGGCGCCGCGCTCATCTCGATCGTCGGCTTCGGCATGTTTTCGGGCATGCTGCTGATCGCCGTCTTCACGCAGAAGCTCCTCGGCTACGACGCGTGGACCTCGGGCCTGGTGCTCGCGCCCGGCGGCCTCGGCAACATCTTCTCGCTGTTCGCCTCGGGTCTCGTGACGCGGGTCGATCAGCGCCTGATGCTGGCATTCGGGTGTCTGCTGAACGCCGTCAGTCTCTACATGATGACCTCCCTCACGCTGGGGATGGACTACTGGGCCCTGGCCTGGCCGCGCTTCATCCAGGGGTTCGCGGTGGGCTTCATCTTCGTGCCGCTCTCCACGCTCACGCTGGCCACGGTCCGGCGCGACAAGCTCGTCAACGCCACCGCCGCTTACGGCATGCTGCGCAACGTCGGCGGCAGCGTGGGGATCGCGGTGGCCACGACACTGCTCGCCCAGCGGAGCCAGTACCACCAGGCCACCCTGGTGAGCCACGCTACCGCATGGGACCCGGAGACCCACGACCGCCTGGCACGGTGGGCAAGTCACTTCGGGTCGCTGGGCAGCGACGCCTTCACCGCCCAGCGCCAGGCGGTGGCGATGCTCTATCGCGAGACGCGGGCGCAGGCGGAGCTGCTGGCCTACGCGGACGACTTCTGGCTGCTGGCAGTGATGTTCGCGGTGGTTCCCCTGTTCCTGCCGTTG
>DATIAY010000071.1:0-6434 GCA_035457825.1 Candidatus Methylomirabilota bacterium
GCTTCTGGAACGAACAGGCCGGCTACTGCTACGACGTGATCGACGGCCCCGGAGGCGACGACGCATCGCTGCGCCCGAACCAGCTCTTCGCGGTGGCGCTGGCCGAGAGTCCCTTGAGCTCCGAGCGGCGGGCCAAGGTCGTCGAGGCGTGCGCGCGGGAGTTGCTGACGTCGTACGGGCTGCGCAGCCTCACTCCCGGCCATCCTGACTACCGCGGCCGGTACGGCGGCGGCCCTCACGAGCGGGACGGCGCGTACCACCAGGGGACGGTGTGGGCGTGGCTGCTCGGGCCCTTCGCCCTCGCCCATTTCAGAGTCCACGGCGATCGCGCGCAGGCGCGCAGCTTCCTGGAGCCGCTCGGCCATCACCTCGATGATTACGGCCTGGGGTCCATCGCCGAGATCTTCGACGGCGATCCTCCGTTCACCCCCCGGGGCTGCGTCGCCCAGGCGTGGTCGGTGGCCGAAACGTTGCGCGCCTGGCAGGCGCTGGGCGTGGAGAAAGCACCATGAGCCAGCCCACGCGGATCGTCGTCCTGGGCGGTGGATTCGGGGGCGTCTACGCCGCCCTGGAGCTGGAAAAGCTCGTGGGCCGCGACCCGAACGTAGAGATCCACCTGGTCAGCCGGGAGAACTATCTGGTGTTTCAGCCGATGCTGCCCGAAGTCATCTCCGGGAGCATCGGGATCCTCGACACCCTCGCGCCCATCCGCCGACTCTGTCCGCGTACCACGCTCTATACGCGGGCCGTCGAACGCATCGATCTCGCGCGGCGGCGGGTGACGGCGGCGGCCGGCTTCGGCTCCGGCCAGTGCCACCTGGAGTACGACCATCTGATCATCGCGCTCGGCAACGTGACGAGCTTTGCCGGCCAGCCCGGCCTCATGGAGCACGCGCTGCCATTCAAGTATCTGGGCGATGCCCTGGCGCTGCGCAACCGCATCATCCACGTCCTGGAGGAAGCGGATATCGAGCAGGATCCCGAGATGCGCCGACGCCTGCTGACCTTCGTGGTGGCCGGCGGCGGCTTCTCCGGCGTGGAGGCCGTCGCCGAGCTGAACGACTTCGTGCGAGCCGTGGCCAAGAGCTTCCGCACCATCCGCCTTGAGGAACTGCGGGTGATCCTGCTCCACGCCGGGCCACTGATCCTGCCTGAGCTGCCCCGGAGCCTGGCCGAGTTCGCCCAGCGGTTGCTGGCCAGGCGCGGCGTCGAGATCCGGCTCAACACCCGTCTCCACGGCGCCACCGCGGAAGCCGCCCTGCTCGATGGCGGAGAGCGCATCCCGACCCGAACGCTGGTGAGCACCGTTCCCTCGGGGCCCAACCCCGTCGTCGCCGCCCTGCCCCTCGCCAAGGAGCGAGGGCGGATCGTCGTCGGCCCCGACCTCGAGGCGCCCGACCATCCCGGCGTGTGGGCCGTGGGCGATTGCGCCTGGATCATGGACGCCAAGACAGGCGAGCCTTGCCCGCCGACAGCTCAGCACGCGATCCGCGAGGCCCGCTGCGTCGCCCGCAACGTCGTCGCGAGCCTGCGAGGCACTCCGCGACAGGCCTTCGCCTTCAAGGCCCTCGGCAAGATGGGCGCGCTCGGCCACCATTCGGCAGTCGCCGAGATCTTCGGCATCAAGCTGTCCGGGTTCTTGGCCTGGTGGCTATGGCGGACCATCTATTTGATGAAGCTCCCCGGGCTCGATCGCAAGATCCGGGTGGCTGCCGACTGGACGCTCGACCTCTTCCTGCCTCCCGACATCGTCCAGCTCAAGACCGACCGCGGCTTCACCATCCAGCGCGAGCACTACGAGCCGGGCCAGACCGTCTTCCGCGAGGGTGACCGCGGCGACTGGCTCTACGTGGTGGTCCAGGGCGAGGTGGAGATCGTGCAGCACGTTCCCGGTCAGGACGAGATGGTGCTCCGCCGCCTGGGCGCCGGCGAGTGCTTCGGCGAAATCGCGCTGGTGAGCGACCGCCCGCGCACGGCGGCCGCCCGCTGTGCCACCCGGGTGGACGTGCTGGCGGTGGACCGGGACGCCTTCCACGCGCTCTTCGCCACCCTGCCGCCCCTGCGGGGCTTCTTCCAGCAGCTCATCGCTGAGCGGCAGAGCGCCGGCGAGCCGGATGGGATTTGGGCCAGCCGGTAGAGGATTGGCTCCGAGCGCTTACATTTGACACCGTCGTGACATCCGGCTGCCTGGCCGCTGTCTATAGTCACCGCCTGACACCGGGGATTCCGCACCGTGGGTGGGGAACTCGTGTCTCAACGTCTGAGCAGCCGTTCAACACCTCGTTGTCGAAAGGAGCGCAGCATGAACACGTCCCGTGTCCTCATCGCCTCCGCCGTGGCGGCCGCCTTCTCGATCGCGGTCACCGCCGGGGCCCAGGGCGGGCCCGCGCCGAAGCCGAAATTCGAGCACGAGAAGTGCTACGGCATCGCCAAAGCTGGCAAGAACGACTGTGAGACGAAGAACTCGTCCTGCGCCGGCACCTCCAAGCGGAACGCCCAGGGCGATGCCTGGGTGTACATGCCCAAGGGGACCTGCGACAAGATCGTCAACAGCAGCGGCCAGCCCAAGGCCTAGCTCGCCACGGCGACCGGAGGCGGGAGCGTGGACACCGGTATCGGGCTGCGAGCGCCGCACGTCGTGGAGATCCTCGCCGCCCGTCCCCCGATCGCGTGGCTCGAGGTGCACGCCGAAAATTACATGGGGGGCGGGGCGGCGCTGCGCGACCTCGAGGCGCTTCGGCTCGAGTACCCGCTCTCGGTACACGGCGTCGGCCTGTCGCTTGGTAGCGCCGACGGCATCGACGGGGGCCACCTTCACCGGCTGCGCGCGCTGGTGGACCGCCTCCAGCCGTGCCTGGTGTCCGAGCACCTGTCGTGGAGCATCGCGAGCGGGGTCTACCTCAATCACCTGTTGCCGTTGCCCTACACCGACGAGAGCCTGACCCTGCTGGCCCGTCACGTGGACCAGGCTCAAACGGCGCTCCGGCGCCGGCTCCTGATCGAAAACCCGTCGAGCTACCTCCGCTTCCGTCAGTCCCCTATCCCGGAGGCGGAGTTTCTCGCCGCGCTGGCCCAACGCACCGGCTGCGGCCTCCTCTGTGACGTCAACAATGTCTACGTCACTGCCCACAATTTCGGGCTCGACCCAGGGCGCTACTTGATGGCCCTGCCCGCGGCGGCCGTCGGCGAGATCCACCTGGCCGGCCACAGCGTCAACGATGCCGACGGCCGCCCCATCTTGATCGACGACCATGGCTCCCGGGTGGCCGACGAAGTGTGGACGCTCTACGCTCGCGCCCGGGAGCGTTTCGCCACGACACCGGCGCTCATCGAGTGGGACACGAACATTCCACCGCTCGCCGTGCTGCTCGGCGAGGCGGCGACGGCCGACGCCATCACGCACGACGTTGCGCGCCGGGGGCCCGGTGTCTACGCTGCGTGAGCTCCAGGCCGACCTGCGCGCGGCGCTGCTCGGCGGCCCCCAGGGTCCCGCGGCGGCGGCGGTGCGCGAAGATGGGCTGGCTGCCGAGGCCCGGCTGGCGATCTACCGTCATCACGTCTTGGCGACATTGACCGACGTCCTCAAGGCCACGTACCCGGTGATCTGCCGTCTGGTGGACGAGCGCTTCTTCGCCTATGCGGCGGACCGGTACATCCGGCGCCACCCCCCGACGCGTCCGTGCCTCTTCGAGTACGGGGGGCCTTTCGCCGACTTCCTGGAGACGTTCCCGCCCTGCCGCCATCTCGCCTACCTGCCCGACGTGGCACGGTTGGAGTGGGCGATGAACGTCGCCGAGCACGCTGGCGACGTCGTGACCCTGGATGGCCGGGCGCTCCGGAGCGTGGAGACCGCCGACATCCCGCGCTTGCGGTTCATCTTCGACCCCTCGCTGGCGCTGCTGGCGTCGCCGTGGCCCATCGACCGCATCTGGCGAGCGAATCAGCCAGACGCCGCCGACGGAACGGTGGACCTGGCCGCCGGGGGGGCGCGCCTGGAGGTTCGCCGGGTCGTCGACGACGTCGTGTTCCGATCCCTGGAGCCGGCGCCGTGGGCCTTCCGCTCGGCGCTGGCCGCCGGGCGGGCGCTCGAGGCCGCGGCGGCGGCCGCGCTCACCCTCGATGCCGGATTCGACCTGGCCGGGGCGCTGCGCGAGCTCCTGGCCGATGGCGTTCTGACCGCCTTCACGCTGCCCCCCGAGGAGAGCACTTCATGATGAAGACCGAGACGATGACCTACAGCGCTCCGCGCCCCGGGCTCTTCGGGCACCTCCTGGCCGCGCGGACCTTCCTCGAGCGGGCGCCGTTCTCGATCGTGCAGCTCGTGTGCCGTCTGGCGATCGCGGGCGTGTTTCTCCGCGCCGGCATGCAAAAGTTGGCGGGCTGGGAAACGACCCTGGCGCTCTTCAGCGAGGAGTACAAGCTGCCGCTGCTGCCGCCCGAGCTGGCGGCGACGATGGCGACCGCCACCGAGCTCGGCGGCTCGATCTTGATTTCGCTCGGCCTGGCCACTCGCCTGGCCACGCTGCCCTTCTTCGGGATGATCCTGACCATCCAGCTTTTCGTCTTTCCGCATGCCTGGCCCGAGCATCTGACCTGGTCGGCGATCCTGCTCGTGCTCCTCACGCGCGGTGCCGGCGCGATCTCGCTCGATCGCCTGCTCGGTCACTGGATCGACCGCCGCTCGTGACTGGCGGGCCGGCTGTTGATCCAGCGCCTGCCCCGGGGCCAGCCGATGTCCAAGCGCCGGCCGCTTTGGCCCTCCGCTTCTGGCAGCGGCTGGGCGTGCGTCTGGCCGCGCTCTTCGCCACGGTCACGCTGCTGGCGGTCGGCCTGGTCGGCGTCCTCACCTACGAGCGGCAGAAGAGCGAGGTACAGGACACGGTCGGGGCCCAGCTGCTCAACATCGCGCGCACCGCGGTGCTGCTGGTCGACTCCGAACTCCACGCCGAGGCCCAGCGCACCGGCGATACGACGTCGCCTGCCTACCGGCGCATCCAGGAGGCGCTGGCCGCCATCCAGGAACGAGTGGTGGTCCCGACGCCGGTCATCACGCTGGCCGACTACGACCCGGCGGCGCGACGCGCGCGCCTCGTCGTGACCAGCCAGGGCCCGGCCCGGCCGGGCGATCCGTACGTCGTGGCGGCCGAGGTAGTTCAGCCGATGAGTTGGACCTTCGACGATGGCTTCGCACGGTTCACGCCGATCTACCGCGACCACCGGGGAGTCTGGATCAGCGCCTTCGCGGCGATCAAGGACGGCCAGGACCGGACGACCGCCGTCCTGATGGTCGACTACCCGGTGGAGGTCTACCTCGATCGCCTGGGTGAGTTGCGTGCCACGATCCTGATTGCCTCGGCGGCGGGCACGTTAGGCGCGCTGGTGCTGGGGTTGCTCTTCGCCCGCCATGCGACCCGGCCGATCAGCGCGCTGACCGCCGGCGTCGGACGGGTGGCCGCCGGGGACCTCTCCCGGACTCTGCCGGTACGCTCCAGCGACGAGGTCGGCCAGCTCACCCGCGCCTTCAACGCCATGCTCGAAGGCCTGCGCCAGCGCGACTTCATCCGGGCGACCTTCGGCCGGTACGTCTCGCCCGAGGTTGCTCAGACGCTGCTGGCCTCGCCGGAGGCCCTTCGGCTCGGGGGCACCAAGCGCGAAGTCACGATTCTCATGTCGGACCTACGGGGCTACACGCGGTTCGCCGAGCACGGGGATCCCGCCGAGGTCATGGCCATCCTCAACGTCTGCCTGGGCCGCCTCAGCGAGGTCATCATCGCCTACGGCGGCACCATCAACGAGTTCATTGGCGATGCGATCTTCGCCATTTTCGGTGCGCCGCTCGATCACCCTGATCACGCCGAGCGAGCGGCGGCGGCGGCGCTGGCCATGCAGCGGGCCATGGCCGAGCTCAACGAGGCCCAGGCCGCCCGAGGCCTGCCGCGGTTCGAGATGGGCATCGGCATCAACACCGGCGAGGCGGTCGTGGGGAACATCGGTTCGGAGCACCGCGCCAAGTACGGCGTGGTGGGTAACGCCGTCAACACGGCGGCCCGCATCGAGGGCGCGACGGTCGGCGGCCAGATCTTCGTGAGCGCGACCACGTATGAGTGCATTCGGGACATCGCCGAGGTGGGCTCACCGGTAGCCGTGGCGGTGAAAGGCCTGTCCGAGCCGCTGCCGCTCTACGAGCTGCGCGCACTGGGTGGGCGCTTCGATCTCCGGCTGCCCGAGACCGCGGACGAGACGGGCCCCCTGGCCGAGGTCGCCCTGCCGCTGGCCTGCTGGGTGATCGAGGGCAAGACCGTGGGCACGGACGTTCTGGCCGGGACAGCCGTTCGGCTGGGCCGGCGGCGGCTCGTGGCACGCCTCGACGTCACGCTCTCGCCACTCACCAACGTGCGGCTGCGGCTCACGTACGCCGTCCTCGGTCACGAGTC
>DATIAY010000072.1:0-25196 GCA_035457825.1 Candidatus Methylomirabilota bacterium
AACGCCGGCAGTGAGCGGCGGCGGCGAGCGAATGCGAGCCGGCCGGCCGCTCCAGTGCCATGTTCGACGCCCCGTCGATGTCGGCGCTCATTCGATTACCCGATCGGCGCGAAGCAGGAGCGACGGTGGGACCGTGAGGCCGAGGTGCTTCGCGGTCTTCGCGTTGATCACGAGCTCGAACTTCGCAGGCTGCTCAACAGGGAGGTCGCCCGGCTTTGCACCCTTCAGGATCTTATCTACGTATGTGGCTGCGCGGCGGTGCAGATCCGGGACGTCTGGACCGTATGACATGAGTCCTCCGGCCTCCACCATCTGCCGGTACCCGTAGATCGCGGGCAGCCGGCTCCTGGCTGTCAACTCAGTGATTCGCGCGCGATGGGTCGTGAAGAACGGATTATCAAGTTGTAGCAACCCATTGGCACTGCGCACAGCCTTGAATCCGGCATCGAAGTCGTTGGGGTTCCTCACCGGGATCGGCTCAAGCTGCATGCCGAGCGTGCGCGCCGCGGCCTCCGCCTCCTTGAGCTGTATCGCGTTGGTGTGATACGGCGGATACGAGAGCACTGCGACTCGCCTGAGCGTCGGAACCAGCTCCTTGAGCAACTCGAGGCGCTTTGCTGCGAGCTCAGCAGCATTGAACGACGTTCCCGTGATGTTCCCCCCGGGCCGGCTCAGGCTCGGGACAAGTCCGATCTCAACCGGGTAGTTCACGGTCGCAAAGACGATCGGTGTTGCAGCGGTCGCTTTCTTGGCTGCGAGAGCCGCTGATCCAGCCGAAGCCAGGATGACATCGACCTTTAGTCGGACCAGCTCTTCGCTAAGCGCCGGCAGTTGATCGAGGCTGCCGGTTCGGAAGTCGATCACCACATTCTGGCCAGGGGCGTATCCCTGCTCTCGTAGGCCTTGCTCCAACGCCTCGACGAAGCTTTGGGGCGGGCGACCTTCACGCAGGAACCCGATCCGATACACCTTCCCCGTCTGCGCGTGGGCTGCGGCGTCGGACAGGCCAAGGAAGCCCGTGACAGCGAATAGGAACCACACGAGGATTCGAGTGTGATCCCGCTTCGAGATCGACGAGTTCACGATCCGGCGCCAACGATGGCGGCTAGTCAACTTCATGAGCGCTCCCCAGTGCGGCGAACGGCCGGCATCAGCCGCGCGCGCCAGCGCGGCGGCTGCATGCCGTGGTTCGGCGCGGGACATACGCGGAGAGCCGTGACTGCACCGTCAACCCGTCAACCTGCCCCGCACCGCATATTCCTCCTCATGCGTGGATCAGCGGCCCGTCCGTCCTAGTAGATGATTGAGGCCAGAAAGGCCCCCTGCGGCTCGTTATAGAGGCCCATGCTCATAAGGGTCATCGGCTGCACCATGCGGAGTCCTCGATCGAGACACCATCGGAACATCTCCCCGTTGTGCGCTGGCAGGAGAAACCCTGACCCGACGAAGTCTGAGGCACCACCGATCAACGCTTGGAGATCTGCGTTGCTCTCACCCACCGCATGACCCGCGAACCCGACCATGGTCGCATAGCCGGTGAGACGGTCCTCGTGCTCGACAACCGTTGCCGCGCCCTCCGTGATGGCGTCCAGCAGTTCGCCGCTCCGGTCATGGCCGTGGACGCGACGACAAAGAGCATTGCAGCCTTCCAGGTCCTCCCTTTGGGCCCGGCGCACCATGTGGCCAGGCACCTCGAGGGCCAGCGGAGGCCCTTGCAGGTTGACGAGCAGCTCGCGGACCTCGAATCCGAGCTTGGTATACAAACAGAGAGACCGAGTGTGATACGTGGCCTGGACCAACCGCACCCCGGGACACCGGCGCTCGGAGACCCGCTGAAGCGCTGCCTGCATCAGTCGACTTCCGACCATGCGGTTCTGGACCGTAGGATCGACCGTGATGGGACCCAGGCCCGTAATCGCCGATCGCTCATCGAGGACATTGCTCCCGACGATCCGGCCCTCCAACTCAGCGACGACCACGTAATACCCTGGATGGGAGATCCATCGCGAGAAACTGGCTGCAGCAAGCTCGGGAGGAGGAGTGCCCAAAGGGAAATGATGCTGTTCAGCAATCGCCTTGAAGGCCTCATAGCGGATGATTCCGCATTCGCGAGCATCGTCGGGCGTGGCCATACGGAGTTTAGGGTTCACCACGTGTCCTCCCACGGCATCTCCGGCGCCGAACTCGATGTATACGGAACTCGATAACGCGGCGTACACTGCGAGCCCGGACAGTGTAATACCAACCGAGGGACGGGCAGCGGCGACCAGTCTGCCTTATCCGACGCGGCTGTAGCCATCCGTCCTACACCGTGGACGCTCGTGTTACGCAGACCGGGATATTCAGCGCAACTGTCTCCGCTATCTGACGGTCGTTCGAGCCGCACATCGCAGGGGTAGATCACATTTCCTGGATACACGTCAGAGAATCCGACTTGGGAGTATCGCACGCGTTCGATCTGCCGGGTAGTGCGGACGCACGCCCACGCGCGCGGCATCGGTACCCGGTGCACCATCGGCAAGGCGCCGCCCGAATGACGCATAATACCGCCCATGCAACCACGCGAAGAGATGATGACAGTCGGCGGGATCGAGGTGCACACATGGGTCGGCGGGCAAGGCGCCCCCCTGCTGGTCCTCCATGGGGCCGGCGGCAATCGCGGGTGGACGCGCTGGCTGGCCCAGGTCGCCGAGCGCTATACGGTGTGGGCGCCGACGCACCCGGGCTTCGGCCGCTCGGGCGACGCCGAGTGGATGGAAGGGATCGACGACCTCGCGCAGTTCTACCTGTGGTTCATCGACACTGCGCGACTCGATCGGCCGCACCTGCTCGGCCACTCCATCGGCGGCTGGACCGCCGCGGAACTGGCCACGATGAGCCCGGCCGCGATCGGCCGGCTCGTGCTGGTCGCGCCGGTCGGCCTCAAGCCCGAGGCCGGCGAGATCCTCGACATCTTCTACCTTCCCCTGCCCAAGCTCCGCGAGCTCACCGTGCACGACCCGGCGACGATCCCAGAGTGGAACGAGCTGTTCGGTCAGCCGCCGACGCCGGCCGAGCAGGAGATCATCACGCGCAACCGGGAGATGACGGCCCGCCTCACCTGGAAGCCCTACATGCACAACCCCCGTCTGGCCCGATTCCTGCCGCGGGTGACGAACCCGACGCTGATCGTGTGGGGACGCGAGGATCGCATCGTGCCGGTCGTCTGCGGTGAGCAGTACCGGAAGCTGCTGCCCGATGCGAGGCTCGCCGTCCTCGACAAATGCGGCCACTTGCCACCCATCGAGCAGCCCGATGCCTTCGCCCGTCTCGTGCTCGACTTCCTGGCGGCGCCGACGACGCCGCCGGGAGGCTGCGCGTGAAACTCTACTACTTCAGCGAGATGCCGCACCACGAGTTTCCCGACGAGGAGGGCGAGAAGTACCCGTCGCTGCGGCTCGACTTCCCCAACCGTTTCTTCGATCGCGAGAAGGCGGCGGCCAACTACCAGCGCTACCTCGACGAGTACGAGCTCGCCGACCGGGTTGGCTTCGACGGGCTGATGATCAACGAGCATCACTCCACGCCCTCCTGCGTCAACGTGGGCGCCAACATGACGGCGGCCATCCTGGCCCGCACGACCCGGCGGGCCAGGCTTCTGCTGCTCGGCAACATCCTGCCCATCGAGGACAACCCCGTGCGGATGGCCGAGCAGATCGCCATGGCCGACCTCATCTCGGGCGGGCGCGTGCTCTCCGGCTTCGTGCGCGGCGTCGGCGTGGAGACCTGGTGGGCCAACACCAATCCCGTGCACAACCGCGAGCGCTTCGAGGAGTGCCACGATCTGATCCTCAAGTGCTGGACCGAGCCCGGCCCCTTCCGCTGGGAGGGGCGCCACTACCACTTCCGTCACGTCAACCCGTGGTGTCTGCCCCTGCAGAAGCCCCATCCGCCCATCTGGGTTCCCGGCACGGCCAGCCCGGAGACGGCGGTGTGGGCCGGCCGCCTCGGCTATACCTACGTGCCCTTCCTGGTGTCCTTCGAGATCGCCCGGGAGCTGTTCGACTTCTATCGCCAGGGCGCCGCCGAGGCCGGGCGCGCGGTGACGCCGGACAAGCTCGGCTTCCTGATCTGCGCGGTCACCGCCGACACGAAGGCGAAGGCGCTGGAGGCCGGTCGGCACTTCGTCTGGCGCATGGGCCCGACGCTGCGCATGCCCGTCGAGTACTTCGCGCCGGTGGGCATGCGCTCGCGGGCCGGGGCTCAGTTCGCGCTAAAGGCGCGTCCCCGCTCCCTGGCCACCATGAGCTACGAGGAGCTGCTGGCCGGGCACTTCATCATCGCGTCCACTCCCGACGAGGTGGCCGACCGCTTCGCCCTGGTCCAGCGGGAGCTGGGGATCGGCCACCTGCTGCTCGAGGCCCAGGAGTCTCGTATGGACCACCCCACGACCATGCGCTCCATCGAGCTGATGGGGGCCAAGGTGATCCCGGCGGTGAGCCGAATTTGAGAGCAAGGACCAGGATGTCGGGGGCCCGATCGTCGCCCATGATGGCTTCCAGAACAGGGAGGTCCATCATGGAATCAATGGCGACGAGAGAGAAAACGATGTCCGCGATGTTTTGCACCGACGAGGAGCGCTGGGCGGCCGTCACGCGCCGTGATCGGCGCGCCGACGGCGCCTTCTATTTCTCGGTGCGGACGACCGGCGTCTATTGCCGGCCCTCATGCGCGGCGCGCCGCGCGCGACGCGAGAACGTCCGCTTCCACGCCACGCTCCAGGAGGCGGAGGCAGCGGGGTTCCGGCCGTGCCGACGTTGCCGCCCCAACCGCCCCGAGCAGGCGGCGCCGCACAGCGCCGCGGTGGCCAGGGCCTGCCGTTTGATCGAGACAGCTGACGAGGTCCCCAGCCTGGAGACCCTCGCCCGGGTGAGCGGCCTCAGTCGCTTCCACTTTCATCGGGTGTTCAAAGCGGCGACCGGCATCACCCCCCGGGCGTACGCGGCGGCTCACCGCGCCCAGCGGGCGCGGAAGGAGCTGGCGCGGAGCGCCACCGTGACGGAAGCGATCTACGACGCGGGATTCAATTCCAGCGGGCGGTTCTACGCCACCGCCGCCGGGGAGCTCGGCATGACCCCGACCGAATTCCGATCTGGCGGTCCGGGCGCCTCGATCCGCTTCGCGGTGGGCAAATGCTCGCTGGGCTCTCTCCTCGTGGCCACCACCGACAAGGGGATCTGCGCGATCGTGCTCGGCGACGACCCCGCCGCTCTGGTCCAGGAACTTCAGGACCGCTTCCCCCGAGCCCGGCTGATCGGCGGCGACAAAGGCTTCGAGCATCTGGTGGCCACCGTGGTCGGTTTTGTCGAAACGCCGGCCCTTGGTCTCGATTTGCCGCTCGACGTGCGCGGCACCGCCTTTCAACGGCGCGTGTGGCAAGCCCTGCGCGAGGTTCCGGCCGGCACGACGGCGAGCTACACGGAGATCGCCAGGCGCATCGGCGCCCCGCGATCCGTCCGCGCGGTGGCCCATGCTTGCGCGGCGAACGCCATCGCCGTCGCCATACCCTGCCATCGGATCGTGCGCACCGATGGCGGGCTGGCGGGTTATCGCTGGGGCCTGAGCCGCAAGCGCGCGCTGCTCGCGCGCGAGGCAGCCGGCGCGTCGGCGCATCGGGTCGGCGTCTGACGAGAGCGTTCGTTATCGTCAACCCCGCGGCTGGCGGCGGGCGAACCCGCCAGCTCTGGCCGCGCCTCCGGGACCGCTTGCACCGCCTGGGCCTGGACTTCGAGGTTGGCGAAACGACGGGCCCCGGCGCCGCCACCACCATCGCGCGGGCCGCGGTCCGCGACGCCTGGCCGCTCATCGTGGCCGTAGGCGGCGACGGCACAGTCAACGAAGTGGTCAACGGGCTCCTCGACAAGCCTGGAGATCCGGTCAGCACGCTGGGCACGATCATGACGGGCCGTGGCCGCGATCTCTGCCGCAACCTCGGCGTGCCGGCGGTGCCCGAGCAGGCGGCCGATCGCCTCGCGCAGGGCAAGGACGTCCTCTTCGATGTGGGAATGGCCGAGTGGGGAGTCACCCGACGACGGTTTTTCCTCAACGCCGCCGGTGCGGGATTCGACGCGACCGTCGCCCGGCGGGCCCAGTCGGTCGGCGGGCCCGGCACCGTCCCGTATCTGCGGGCCCTGCTGGGCGCGCTGGGGAACCACCGGCCGGTGTCAGCCGAGATCCGCGTGGACGGCCGGCAAGCCTGGGCCGGCGAGCTGACCACGGCCGTGGTCGCCAACGGTGCCTGCTACGGCGGGGGGATGAAGATCGCGCCGGGGGCGGATGCCGCCGACGGGGTCCTCGATCTCGTCGTCATCGGCGCGCTCGGCCGACGCGAGCTACTCTGGTGGCTCCCGCGCGTGTACCGCGGGACCCATCTGGCCAACTCCAAGGTGGCGACCTGTCGGGGCACGACGTTCGAGATTGCGACCACGCCCCCGGTCCCCACCCATGTGGACGGCGAGTCGGCGCCACCGACCCCGGTGCGCATCACCATCCGGGAGCGGGCGCTCCGCCTGCGGCGCTGAGGCCGCGAAGCCTCTCAGCGGCCGTCGAGGTCGAAGGCCTCGGCGAAGCGGCGATACGCTTCGAGGGGATCGCCGTACTTGCGATGTCCCGCCGTGTGCTGGGCGCTGGCCAGGAGCAGCCGGTCGCGATCACAGGCCTTCGTGTTGAGGTAATCCTCGAGCAGACAGAGACCCAGCTCCTGGTTGTGCGGATCGTTGCCCAGCTTGCACGCCGCGGTGGCCAGCTCCTCGACCAGAGGGGGGCGGTCGAAGCCGCCCTTCAGGTAGGCCGCCGTCAGATCCACCGCCTCCTCCGGCCGGAGAGCCAAGAGCGCCTGGTCCAGCCGCTCCAGGAGCTGGCGCGCCGACCAGGACTCCGCACCCGGGAGGGGTGCGATGAGCCGCCGGCCGTTGCCCGGTGTGTTGGCCTGGTGCTCGGCGCCCCGGTTGATGAACAGCGCGGCGACGAACAGGAGCTTGAGCCGGTGGGGGTGCTCGAACGTGTCGTAGAACCACCCCAGCGTGTTGCAGTACTCGTAGCCGTGCTGGGCCATCGAGAAGTTGTTGGGCAAACCCGTCTCGAGAATGACCTGCGCCGCCGCGATCTGGATCGCGTCGAGGATGCGACGCGGGTCCCGCCCGGCCCGGAGCAGCGCCACCAGGGCCTCGATGACAGAGACCTCGCGCTGGCGCGTGATCGCATCGACCAGCATCGCCTCCTCGGCCGGCGTCAGCGGCGTCTGCTGACGGAGGAGCTCGGCATCGCGGCCGTCGAGCAGGTTCTGGATGATGTTGCACCCCGTCTCGTAGGTCGAATACCAGCGAGGGCCCACCGCCATGTCGGGCACTCCGGCGTACAGCACGCTGTGCGCTGCGTCCCAGCCCAGGGCCTCACCCAGCTCGATGGTGGCCCGCGCGCGGTACGCCTTGTGCCCGGTCGTGTAGGAGCGGTTGTGGAACATCCGGTCCTGCACGTCGATCAGGCCCGCGAAGGCCAGATGGCCCAGCACCTGCCGGCGGTTGGGCCCGTCCTGCATGAGCCCCAGGAAGACGCGATAGGAGGTCAGCACTTCGCCGCGCTGCACGAGCGTCAGCCAGTGGTTGAGGCGCTCGGCGAGCGAACCCTCGATGGGGAGCGGCTCCTGATCGGGCCAGTGCGCCTCGGGCATCGGCGGCGCCTGGTTGACCTTGATGTCGTACAGGCGCGTGTAGTGGCCCGGGGCCTTGCCCAGGAGCTGATTCCACGGATCGAGCCCCGTGGGGATGTACCACACGGTCTGGGCCAGCGGCAGCAGGCGCAGCGCGGGCCGGATCATCGACGCCAGGGGCAAGCCCACCCGCTCGCTGAGCAGGCAGTGGTCGTTGTTCACGAACTTCACCACGCCGTCGTCGAGCCGCTGGTGATAGGGAACATGCGTGTACGGTGCGTGGATCCGGACCGTCTCGCGCGTGATCTCGGTCACGGGCCGCCCCCGCTTGAGGAGCCGGTACAGCACGTCGCTGGCGCCCCGCTGGTCGCGGGCGAGGATCCGTTCCTCTAGACGGGAGTATTCGGCGCTGGGGACCGGCTCGTTCAGGACCGCGGCGGGCGTCGCCATGATGGCCTCACCTTGGGGGACAGGATGGCGCCATGGTTACCGCGAGCCCCGCCGTTCGTCAACCGGGCTCAGGACCTGTCGCCCGGGTTCGGGACCCGTCGACCGGGCTCAGGAGCTGCTGCGCGCTGGCTTGCGCCAGTAGCCCTCGGCCGCGGGAAACACCGTGGCGCAGCGGGTGGCCTGGGTCGGCCCGTCCAGCGTATCGGCGGCCTCCCGCCAGGCGGCGTAGTGCGGAGTCTGGCGATGGGCATCCAGCGCGGCCTGGTCGCGGTAGACCTCGAAGAAGTAGTAGGTGTTCTCGTCCTTCTCGTCCTGCAGCACGTTGAAGCGCGCGCAGCCGGGCTCATCGCGCTCGGAGCCGAGCGCATCCACCTCGATGGCCTTCAGGAAGCGCTGCCGTCCTTCGGGCTTGACGCGGACCTTCACCCACATCGCGAGCATGCTAGCCTCCTCGATCGCTCCGGCCCCAGGGCCGGGTTAGATGGCACCGCCCACACCCGAACGTCAGCTTCCCGATCGACTGCGGAAACGCCGCAGCCGCTCTTCGTCCACGGTGATGCCGAGCCCCGGGCCCTCGGGGACGCGGACGTGGCCGGCTACGGGCCGGATGGGATCCGCCACCACGTCCTCGCGCAGGTAATGGTTGGTGATTCCCACGCCATACTGGAGCTCGCGCACGGCCACGGCCAGGTGGACCAGGGCCGCCGTAGCGATGCTGGACTCCGCGACCTTCCCCGTCAGGTGCAGGGGAAGACGCACCGTCTCCGCCGCGTGGATCGCCCGCAGCGCCCCCGTGAAGCCGCCGGCCTTGAGCAGCTTCACGCTCACGATCTGAGCCGCGCCTTCCCGGGCGTGGGCCAGCACATCGGCCGCGGTGAAGATCCCCTCGTCGGCCAGGATCGGCACCGGGCAGGCGCGGGCCACCGCGGCCATGCCGGCGAGGTCGCCGGCCGCCACCGGCTGCTCGAAGAAGCACAGGTGGGCGGGCTCCGCCCCCCGGGCGAACCGCACGGCTTCGGGGACGCTCCACGCCTGGTTGGCGTCGGCGCACAGATCGCACGCCGGGCCTACGGCCGCCCGCACCTTCAGCGCCGCCTCGATATCGCGGACGACCGTCGTCGTGCCGACCTTCAGCTTGAAGAAGGTGAAGCCGTCCGCCGCGCGCGCAGCAGCCTCGCGGGCGTCGGCGACGGGATCGGCATTGCCCAGGTGCCAGAAGACGCGCGCGGCCTCTCGCGCGCGACCACCGAGCAGCTCGTAGACCGGGGCGTGCAGAGCCTGGCCGGCTAGGTCGAACAGGGCCACGTCCACCGCGGCCTTGGCCCCGTGGTTGCCCTGCAGCCGCCGCTCCATCGCCGTATGCAGGGCCTCCCGCCGCATCGGGTCCTCGCCCAGGATGGCCCCGGCCAGGAACCCGTCGATGGCCGCGACGATCGAGCCCTGGGTCTCGCCGGAGAAGGTCGGCGAGGAGGCGCACTCGCCCCAGCCTGTCAGGCCGCCGTCCGTCTGGATCCGCACCACGACGTTCTGCGCCGTCACGACCTCCGAGCCGGCCATACGGACCGGTTTGGCCAGCGGCAGCGACACGGCAATCGCCTCGACCCGCTCGATCTTCATGGTCCCCGCCCTTTCCCGTTCGCCTTGACCCACCCTCGCCGCGGCGCTATGGTCTCGTCCGCGAAACCCACATCTCCTCGAGGAGCGCCATGCCGGCCAAGTCCAGAGCGCGTAACGTCGCCGCCGACAAAGACTACACCGACATCCTGTTCGAGGTGAAGGACCAGGTCGCCTGGATCACCATTAACCGCCCGCGGGTGCTGAACGCGTTCCGCGAGCAGACGCTCGATCAGATGATCGACGCGCTGAAGTCCACGCGCGAGGATCCCACGATCGCCTGCGCGGTGTTCACTGGCGCCGGGGACAAGGCCTTCTCCGCCGGCGGCGACTTCTATGCCATGAAGCGGCTCACCTTTGCCAACAGCTACATGTGGAACGATCGCATGCAGGGGCTGGCCATGACGATTCGCGGAGTGCCGATCCCGGTGATCGCGATGGTCAATGGCTGGTGCATGGGCGGCGGCCACGAGCTCGCCCTCTGGTGCGACCTGGTCATCGCTTCGGAGAACGCCGTGCTCGGCCAGAGCGGCGCCAAGGTCGGGGCCTGTCCCACCGTGGGCGCCACCCAGTACCTGCCCCGCATCATCGGCGAGCGGCTCGCCCGCGAGATGATCTTCTGCGCCCGGCGCTTCACCGCCCGGGAGGCCGCCGAGATCGGCCTCATCAACAAGTGCGTGCCCCAGGAAGAGTTACTGAACGAGACGCTCAAGTGGTGCGAGACCATCAAGGGGCACAGCGCGCTGACCCTGCGCATGACCAAGAAGTCGTTCAACTTCGAATCCGACCTGATGTACGCGTCCTGGCAGCACGGGATGGAGCTGCTGGCTCACGTATGGGGCTCGGACGAGGCCAAAGAGGGCATGAACGCCTTCCTGGCCGGCCGGACCCCGGACTTCAACCGGTTCCGCCGGCGCGATCAGAAGGCCCTCACCGAGTATCTGGACGGCTGCGCGCGTGATCTGAACGCGCCGCCGGGCATGCGCGCCAAACGGCGCTGACGATGGCCGCCGCCCCGGGGGCGCTCGACGGGCTGCGCGTGCTCGACCTCACGCGCGTCCTGGCCGGCCCGCTGTGCACGATGATGCTGGGCGACCTGGGCGCCGACGTCATCAAGGTCGAGCCCGTGGGCGGAGGCGACGATACCCGCGGCTGGGGCCCGCCCTTCGCGGGCGGCGAGTCGGCGTACTTCCTGGGGGTCAACCGGAACAAGCGCTCGCTCACCCTCGACATGGCCGGTCCGGAAGGGCAGGCCATCCTGGCCGTCTTGATCGGGGCGACCGACGTGCTGGTGGAGAACTTCAAGCTGGGCACCCTGGAGAAATGGGGCTTCGGCGACGACTGGCTGGCCGCGCATGCTCCGCGCGTGATCCGGTGCTCGATCACCGGCTACGGCGGGAGCGGGCCCCGGGCCCGGCAACCCGGCTACGACTTCATTCTACAAGCCGAGTCGGGGCTGATGAGCATCTGCGGCGAGCGTGAGGGAGCACCGACCAAGTACGGGGTGGCCATCGTCGACGTGTGCACCGGGATGCTCGCCTGCAGCGCGATTCTGGCCGCCCTGCAGGCGCGTCAGCGCACCGGCCGGGGCCAGCCCGTCGCGGTGTCGCTCTACGAGACGTCGCTGGCCATGCTGGCCAACGTGGCCTCGAGCTATCTCGTCGCCGGCAAGGATGGCGGCCGCTTCGGCAACGGTCATCCCAGCATCGTGCCTTACACCACGTACCCGACCCGGGACGGGATGATGGCGGTGGCAGTCGGCAACGACGGCCAGTTCGCGCGCTTCGCCGAGGCCGTTGGCCACCCCGAGTGGAGCCGTGACGAGCGCTTCATCCGCAACCGCGATCGCGTCGTCCACCGGGAGCTGCTCGACGGCCTCATCGCCGACACGCTGCGGAACGACATCGCCGACGCCTGGATTTCGAAGCTGCAGGCGGCGGGAGTCCCCTGCGGTCGGATCAACACGGTGGCGCGCGCGCTGGACGATCCCCACACCGCGGCCCGCCACATGGTGCAGACCGTCGAGCATCCCACCATCGGGGAATTGCGCCTGCTCGGCATCCCCCTGACCCTGCGCGACACCCCGGCCAGCGTGCGCCGGCCACCGCCGACCCTCGGCCAGCACAGCGAGGAGATCCTGCGCGAGGAGCTGGGGATGAGCGACGCGCGCATCCGCGAGCTGCGGGCCCGGCGGGTCATTTGACGAAGACGGCGCCGGCATGACGAGGCAGAGCGCGGTGATCGGCATCGGTCTGCTGCTCGTCCTGGCGGCCACCATCGCTCCGCCTCCGCCCCCGGGGGGCGAGTCCGGCGGGAGCCTGTCGGTCCGGCTGCCCGACACGGTGCGGATGCTCACGGTCGGGCTGCTGGCGCTGGCGGCGATCATCCTGCTCGCGCTGCAGCGACGGCCGCGCCCGACCGAGGAGGCGCTCGCGCGCTCCCAGACGCCGCGACGCCTGCCGGCCGGAATGTCGATCCTCGTGCTGGTGACCCTGGCCCTGGCCGTCTATCTGCTCTGGAATCGGTGGTCCGGCGGCGAGGGTCACCCGATCGAGACGGCGTTCACAGCGATCGCCGAGCTCCTGGACCTCCTCGCGCTCTCGCGCAAACCCGCCACCTCGGTCCCGTTCTACGACATGACGCTCGGGATTCTCATGCTGCTCCTGGCGTTCGCGGCGTTCGGGCTGATGGTCTTGGTCGCGCTGGCCGACCGTCTCGAGGCGTGGTGGACGGGCCGGGCTGTCCCCGCGGCCGTCCCGCCGCGTCCAGCCAGCGTCGCCGAGGAGCCGGCCGACCCTCGGGCCGAGCCCGATCCCCGCCAGGCCATCATCTACGCCTGGCGCCGCCTCGAGCAGGCCCTGGCCCGCGTGCGCGCTGCCCGGGCGCCGTGGCAGACGCCGACGGAATTCATGCGGGCCACGCTGGCGCGGCTCCCGGTGCCGCGCCCACCCGTGGAGCGCCTGACCGCGCTCTTCGAGCTCGCGCGGTTCAGCGACCGCCCCCTGAGCGGGCAGGCGCGCGACACCGCCTGTGATTGCCTGGACGAGATCACCGCGTCCCTTGAATCGGAGCGCGTGCCCGGCGTGAAACGCGGGGGGCCTGTTCCCGGCAGTGGTGGCTCCGTTACCAGCCGGCCGCCAGACTCATGAGCGCTGACCGTCTCCTCTTGCCGATCGCCGTCCGATGCGCCGTCCTCGGGGGCCTGGTGTTTCTCGCCGCGGTCCCCGTGTACGTCTTCGTGGAGCCGCCCTGGCGCGCCCTCGTGGTGCGCCTGGCCGCGGCCATCGTGCTCGGCGTGGCCCTTCTACAATTGCGCTCCGCTCTCGCCGACCGGCTCGCGCCCAACGGGGCCTCGGCGCTGGACGAGGCCCGCGAGCGGCCCGGGCCCGAGCCCGGCCTGCCGCTCCACTTCCTCGATCTGATGCACGACGTGCGCTCGGCGCTGCGCAGCCGGCGTTACTTCGACCGGGTCCTCTGGCCGCGACTGTCCGCGCTGGCGGGGCGCCCCCTGGTGCGGCCGCCCGTCCGGCCCGGCCGCGGCCCCAGCCTGGCCAGCCTGAGCGACGTAGTCACCGACATCGAAAGGCAGCGATGAAGATCACCGCCGTGGCCGAGCGCGTTCGCGAGGTGGTGCTGACGCTGGGGCGCATTGTGGTGGGCAAGGATGACGTCCTCGAGCGGATCCTGGCCGGCATCCTCGCCAACGGCCACGTCCTCGTCGAGGACTATCCGGGCCTGGCCAAGACCCTCATCGCCCGACTCCTGGCCCAGGCCCTCGACCTCGGCTTCCGCCGCATCCAGTTCACGCCCGACCTGCTCCCCAGCGACATCACTGGCAGCTTCCTCTACGACCAGCGTGAAGGCCGGTTCGAGTTCCGGCCCGGCCCCGTCTTCACCAACCTCTTGCTGGCCGACGAGATCAACCGGGCCACGCCCAAGACGCAGGCGGCGCTGCTGGAGGCCATGCAGGAGGCCCAGGTCACGGTCGAGGGGCAGTCGTTTCCCCTCACCCAGCCGTTCCTGGTCATCGCCACCCAGAACCCCATCGAGCTGGAAGGCACGTACCCGCTGCCCGAAGCCCAGCTCGACCGCTTTCTCATGCGCGTGGCCGTCGGCTATCCGGAGCCGGACGCCGAGCGGGAGATCTTGCGGCGCCGACGCGAGCGCCGCAGCGACGTGGCCACGGTCCCCACCATCGTCACCCGGGCCGAGTTGCTGGCCATGCAGGAGGCGCTCGAGGACGTGTTCGTGAGCGAGGCGCTCGAGCGATACATCGTGGCCCTGGCCCAGGCCACGCGGACCGACCACCGGGTGGCGCTGGGGGCCTCGCCGCGGGGAAGCCTCGCCGTGCTGAAGCTCGCCAGGGCCGAGGCGGCCATTCGCGGTCGCGACTTCGTCCTGCCCGACGACGTGAAGGCGGTGGCAGTGGCCGCCCTGGCCCATCGCCTCGTCCTGAGACCGGAGCTGTGGGTCTCCAAGACGACGCCGGCGCTGGTCGTGGAGGCTCTGCTCCAGCAAGTTCCCGCGCCGGCGGCCGAGTCTCCGTGACCTGGCGATCGACGATCCTCAACGTCTCTTTCCTGACCCTCGTCGGCTGGGCGCTTTTTCTCGGCGTCCTCACCGGCCGGGCCGACCTGATCCTGGTCGCCGTCCCCCTGGTCGTGGCCCTGGTGGTGGGGCGACGCGCGGTGGCGCGGCCCGAATGGACGCTCAGCCGAGACGTATCCGCCGACCGCCTCTTCGAGGACGAGCGGGTGGCCGTCACCCTGACGCTCCGGGCCGAGGGACCCCTGCCTCTCGTGGAGCTGCTGGAGCCGTTGCCCCCGCGCGTCCGGCTGGAGCGCGGGCGGAACCATGCCTTCTTCACCTTGCGCTCGGGCGAGGAGGTCCGCTGGACGTTTGCCCTGCGCTGCGGGGGCCGCCAGCAGCTTCGCCTCGACGGCCCCCACGTCCGCCTGTGGGGACCGCTCGGACTCGTCGCCGCGGAGACCCGCCACCAAGCGCCGCAGACGGTGGCCGTCTATCCGCACATCACGCCGATCCGGCAGTTGCCGCATCCCCTGCGCACGCAGACGTTCGTCGGCAACTACGTGTCGCCGGCGCAGGGCGAGGGCATCGAGCCCGGGGACATCCGTCCCTTCGCCCCCGGCGATCACGTCCGGCACGTGAACTGGCGCGCCACGCTGCGGTTGGGCACCCTGCACGTGACCCGACATCACCGGGAGCAAAATGCCGATGTGGTTCTGCTGCTGGACTCGCTGTCCGACGTGGGCGCGGACGGTGGGACGGTCGTCGACGTCGCCGCTCGTGGCGCCGCCGCCCTGGCCGCCGCCTATCTCGCCCGCAAGGATCGCGTCGGCCTGATCGAGTACGGCGGCCTGCTCCGATGGGTGAAGCCCGGCTCCGGGCGAGCCCAGCTTCAGCGGCTGCTCGACACCCTCCTGCACGCCTCGGTCATCTTCACCTATGTGACCCGGGAGCTCGATCTCATTCCGCCGCGCATCCTGCCTCCGCAGGCCCTGGTCCTCGCGCTGAGCCCCCTGCTCGACGCCCGCTTCTTGAGAGTGCTTACCGATCTGGCCGCCCGCGGCTTCGATCTCGTCGTCATCGCCGTCTCGCCGGTCACGGCGGCGCGCGCCGTCGCGTCCCGGAGCCCGGTCGCGGACATCGCCGCGCGCCTCTGGGCCCTGGAACGCCGCGCCCAGCTCGACGAGTACCGTCGCCGGGGGCTGACGATCGTCGAGTGGGACGGCGTCCGGCCGCTCGACGCGGTCCTGGCCACCCTGCGCCGTCCCCGGCACCGCCGCTGGGCTGCGGGATGATGCGCCTGGCCGCAGCCGTCCTGGTCGCCGCCCTGGTCATCCCTTCCCTGACCCTGCGGCCATCACCGCCCGTCACCTGGCTCGTGGTGGCCACGCTCGTCGTGGGCGGCGCCGGCGTGGTCGCGCTCTCCGTGCCTCTCGTGACGGCGGGCGCCTCGCTCGCGCTCATCGCCTACGCGCTGGCGCTGCTGATCGTCGCGCCGCCCTTCGGTCCCGTCGCCGCGATCGCCTTCGGCGCGACGCTCGTGCTCCTGCTGGTGCTCGTACACTTCGCGGGCCGGGTCCACGGCGCTGCCATCAGCCTCCGGGTCGTCGCTTCCCAGATCCGCCAGTGGCTGGCGATCGTCGCGATCGGCATCGTGGTCGCGGTCGGACTCCAGGCAGGCGGGGCGGGGCTGGCCGTTGTGCTCCAGGGCGCGGCGCTGCCGGTGGTCGTCGCGGTGGCCGCGCTCGGGGCCGTGATCACGGTGGCCGGCGTGCTCGCGCTCATGACCCGCGGGGATCCGTCATGAGTCACCGATGACCCGCCTGGTCAGGGGCGACGGACTGTTCCCGCCGGCCGCCTACGCGCGCGACGACGAGTCACCCGACGACCGCTTCTATCTCCAGTCCCGCAAGGTCGTCCACATCGACGACGCGGCCATCGCCGCGCTGAGGCGTCTCTACGCCCGGACGCTGCCCGCCGACGGGCGGCTGCTGGATCTGATGGCCAGCTGGCGCAGCCACCTTCCCCAGGGCGCTCCCGGCCGTGACGTCGTGGGCCTGGGGCTCAACGCCGAGGAGATGGCCGACAATCCTCAGCTCACGAGCCACGTCGTCCACGACCTCAACCGGCAGCCCCGACTGCCCTTCGCCGACGAGGTGTTCCAGGGGGCGATGTGCGCCGTGTCGATCCAGTACGTGATTCACCCGTTGCGGGTGTTCCGCGAGGTTGGTCGGGTTCTACGACCGGGCGCGCCGTTCGTGGTCTCCTTCTCCAACCGCTGCTTTCCCACCAAGGCCGCCGCCATCTGGCTCGACACGACCGACGCCCAGCACCGCGCGCTGGTCCGCACATACTTCGAGGCGGCGGGAGGATGGGTGGACCTCGCCGATGAGGACTGCTCGCCCGGCGCCGGCGATCCGCTCTACGTCGTGTGGGCGCGGCGGCTCACACCCAGCTGACGCCGCGCAGGAGCGCGTTCGCCGCCTGCTCGAGCCGCCGCACCCGCCGGGAGAGGACGCCGAGGATCCGTCGGGTCACCTCCGGCGTCTCGTCGAGCAGGCGCCAGAAGTGGGCACGCTCCACGACCAGCAGCCGCACGTCGGTAGTCGCCGTGATCGTGGCCGATCGCGGCTCGCCGTCGAGCAAGCTCATCTCGCCGAAGAAGTCACCCGGTTGGAGCGGATCGCCGACCCCGACCTGAGTCTGCACCGAGGCCCGCCCGTCGATCATGACGAAGAACGAATCGCCCGGCGCCCCCATCTGGGTCAAGACCGTTTCTGCGCGGGCCTCCACGATCCTCGAGATGGCCGCGACCCGGCCCAGCTGGTCGTCGCTGAGGCCACTGAAGAGCGGGACCCGCTCCAGATGCTTGATCCGCGGATCCTCGGAGCGCGCCGACACGTCCAGCCGTTCCGCCTCTTCCGGGCCGTGGAGAGGAGACTCCATACGGGAGGGAGAGTAGCCCGCCGTGTCAGGATCGGTCAAGAAGCCCGACCCGCGGTCGTGTTGCAGTTTGAGCGCGGATCAGCGTCAGGAGCCGGTCCGGGGACAGGGGCAGCGCGGTGATGCTGACGCCGAGCGGCGCCAGCGCATCGGCGACCGCGTTGGCGATGGCGCCGCCACACCCCGAGCTGCCGCCCTCCCCCACCCCCTTGACGCCGAGCGGGTTCAGCGGCGTGGGCGTTTCCTCCAGGATCCGCACCTCCGTCGCCGCCGGCATCTCCATGGCCGTCGGGATCAGGTAGTCCATGAAGGTGGTGGTGAGCGGCTGGCCCTGCGCGTCGTAGACCAGCTCCTCGAAGAGCGCGCCGCCGATCCCCTGGGCCAGCGCACCGACGAGCTGTCCGTCGACGATCATGGGATTCACGGCCCGGCCGATGTCGTAGGCGATGGCGTACTTGAGCAGCCTCACGCACCCCGTGTCGGGGTCGACCTCGACCACCGCCACGTGAGTGCCGTACGGGTACGTCATCTTCGGCGCCTCGAAGAAGTGGGCGGCATAGAGGCCCGGCTCCATGCCGGGTGGTCCGGGCACCGCGGCGCGGGCCAGCTCGCGAAAGCTCACGCGCTTGTCGGGCAGGCCACGCACATGAACCGCACCGCCCTCCAGCACCAGGTCCTCGGCGGCCGCCTCGAGGAGCGTGGCCGCCACGCGGACGATCTTCGCCCGCACCTTGCGGGCCGCCTCCATGGCCGCCGGCAGGGCCACCGCCGCGCCACGGCTGGCGAAGCCACCCACCCCGAACGGGACCTGGGCGCTGTCGCCGTGGACCACGGTGATGGCCTCCGGGGAGACGTTCAGCTCGTCGGCGGTGACCTGGGCCAGGGTCGTCTCGATCCCCTGTCCTACGGCGGCGATCCCGGAGTAGACGACGACGTGGCCCGTCCCGTCGACCTCCACCCGCGCGTACTCCCAGGGACCGAGCCCCGCCTTCTCGACGAGGCAGCCCACCCCGATCCCGATGTAGCGGCCCCCGCGCCGGGCCTCGGCCTGCTCGGCCCGGGCCGCCTCGTAGCCCACCGCCTCCAACGCCTGGTCGAGGGCGGAGCGATAGTCGCCGCAGTCGTACACCGTCTTCTGGTTCAGGGAGCCGCTGCCCACCTCGTAGGGCATCTCGCTCGGAGCCACGAAGTTGCGGCGGCGCAGCTCGAGGGGGTCGAGACCGAGCTTCTGCGCGGCAATGTCCATCAGGCGCTCGCGCACGAACGTGCACTCGAAGCGACCGGGGCCACGGTAGGTTCCGCTGGGCGTCTTGTTGGTGAGCACGCAGCGGATCTCGGACGAGTAGTTGGGAATCCGGTATGGTCCCGGGAGCAGGGCGGCGGTCAGCTCCGGCACGGTGACGCCGTGGGTGCGGATGTAGGCCCCCATGTCCACCATGAACCGGTCCAGCAGCGCCACGATCCGGCCGTCGGCGTCGAAGCCGATCTCGATGTCGTGGTACTGCTGGCGCGAATGATTCGTGGCCATCAGGTGCTCGCGACGGTCCTCGATCCACTGCACGGGCCGGCCGAACCGCCGGGCCGCCCACGGCACGACCAGATCCTCGGGATAGAACTCACCGCGGACGCCGAAGCCGCCGCCTACCTCCAGCTCGATGAAGTGGATCAGGTGCTCGGGATGGCCGAGGAGGTCGGCCAGCACCCGCCGGTTGAAGTGCGGCACCTTGGCCACCCCCCACAGCCGCAGCACGCCGGAGCCGGAATCGTAGGCCGCCGTCAGGCCGCGAGTCTCCAGGGGTACGCCGGTGTGGCGCTGGACCGCGAAGCTTTCGCTCACGCGATGGCGTGCGGTGGCCAGGGCGGCCCGGGCATCGCCCCGATGCGTGTGCAGGGTGTCCACGATGTTGCCGTCGATCGCCTCGTGGAGCACGGGCGATCCGCGCTCCACCGCGCGCCGGGCGTCAGCGACCGGGGGGAGCGGATCGTAGTCGACTTCCAGGAGATCGAGCGCGTCCTCGGCCAGGTAGCGGCTCTCGGCGAGGACGACCGCCATGGGCTCGCCGACGTACCGGACCTTCTCCCGCGCCAGCGGCGGCTGCAGGCAGGCGATCGCGGTGGCGCTCGGGCGCTGGCCCAGACGCACGGGGATACGGCCGATGGCTCCGAGATCCTCAGCCGTCACGACACCTACCACGCCGGGCAGGGCCAGCGCGGCCTTGGTCCGGATCGCTCCCCACCTGGCGTGGGCGTGCGGCGAGCGCAGCACGGCCGCGTGGAGCGTGCCGGGCAGCCGGAAGTCGGCGGCATACTTGCCGCGGCCGGTCAGCAGTCGGTGGTCCTCCTTGCGCCGCACCGAGCGTCCCACCGCCCCGGCCATTCAGCGCCTCGCCGTCGCCGCGGCGGCCCGCGCGGCCGCCACGATGTTCCGGTAGCCGGTGCAGCGGCAGAGGTTCCCGGCGATCGCTTCCCGGATCTGGGCATCGGATGGATCGGGACACTCGCGCAGGAAGCAGGTGAGGGTCATGAGCAGGCCCGGCGTGCAAAAGCCGCACTGCAGGCCGTGATGCTCGCGGAATGCCTCCTGCAACGGGTTGAGCCGATCGCCCTCGGCCAGTCCTTCGACCGTCTGGATCTCACGCCCGTGCACCTGCGCGGCGAAGAGCAGACAGGAGCGTACGGCGGCCCCGTCGAGAGCGATCGTGCACGCCCCGCACACGCCGTGCTCGCAGCCCAGGTGGGTCCCGGTCAGCTCCAGGTCGTCGCGCAGGAAGTCGGCCAGCGTCTTCCGCGCCTCGACGGTCCGCTCGTAGGCCAGCCCGTTGATGGTGACGCGGATGGCGCGCTCGATCATTCCTGCCCTCCGCCGCGGCCATCCGGCCAGCCGCCGGCTCGCTCGGCCGCGCGCGCCAGGGCCCGTCCGGTGAGCACGCCAGCGACGTGCTGCCGGTACTCACGGGAGGCGTGCACGTCGCTTTCCGGCCTCAGCACCGCCGACACCCGGCGGCCCACGTCGGCGAACGCCGCCGCCGAGGGCTTCACCCCCACCAGGGCCCGGGCTGCCTCCCGGGCCACGACCGGTGTGGGACCCACGCCCGTCAACGCCAGTGCGCTGCCCGTGCACACCCCCGCCTCGTCGAGGGTGACGGTGGCCGCCACACCGGCGAGGGCGAAGTCGCCGTGGCGGCGGCTCACTTCCAGGAAGGCGGTCCCCGTGCGCGCCGGCACCGCCGGCAGCCGCACCTCCACCAGCAGCTCGCTGGGCTCGATCGCAGTAGTGAGATAGCCGAGGAAGAACTGCTCCGCCTTCAAGACCCGCCGTCCGCGCGTGCTGCGCACCACCAGCTCCCCGTCGAGCGCGGCCACGACGGCCGGCAGCTCGGCGGCCGGATCGGCGTGAGCCAGGCTGCCCCCGATCGTTCCCCGGTTACGGATCTGCACGTGGCCGATCTGGGGCATGGTCTCGGCCAGGAGTGGACAGCGCCGGCGCATCAGCCCGGAGGTCTCCACGGCGCGCTGGCGGGTCATCGCGCCGATCACGAGGTGCCCGTCGTCCTCACGAATGCCCGCCAGGGCGGCGACGGCGTTGAGGTCCACCAGGTGCTGGGGCCGGACGAGACGGAAGTTGAGAAGCGGGACGAGACTCTGTCCCCCGGCCAGCAGCTTCGCGCGCTCCCCGAGCTCGGCCAGGATGGCCAGCGTCTCCTCAACGGAGGTCGGGGCCAGGTAGTCAAACCTCGGAGGCTTCACGGCGGTCCTGGGCTGGCCGGAATGATACGCGCGTCAGTCGAGCAAGGCCTTGCGCTGCCCACCGTCCAGCGTGATGAGCGCGCCGTTCATGAAGCTCGCCCGCGGCGAGGCCACGAAGACCGCGACGTTGGCCACTTCCTCGGGGGTGCAGATCCGGCCGAGCGGGATGCTGGCCTCCGCCCGCTTCTGGGCCTCGGCCACAGGAATCTGGCGGATGCGAGCGATCCCGCCGATCAGCGTTTCCCACCGCTCGGTGGCGACCGGCCCGGGATTGATGGCGTTGATGCAGATGTTGTGGCGGCCGTACTGCTCGGCCAGAGCCACCGTGACGGCGAGGTCGGCGGCATTGGCTGCGCTCGGCGTCAGCTCCACGCCGATCGGCTTCACCCCATCGTTGCCGATGATGTTGACGATCCGCCCCCCACCCTGCTTGAGCATGTGGGGGATGACGGCCTTCATGCACCGGACGTAGCCCAGGAACTTGAGCTCCAGGGCCTTGTGCCAGTCCTCCTCGGTGAGGTCGAGCAGGAGGCCACCGGGCGCCGCGCCGGCGTTGTTGACGAGGACGTCGATGCGGCCGAAGCGGGTCACCGTAGCCTCCACGATCTTCTGCACGTCGGCCTCGCGCGTGAGATCGCCGGCCACTGCGAACACTTCGCCGCCCGTCTCTTTGGCCAGTTCCGTGGCCGCGGCCTCCAGCTCCGTCCGGGTCCGGGCGCAGATGGACACCCTGGCCCTCTCCTGCGCCAGTCCGCGGGCCACCGCCTTGCCGATGCCCTTGCTGCCACCGGTAACGAGGACCACTTTGCCCTTCAAACCGAGATCCATGTCGCCGGACGCTAAACAATCGCCAACCGGTTGTCAAACGACCTGTGTCCACCCGGTGGGCTACGCCTCCCGTGGCCGGCGCGCGGCCCACGGGCGGAGCGTCTCGAGCGTCGCCGCGGCACGAAGCACCAGCGCGTCCTCCAGACGCCGGCCGACGATCTGCAGCCCGACGGGCAGGCCACTCACCGTCCAGCCGGCCGGGACGGAAACGGCCGGCTGACCGCTGTAGTTGAACGGGTAGCAGAGTGTCCAGCCGAGGTGGGGCACGGCCCGGCCGGCCACTTCGCGGGGGCCGACCAGGCCCAGCGGGAAGGCCGGCAGGCCGAGAGTGGGCGTGAGCAGCAGGTCGTACTGCTCGAAGAACTTTCGCAGCGCGTCCACCAGTTTCTGGCGGGCGGCCACCGCCTGCAGATAGTCCACCACGGTCAGCCCGGCCGAGGCCTCGGCGTACGCCACCAGCTCCGGGTCCATCTGGGCCTTCTGTTCCGGCGGGCGAGCGGCGTGGGCGCCGGCCTGGGCGCCCCCGTAGAGCGTCTGGAGGATCGAGCTCGGATCGCCCAGGTTCGGACCGGCTTCCTCGACCACAAGGCCAGCATCCGTGAAGGCGCGGGCCGCCGCGGCGGCGATCTCCCGCGTCTCGGGCTCGATGGGGGCGAAGTCGAGCGTGGCCGACCAGGCGACCCGGATGGCCCGACGCCCGCGCGCTCCGTCGAGGGGCTCGTCGCAGGCGGCCAGGTAGTCCACGCCGTCGTCGGGCAGGGCAAACGGGTCGCGCGCGTCGTAGCGGTCGGTCACGTTCATCATCAGGGCCACGTCGCGCACGGTGCGGGCGAGCGGACAGACGTGGGCGACCAGCTCGTTGCCTCCGGCGGCCGGGTACATGGGCACCCGCCCGAACGTCGGCTTCAGGCCCACGAGCCCGCAGAAGCTGGCCGGGATTCGGATCGAGCCCGCCCCATCGGAGCCGAGGGCCAGCGGCCCCAGACCCGCCGCCACGGCCGCCGCGCCGCCGCCCGTCGACCCGCCGGGCGTGCGGGTCAGATCCCAGGGATTGCGGGACTCCCCGAACAGCGGATTGTCGGTCGAGCCGCGCCAGGCGAACTCCGGCAGGTTGGTGCGCCCGACGAAGATCGCCCCGGCCGCGCGCAGGCGCGCGACACTCGGGGCATCCTCCGGCGGGACGAACTCCGCCAGCAGGCGCGAGCCGAAGGTGGTGCGGTCGCCGGCCGTCCACAGATTGTCCTTGATCGAGACCGGCACGCCATGGAGCGGGCCGAGCGGCTGGCCGGCCATCACGGCCTGCTCGGCTCGACGGGCGTCCCGGAGAGCTCGCTCGGCGTGGACCAGCACGTAGGCGCCGAGGGGCTTGTTCAAACGCTCGATCCGGTCCAGCACGGCGCGAATGATCTCGACCGGCGACAGGGCACGGTGGCGGATCAGCCGCGCCAGCTCGACGGCCGGGGTGAAGCAGAGGTCGGTAGCGGTCACGGTGGGGCCTCCTTGCCCTCTCGGCGGGGAGCGGAGCGGAGCGCCGCCGCGAGCCGCTGCGCGGTGAACGGCTGGCGGCTGGCGTCGACCCCGAGGGGTACCAGCGCGTCAGCCACGGCGTTCGCGATCGCCGCCGAGGCGCCCATCACGCCGCCCTCGGCCATCCCCTTGATGCCGAGCGGCGTGCCCGGGTCCGGTCGCTCGAGGTGCGCGATCTCGAACGCCGGCACCTGCGAGGCCGTCGGCACGGCGTAGTCCATGAACGTCGCGCTCAGATTCTGGCCGTCGGCGCCGTAGACGACCTCCTCGAGGAGGGCGCCCCCGAGGCCCTGGGCCGTCGCGCCGTGGAGCTGTCCCTCGACGATGCGCGGGTTCAGCATCCGTCCGCAGTCCTCGACGATCGTGTACCTCGGAATTGTCAGGCGGCCGGTCTCGGGATCGATCTCGATCTGGCAGATGTGGGTTCCGCTCGAGAAGGTCAGGGCCGGCGGGTCGAAGGCATGCGTCGCCTCCAGGCCCGGCTCCATCCCCGGCGGCAGCTCCGTCGGGGCCAGGTAGGCTTTCTGGGCGAGCTGCGCGACCGTGAGGGCCGGCGCCGGCGCGCCGCGCACGCGGATCCGCCCGTCGACCAGCTCGAGATCGTCGAGGGGCGCCTCCAGCAGGTGCGCCGCGATCCGCAACAGCTTCTGCTTGAGAATCTGCGCTGCCCCCAGCGCCGCCCCGGCGCTCACCACGCCGCCGCGGCTGCCGCGCGTGCCCATGCCATAGGGTGCGGCGGCCGTGTCGCCACTGTGGACCCGGACCCGCTCGATGGGCACCGCGAGCGCGTCGGCCAGCGCCTGGGCCACCGTGGTCAGGTGGCCCTGGCCCTGACTGACGATGCCGATCTGGGCCGAGACGGCGCCGCTCGGCTCGATCCGGACGATCGCGGCGTCGTGGCCCGAGCCGGGAATGCCGGCCGTCTTGTAGAACTCGGAGCCGTAGGTGTTCGGCTCGACGTAGGTCGCCACGCCGATGCCGGTGATCCGTCCGGCCGCGCGCGCCATCGCCTGCTGGCGGCGCCGGTCCTGGTAGTCGAACGTCGCGAGCGCCTGCTCCAGCGTGTCGCGCGGATAGACCGACCGGTACGTCAGCGCGGTCGCCGTCGTGTACGGCAGATCGGCATCGTCGAGCATGTTGCGGCGGCGCACCTCGACCGGATCCAGCCCGAGCGCGCGCGCCACCGCGTCGACCGTTCCCTCGGTCACCCAGCTGCAGATCAGCATCGGCGCCCGGTATGGCCCGGACGGGCACTTGTTGGTGAGGACGGCCTCGATCGCGTAGCGGTAGTCGCGCAGCCGGTAGGCCCCGGGGATCATCATTCCCACGACCCGGGCCATGTAATTGGCCGGGAAATACGCGTAGGCGCCGAAGTCGGCGAGGATCTGCACGTCCAGGCCCAGGATCGTGCCGTCCGCCTTCACGGCGGCCCGGACGTCGACGATGTCTTCCCGGGCGTGGAGCGCGGCGAGCAGGTTCTCGCGGCGGGTCTCGATCCAGCGTACCGGGCGGCCGAGCAGTCGCGAGGCGGCGGCCGTGGCCAGCTCCTCGCGGTAGAGCGGGATCTTCTGGCCGAACCCCCCGCCGACATCCGGCGTGATCACCCTTACCGCGCTCTCGGGAACCCCCAGGCGCGCGGCCAGCGCCGAGCGCATCGGATGCGGGATCTGGGTCGAGTGCCAGAACGTGAGCGTCTCCTCGCCGGGCAGCCAGCTCGCCAGACAGCCACGCGGCTCGAGCGGGGCGTGCGTCTGCCGGCCCTGGTGGAAACGCGCCTCGACCAGCCGGTCGGCGCGGCCCCGGGCGGCCTCGACGTCGCCGTGGGCGAACACGCCGGCGTACGGGCGATTAGCCGGGATCGTCTCGTCGACCC
>DATIAY010000073.1:0-26143 GCA_035457825.1 Candidatus Methylomirabilota bacterium
CCACGAGGCTGGCGATCATCAGGCCGATCGCGGCTGGGCTCCACCTCAGGGATCGCGGCCCGTCGCGCGTTGGAGGGAACGGGTCTCGGAGACCCCGGCCCAACCCCACCGCCCCGACGCCGCGTCGCGGTCCGAGAAGGCGCTGCGGCTCGAGAAGTTGAGCTTCGTGGTGCCGAGCCGGGCGAAGCTGCCTGCGCTGAAGCAGTACGCGCATCTTGAACGGGACGGTCGGCTCGAGCTCGTTGGGTATGTGGAGGCGAGCCGGGGTTGCAAGCATCTGTGCCGGCACTGTCCGATTCCGCCCGTCTACGGCGGGCGGTTCTTCGTGGTTCCCGGTGAGATCGTGCTCGCCGACATCCGGCAGCTCGTCGGCGCGGGCGCCCGGCATGTGACCTTCGGCGATCCCGATTTCCTCAATGGCCCCCGTCACGCGATGACCGTGGCCCGCGCGCTGCACCAGGAATTCCCCGATCTCACCTTCGACTTCACCGCCAAGGTGGAGCACCTGCTGCGCCACCGGGCGCTCCTGCCCGAGCTGGCTGGGCTCGGCGCCATCTTCGTCGTCTCGGCCGTCGAATCCTTGAGCGACACGGTGCTGGCCAACCTGGCCAAGGGTCACACACGAGCCGATGTTGCCGCGGTGCTCGAGGCCGTGCGGGCGGCCGGCATCGCGTTCCGGCCGACCTGGGTGCCGTTCACCCCCTGGGCCACGCTCGAGGACTACCGCGAGCTGCTGGCGTTCGTCGCGGACGAGGGCCTGATCGACCACGTGGATGCCGTCCAGTACTCGATCCGGCTCCTGGTGCCGCCGGGCTCGCTGCTCCTCGACAGCCCGGCGATGCGGCCGCACCTGGGTCCCCTCGTCGCGGACGGCTTCTACTACCGGTGGACCCACCCCGATCCTCGCGTGGACCAGCTTCAAGAGGCCGTGGGACGGATGGTGGCCGAGACGGCCGACCGGCGCGAGGACGCCGCGGTGACGTTCGCGCGCGTCCGCGCGCTCGCCGACGCCACGGCCGGGCTCCCCGCGCGCCCGGCGCCGCCGCCTCTGGCCTCCGACCGGCCCCGGCCGCCACGACTCACCGAGCCCTGGTTCTGCTGAGCGGAGCCGACTGAGGGCCAGGTGGCCCTCGCCGATCGGGTCGGGCCGTAAGAAATTTGGTAGGATACGGGCTGAGGTGGCGCCATGAGCACAGAAAACCAGGACCAGAGCCCGGACCTCAAGACCCGCGTGCAGGAGTTGATCGACACGATGATCAACCCCGCCGTGGCCGGTCACGGCGGCTATGTGGAGCTCATCGACGTCCAGGACAGCCGCGTCTATCTCCAGATGGGGGGCGGCTGCCAGGGCTGCGGAGCCGCGGATATCACGCTGAAGGCCGGCATCGAGCGGCTCCTCAAGGAGGAGCTTCCGGAAATCGTAGAGGTCCTCGACACCACGGACCACGCCTCCGGCTCCAACCCCTACTACGCCGCCGGCAAGGCGTAGTCCCCAGAGGGACCAGAGCGGGCCCCCTCCGCATCGTATGGCCCGGCTCCTGCTGCTGCTGCCGACCCGGACCTACCGGACGGAAGCCTTCGTCGACGCCGCGCGCAAGCTCGGCGTCGATCTCGTTTGTGCCTCCGAGCGGCCCAGCACGCTCGAGGAGCTCTCGCCGGACAGCCTGCTGACGCTGGACTTCAACGATCCCGACTCTGCCGCCAAGACGGTGGCCGAGTGGGCGCGACGACGCCCGCTCGACGGGGTCGTGGGCGTCGATGACCTTACGGCCACCACCGCCGCCGCCATCGCCGATCGTCTCGGACTCCGAGCGAATCCCGTCGCCGCGGTGGCGGCGGCGCGGAACAAGTACGAGATGCGCCAGTGTCTAGCCGCGGCGGGGGTGCCCGTCCCCCGCTTCCGGCGCATCGCTCTCAGCGAGGATCCTTTCACGGCCGCCCGCGGGGTAGGATTCCCCTGCGTGCTCAAGCCGCTGGCGCTGTCGGCGAGCCGCGGCGTGATCCGCGCCAACACGGTGGACCAGTTCATCGCGGCGTTTCGCCGGATCGCCGCGATCCTGCGCCGCGACGACGTCGCGGTCAGCGGCGATGCCGCCGCGTTCCTCCTGGCCGAACAGTACATCCCCGGCCTCGAGGTGGCCCTGGAAGGGCTCCTCCAGGCGGGCACGCTGCGTACCCTGGCCCTCTTCGACAAGCCCGATCCCCTCGAGGGGCCCTTCTTCGAAGAGACGATCTACGTGACACCCTCGCGCCTGCCCGATGGGGTGCAGCGCCGGATCGCCGCGGTGGCCGCCGACGCCTGCGCCGCGCTGGGGCTCGCCGAGGGACCGGTGCACGCCGAGCTGCGCGTCAATGACGACGGCCCCTGGGTCATCGAGGTCGCCGCCCGCTCCATCGGTGGCCTCTGCTCGCGGACGCTGCGCTTCGGCACCGGGGTGAGCCTGGAGGAGCTGATCCTCCGCCACGCGCTGGGTTGGCCGATCGACTCCCTCGTCCGTGAGCGGCGTCCCGCCGGGGTCATGATGATTCCGATTCCCCGGACCGGACGGCTCGCGGCCGTTCACGGCCGCGAGCGCGCTAGTACCGTGGAGGGCATCGAGGAGGTGGCGATCACCGCGCACGTCGGCCAGGAATTGCTGCCCTTGCCCGAAGGTTGGCAGTATCTCGGCTTCATCTTCGCGCGGGCCGACACGCCGGACGCCGTCGAAAAGGCGTTGCGCGAAGCCCACGCCCACCTGCGCTTCGAGATCACCTAGGCAGCGCCACCGCCAACCGTCCGGGATCAGGAGGAACTCAATGGCGACGATCGACAAGTACTGCGCCCCCGGTGTCTACGACCCGCCAGGGTACAGCCAGGCCATCAAGGTCACGGGAGCCCAGGCCGTCCTCTTCCTGGCCGGCCAGGTCGCCTACGACAAGGACGGCAGCGTGAAGCACCGTGGCGATTTCGCCGGGCAGGCGCGCGAGGTGTTCCGTGCCGTCAAGGCGCTCGTGGAAGCCGGGGGTGGCTCGCTGAACAACGTGGTCAAGATCAACACCTACGTCACCGACGCCCGCTACCGCCCGGAGTTCCGAGCCGTCCGCGACGAGTTCTTCGGCTCCAAGGGCCCGGCCTCGACGCTGGTCGAGGTGAGCGCCCTGGCCCATCCTGACTACCTCATCGAGATCGAGGCGATCGCTGTGATCTGAGCCCGTTGCCCCGGCGACGGCCGCGGCCGGGGCCTGGGGCGACCGCGTTCAGGCGGTCTGGCTGCGAGCCCCCGCCCGCACGTAGACGAGGCTGTTGCTCCCCTTGTTGCGCAGGGCCCCCGAGGGCAGTGCCAGGGAGCCGAGCGGGATCTGGGCCAGGAACGCCGGCGCCAGAGGGTTCGTGACGTCGAAGGCGCTGGCCACCGCCTGTCCGGCGTTGGTGGTCCCGGCCGGCTCGTCCTGCTCGTGCGCGACGTAGAGCAGGGTGTTGGCCGGGTTGGTCCAGAGCCCGTGGGCCTGCCGCCCGCGGCTGAAGAACGAGCCGGCGACCTTGCGCGATCCGGCCGGGCCGCTCCGATCCACGATGGCGATCCGGCTAGAGGCGGAGTCGCCCGGGCCGCGATCGTCCACCCGAGCCTGGCTCACGTAGACGACTTTGCCCCGCGCGTTCTCGACGAACTCCAGGTGGTTCGGTTGCGCCTGCGACGCCAGCGCCAGCGAGTCGAGGAGAGCGTGCGGCCCCCGCGCGCTTCGCACCGAAACGCGGTCAGCGAGCTTGTGCGTGAGCCAGAGCTCGGTGCTGTCGGGAGACGTCTTGAGGAATGAGGTGAACCCCGGCGGGTCTTCGGCACTGATGTCCAGGGTCGTGAGGTGCGAGGGCCGGGAGCGCCCCTGAGCGTCGGGGTTGACGAAGAGCACGTCGACCCGGGCGGCCTTCTGGCTGGCCACGAACGCCAGGCTACCGTCGGCGGAAAACCACACCTGGGAGGGGCCGTTGAGCGTGACCACGAACAGCCGGAGGGCCCCGGGATTGCCCTTCAGCGCGCCTTCGACGTCGATGACGGCCACCCGGTCCTCCCCGCGCAGAGTCACCCACAGCTCCCGGCCGTTGCGGGTGAACGTCGGCCCGTGGGGCTCGCGCCCGACCAGGATGCCCCCGGTCAAGCGCTCGGGGTTCGAGGTGGGCCCCGCCTGGGGGTTCGGCGTGTTGCCGATGACCCGCTTGCCCACCACGTCGATGAGGTACACGTTGCTCGAGCCCCGGCCCACCGTGGCCAGCACCCGGTTGTCGGGTGACGGGACCAGGCCGTGGATCCCGATGGCGCCGCGGTAGAGCGGCTTGTGGATCATGGCCGCGTGGGGCGACGCCACGCCCCCGTTGGCGAAGCGGAACGGCGGGCGCGGGTCCTCGTCGAAGCTCGTCAGGTTGATCGTGGTCTCCACGGTGTTGGTCCGCGGGTCGAGCACGGAGATCGTGTTCGAGTCGCCGTTGGCGATGAACACGCGATCCTGAGGCTCGACCGCGGCGGCCTGCGGCTGGGCCTGGGCGGAGTGACGGCCCATGGCGAGGGCCAGCGCGCCGACCGCGCCCACCTCGAGGATCGTTCGCCGCGACGTCTGCATGCTGGGCTCCTCCTCGTTCAGGTCTGTCCGAGCAGCCGCGACTTGAGCACCTTGCCCGTAGAGGCTCGCGGCAGGCGATCAACGATGGTGATGCGCCGGGGGTACTTGAAGCCGGCCAGACGCTCGCGACACCAGGCGACGAGGGCCTGGGGGTCCTCGCGCGCCCCCGGCCGCAACGCCACGAAGGCCACGACCTCCTCGCCCAGCTCGGCGTGGGGGGCGCCGACGACGGCGGCCTCGGCGACAGCGGGGTGAGCGTGCAGGACGGCCTCGACCTCCGGGGGGGACACGGAGTAGCCGCCACGCAGGATCCGCTCGCGCTTGCGTCCCTCGATGCTCACGTAGCCGTCGGCCCGGAGGATGGCGAGGTCGCCGGTCTTGAACCAGCCGCCGTCGAGCACCGCCCCCGTTTCCTCGGGCGCGCCCAGGTAGCCGTCCATGACCGACGGGGAGCGGATCCAGAGCTCCCCGACGGCGCCGGCGGGCAGCGCCCGCCCGTCGTCGTCCGTGATGCAAACTTCCACGCCGGGCACGGGACGGCCGATGGCCTCCGGCAAGTCCATGGGATCGGCGGCGCGGTAGGAGATGGGGCGGAACAGTTCGGTCATACCGTAGCCGCGCAGGATCCGCACCCCCGTCCGCTCGCGCCACTCGCGGGCGAGCGCCCACGAGCAGGGCGCCGCGCCCGACACGCACAGGCGAAGGCTGCCCAGGTCGCCCGGGGCCAGGCCCGGGAGGTCGAGCACCCGGCGGAACATGGTCGCTACGCCGGGGAACACCGTGACGTGCCGACGCCGGATCGCCTGCACCGCCTCGTCGGGCGCAAAGCGCTCCAGGAGCACGGCCGAGGCCCCGGTCAGCAGGGGCGCCAGCAAGGCTCCGTTGAGGCCGAACGAATGCGACAGCGGCAGCACCGCCAGCACGACGTCGGCTGGCCCGAGCCCCATCACCGGCTCCGCCCACGCCTGCACCGCCGCGCGCAGGGCGCCGTGCGACAGCATGGCGCCCTTGGGTACGCCGGTCGAGCCCGACGTGTAGAGGATGAGCGCGGGGTTGTCCACGTTGGCCGCACTGTCCCACTCGGCTTCGTCCCCCACCACCTCGTGGGCGACGACCCGCGGGCGCAGGTCGGCGAGGATCGCCCGCCGCTCCTGCGCGGTGAGCAGGGGATCGAGCGGCGCCACGGTGGCGCCGAGCTTGAGCCCACCCAGCAGCGCGACGGCGAACGGCCAGCGATTGGGGATGCTCAGCGCCACCCGCTCGCCCGCCCGCACGCCCTGATGGCTGAGGAAGCGGGCGAACCCGTTGGCCTGGCGGTCGAGCCGTCGGTACGTGAGCGGGCCGCCCTCCCACACGACCGCGGGTGCGTCGGGAGCGCGGCGGGCGACGGCCTCCAGGAGGCGGACGAAGTTCTCCGCCACGGCCGGCTAGGACAGGAACTGCCTGGGGTCGATCCGCTCGTACACGGCCGGCGGCACCCGGTGGCGAGGCGTGAAGCCCACCAGCGAGGGTTTGGCGGTGGCATCCACGCCCCACTTCGCCGTATAGCCGTCCTGCGCCGTGGAGGGATCGAGGTCGGAGCCGCGGGCGTGGCTGATGATCGCGATGTCCCGGTCCGGCTGGCAGCGAGTGGCGATCGCCCAGTTCACCTGGCGATCGTCGAACACGTCGACGTCGTGATCGACGACGACCACGCGCTTCATGTAGAGATCGGAGCCCAGCACGGCCAGGATCGCGTTCTTGGCCTGACCGGGGATGCGCTGCTCGAGGGACACGTAGCAGGTGAACGGCGCCGGCACCCGGACGGCGCGCACCGTCGGCACCATCGCCCGGACCGCCCGGTAGAGGTTCGCCTCGATGGGAATCGTCGACAGCAGCAGGTGGTCGAGATGGGCCACGCTGATGTCCTGGAAAATCGCGTCCCGGCGGTGCGTGATGGCCCGGACCCGGACGACCTCGCGCTGCCGCTCGCCCAGGCTATAGCCGGTGAACTCACCGAAGGGACCCTCGGCGGTGCGCTGCTGCGGCAGGATCTCGGCCTCGATCACCATCTCGGCGTGCGCGGGCACGAGCACGTCGGAGGTCTCGCAGCGGACCAGCTCCAGGGGCTCGCCCAGGAGGGCGCCCATGATGCCGCGCTCGTCCTCGTCGACAGAGCCGATGGCCAGCGCTCCCAGCGCAATGGCCGGGTGCACACCGATGGCGAAGGCGACCGGCAACGGCTGGTTGCGGTCCTCGGCGGCGCGGTGGAACTCCCAGAGGTGCTTGCCCAGGGTGAGGTGGATCGAGGTCGTGTCGCGCCCCTTGATCATCAGCCGGTTGTAGGCGCAGTTCCAGATCTCGGCGGTGGGATGCCGGGCGAAGGAGATGGCCGCCGTCAGGAAGACGCCGGCATCCCCCTCGTGGTGCACGATTCGGGGCAGGTCGCCGAGATCGATCTGACCGCCCGTGACCACGACCTCTTTGACCGGTCCGCCCGTCACCACCTGCGGCGCCACCGGTCGCTCCATGGCGCCCAGGTACGTGCGGAGCGTGTCAGCGGGAGCGGCGCTCATGGCCAGGGCCAAGCGCGACCGGCTGGCGTGCAGGTTGGTGAGCACGGGGAAGCGGCTGCCCCGCACCCGCTCGAAGAGCAGCACCGGGCGCTTACCCAGCTCCCGGTCGAGCTTGACCACCAGAGCGGTGATCTCGTACGCGGGGTCGATCTCGCGCGAGACGACCTGGAAGTCGTCGGGCCGCTTGCGCTTGAGGAGGTCCAGGAAGCTTCGCAAGTCCTGAGCCATGCTCGACGATGGTACACGGCCGGCCCGAGCGGTGTACAGTTCGCCCTAATGAGCCGGCTGGACGGCGCCGGGCCCTGGCCCCGGGAGGAGGTGGCGCACCCCTCATGAACGCGATCGTCGAGGAGATCCGTCAGGCCTACGTGGCCGTCGGGATCACGCTCGATCAACCGGCGACGTACGGGACCTATTACCGGTTGCTGTGCGCCGGCTGCGGCCGCATGACCGGCAACGTCGGCGATCGACTCCTGCCCGGGATGGCCGGCGAGCTGGTGGACGCGCAGTTCGAGCTCTACGCGACGGGTCTGCTGGGCTGCCCGTGCGGCCACCAGCGCGAAACCACACGACACCTGGACCCCGAGCGCTGGCGCCGGAGTCAAGAGCAGTACGCCGGGCTGCAGGGAGAACGACCATGAGCGAGATGGACGTCATCGGCGACGCCGAGGAGCGCGGCCGCACGGAGCTGTGGCCGTTCTGGCGCAAGGCCTACGCCCAGGGCGACCCCCTGCCCCACTTCGCGGCACCCGCGGGCCAGCCCCGGCACCGCTTCGACGAGGGCGATCCGCTGCCCGAGGAGTACAAGAGCCTGCTGCTCCGAATGCTGCGCCACGAGGGCGAGCGCGCCGGCAACAAGTCGTTCCTGGGGTTCATGGCCACCTGCCTGGATCTCGCCGAGGCCCTCTTCCCCAACCGGCAGACGAAGCTCCTCAAGGCCGAGTACCTGGCCGAAGAGCTGAAGCACGCCATCATGTTCCACCGGCTGGCCGTGGGGCTCGAGCGCGACTTCGCCCTGCTCGACGTCCCCTACGCCCACTACGCCTTCCACCTGCCGCGCGAGACGTGGGCCGACGACGCTTACTTCCACTTCTTCGTGGATCTCAACGGCGCCTTCCACGCGCGGGACTGGCGAGAGTCGTCCTACGTGCCGCTGCAGAAGATGTCAGCCACAGTGGAGCGCGACGAGCTGGGTCACTCGGAGATGGGCTACTACTTCCTGCAGGAGATCTGCGCGAGCCCGGCCGGCCGGGCCCTGGCCCGGAAGCTGCTGGACAAGTGGTACCCGGCGGCGCTCGACATGTTCGGCCGTTCGGACTCGCCCAACGTGCCGCGGTTCATCGAGTGGGGTCTCAAGTCCGTTGGTAACGCCGACATCCGTCAGGCCTACAAGGCCTACGTCGACCGCAAGCTCCTGGCGCTCGGCCTCGAGCCGCCTGACGAGCGTCGGCACCGCCGCTTCCTGTGACCGCGTGGACGTTTCGAGCGCCCGCTTTGCCGGCGCTACCGCCCCGCTTCGCCCATGACCAGATCGTCGCGTTACGCGTCGCGGTCGCCGACGTACCAGTACGCGACCGGCGACGAACCCGCATCCAAGAGCGAATGCCCAGGGTCGAGCGGAGAGAATCTCCATGCAGATGCCCGGGCGCCATCCCGGCAGAGATGCTCGCATCCACTGTTGGATGCCGGCATCCCGTGGCACATCGCATCCTCAACAGGTTTCACATGGAAAGCCGCAATGAATGAGAATCCGGAGGCACCTCATGCCCCATCGCGAGCGGCACCGAACGGAACGCATCGGCTGGTTGCGCGCGGCGGTTCTGGGCGCCAACGACGGCATCGTATCGACGGCGAGCCTGGTCGTCGGCGTGGCGGCGGCCCATGCGACCGGCCACGACATCTTGGTCGCGGGGGTTGCCGGGCTAGTCGCCGGTGCCATGTCGATGGCGGCTGGTGAGTACGTCTCGGTCAGTTCCCAGTCGGATACTGAACAGGCCGACCTCGCCCGCGAACGCAAGGAACTCAGAGCAGACCAATCAGCCGAGCTCGCGGAGCTGACGGCGATCTACGTCAAGCGCGGCCTCGAACCTTCGCTGGCGAAACAGGTCGCCGAACAATTCACGGCACACGACGCCTTGGCCGCCCACGCCCGCGACGAACTTGGCATTTCTGACTCACTCAGTGCGAGACCCGTACAGGCCGCGCTCGCCTCGGCGGGCACGTTCGCAGTTGGCGCTGCCATGCCCTTACTGACAATGGTAATTACTCCCGGGGCGTATCTCATCCCCTTTGTCGCCGGATCGTCACTGATGTTCCTCGCGATCCTGGGCGGTTTGGCCGCGTTCGCCGGTGGTGCAAGTCCGACGAGAGGCGCTGCCCGCGTCACGTTTTGGGGGGCACTTGCGATGGCGCTGACTGCCGGCGTCGGGGCCTTGTTCGGGACAATAGGGTAAGGGCATCCGGTGCCGGACGCCGATGCAGACGGCGGCACCGAGCTGCTTGCTGTCCACGATGGACTGCCGACGGGCCTGTCGCCAGCCGACAACGAGACGGGCTGGCGAATGGCGCTGGCTAAGCTCGCCGCGCTCGTCGAGCCGGGCTAGAACACGCGCGGGCTCTTCGGGAAACCGCGGCGGGCTCAGCGGAGCCGGGCTTGCAGCCCCGCCTTCACCTCCGGCCACTCCGTTTCCAGAATGGAGTAGGCGGCCGTGTCGCGAAGGCCGCCATCGGCAGCCATACGGGCCACGCGCAGGACACCGTCGAAGCGGGCGCCCAGGCGCAGGATCGCCTCCCGCGAGCGGGTGTTGCGGGCGTCGGTCATGAGGCTCACGCGATGCACGCGCCACCTCTCGAAGGCGTGCGTGAGCATGAGAAGCTTGGCCTCCGTGTTGATACCGCTGCGTTGGACGTCGGACGCCAGCCAGGTCCAGCCGATCTCGACGACGTCCGGACGGTCCTCCCCGCGCTGGTGAGGGCTGCCCGGCGGCCACGCCCAGAACTCGACGTTGCCGAACCGGGTTGAGCCGACGACACGCTCGACGCGCCGATCGACGGTGGCAAAGGGCAGGGCCCGACCGGCGGCCTGATCCCTGAGCGCGCTCTCGACGTACTGCCGCATGGCCGGCTCATCGGCGGGCACCGAAGTGAGCGCGAAGGTTTCGCGCGGCCCCTTCGCCACGGCGAGGAGCGCCGGGACGTGTCCGATGGACAGGGGTTCGAGACGAACGTATCGGCCTTCGAGCGTGATGCGCGGGAGAATGCCGGCGATCGTCAGGCGCGCGGCGTCTGGTCGGCCTGCCGGAGCCGGCGGCACAGGACGACCAGCAGGTGACGGGTCAGATCGGGCACCTTCGCCAGCAGCAGCGAGAAGTCGCGCCGTCCGATCACCAGGAGCCGGACACCGGTCTCGGCCGTCGCGGTAGCCGAGCGCGGCCCGCCATCGAGCAGGCTCATCTCGCCAAAGAACTCCCCCGGCCCCAGATGGACGCGCTTGCGGGGGGAGACGTCGATCCGCACCCGACCGTCGAGGATCAGGAAGAACTCGTTGCCCTGATCCCCGGTGCGGGCCAGGACGGTGGCCTCGGGCAGCTCGCGGACCTCGGTGATGCGGGCCACGGCGCGGAGCTGGCGCTGGCTGCAGCCCTCGAACAGGGGCAGGCGGCTGAGCTGTTCGATCTTGGCGTCCTGGCCCACGTGGCCCCGGAACAGGCCGGTCTTCCTCAGCACCCCTTTCATGCTGTAGGGGATGGAACCATCCATCATCCGGCCCACGAGCTCCATGCTCATGCGCTCACTCCCACACCCTCACGGCTTCTTGCATATCACGTTCAGCAGCGCCTGCCGGCGTTCTTCGCGCACCACCCGTAAGGCCCGCGCCAGCGCGTCGGGGAGCGCGGCAGGGTCCTCCACGCGCTCGCCCCAGCCCCCGCAGGCCCGGCAGACCAGCTCATAGTCGGGCGCCGGGTCCAGCTCGCTCAGCGGCATCGACCCGGTCCGCATCGCCCAGCCCTGGGGTGCGTGCGAAGAGACGGAGCGTTTCACCGCGTTCCACGCCCGGTTGTTGAAGATCACGAAGAGCGCGGGCAGGTTGTAGGCGCGGGAGACCCAGTGCGCGGCGGTGGGGGCACCGAAGAGGTAAGCCCCGTCGCCCACGCAGCACACCACCGTGCGGTCCGGCGCGGCCAGCTTCGCCCCCAGCGCGGCACCCAGCGCCCAGCCCAGCCCGGAGGCCGGTGACTGGCTGAAGTACGAGCCCGGCATGTCGAGCCGGGTGTGCGCGAGATCGAGATCGTACTCGTTGACCACGATCGTGCGCTCGTCGAGCACATCACTCACGCAGCGAGAGAGCCAGGCCATGTCGATGGGCTGCTCCCCGCGGGCGCGCTCGGCCTGCCCCCGGGCGGTCTCGGTCCGCCGGCCGTGCTCGGTCGCCCACCGGGCCCGGCGCTCGGCCACGAGCCGCGCGTCGAGCCCGGCCCGCCGCACGGCCTCGGTCAACGCCGGCAGGGTAAGGCGGGGCGCGCCGGCCAGCGCCACGTCCCCCGCGAAGCCGCGGATCGGGTAGCGCGCGAAGAGCGGGTCCTCCGCTATCTGGATCACCGGCGTTTCGGGCCGGGGCGCCTTGAGGTCCGGGAACCACGGAGCGTCGGCTTCCACGACGATGATGGCATCGGCCTCGGCGAAGTGGGGCGCCGGGTCGCCGCCGGCAAAGAGCGGATGCGTCTGGGGAAAGCACAGATGGGTCGAGAACTGCTCGAAGACCGGCATGCCCACCGCCTCGGCCAGCGCCACCAGCGGCGCCACTGCGGCGGGATCGCGCCCTGACGACTTCACGATCGCCATCGGGCTGCGGGCGGCCGCCAGCAGGCGCGCCGCCTCCTTCACAGCAGCCGGGTCGGCGACCTGGGGGGCGGCCGGGGTCAGGCGCGAGGGATCGAAGTACTCCAGGTCGGCGAGGCGCTCGGCCAGCACCTCGCGGGGCAACGTGAGATAGACGGGCCCCGCCGGCGCGCTCTGGGCGACGGCCAGCGCCCGGTCCACCACCGTCTCGAGCTGGCTGCCCGTGCGCAGCTCGTAATCCCACTTCACGTACTCGCGCACCATGCCCGCCTGGTCAAACGACTCCTGGGCCCAGTGGATGTGGCGGTTGCGCGCGCCGGGCACGCCGCCCTCGGTGATCGGCGTGCGCCCGGCCGTCATGAGAATCGGCACCCGGCTACGGGAGGCGTTGATGAGCCCGCTGAGCGCGTTCGCCGTCCCCACGGTCACGTGGACCATCACCACTTGCGCCCGGCCCGTCACCATGGCGTAGCCGTGCGCCATGGCTACCGCGGGAATCTCATGGGGCACGGTGATCGGGCGCGGCACGACCTGGCCCTGGGCCTCCCGCTTGGCGTACGCCTCGATGATGGGGGCGAAATCGGTCCCGGCGTTGCCGAAGAAGTAGTCGATCCGCCGAGCGGCCAGCAATTCCAGATAGGCCTCGGCCACGCTCTCCACTGATGCCCGCTTGCGCATCGGTCCGGCCCTCCTGGGGCTTGGCAACCGCCCGCCCTGTCAGGCTATTGTAGGGGGCCGCTCGAGAGGGCGCCAGCCTACGGGCAAACTTGACTTTCTCGCTGGCGACCGCCAATACTGCCGCAGACTTGTATCACGAAGCCCCGCCGTGCTGACGTACGCCCTGCGCCGCGTCCTCTGGCTGGTCCCCACGCTCCTGGCGATGGCGCTGGTGACATTTCTCGTGATGCACGCCACGCCAGGAAGCCCGCTCGATCCGGTGTCCGAGGGGGCCAACCCGCTGTCGCCCGAGGCCCAGCGGCAGCTGGCCGCCGTCTACGGGCTCGACCGCCCGCTCTGGGAGCAGTTCGCGATCTTCGTGGTGAAGGCCATCCAGGGCGACTTCGGCCAATCCTTCATCTATCGCACCCGCACCGTGCGCGAGATCATCGCCGGCGCCTTCGGGGTGTCGCTCGTGTTGGGCAGCCTGGCCTTCACGCTCGCGGTGGTCGGTGGCCTCACCCTCGGCGTGCTGGCCGCGGTCCACCAGAACCGGCTGTGGGACTACGTCTCGGTCACGGTGGCCACGGTCGGTCTGGCCATCCCGAATTTCGTGCTGGCCGTGTTCTTGATCGTGCTCTTCGCCTTCGTGGTCCCCCTCTTCCCCACCGGCGGCTGGGACTCCCCGCGGACATGGGTGCTGCCCACCATCACGCTGGCGGCGGCTCCCATGGGGATCGTGGCCCGCTTCACGCGGGCCAGCATGCTCGAGGTGATCCGCGCCGACTACACGCAGACCGCCCGGGCCAAGGGCCTGGCCGAGGGACGCGTGATCTTCAAGCACGCGCTCAAGAACGCGCTGGTCCCCGTCGTCACTCTGCTGGGGCCGATGTTCGCCGCGATCGGCACCGGGTCGTTCTTCGTGGAGGCGGTGTTTCGCGTGCCGGGCCTGGGCCGGTTCTTCGTCGAGTCGATGACCGGACGTGACTACCCCATGATCATGGCGGTCGTGCTGACATACGGGGCCTTTCTCGCCGTCATGAATCTCGTGGTCGATCTGCTCTACGGCGTGCTCGACCCGCGAATCCGACTGGGCGCGGAGCGCGCGACGGGATGACCGGGGGGCTCACCCGCGATGCCCTGCGGCGGCTCAGCCGGAACAGGCTGGCCGTCGCCGGGAGCGCCGCCGTGGCGCTGCTGTGCTTGCTCGCGCTGCTCGCCGACGTCCTGGCGCCCTATCCCTACACCAAGACCGACTTCGGCCGGCTCGCCGAGGGACCGTCGGCCGACCATCTGCTCGGCACCGATCAGCTCGGACGGGATCTGCTCTCCCGCCTCATCTACGGCGCCCGCATCTCGATGCTGGTGGGGCTGGGCGCCCAGCTGATCGTGGTGCTCATCGGCGTGCCCATCGGCGCGCTGTCCGGCTACCTCGGCGGCCGCACAGACGTGCTGCTCACCCGGTTCATCGACGTCATGTACGCCTTCCCCCGACTGCTCTTCGTCATCCTGGTCATGTCGATGCTGGGCGCGGGGCTCGCCAACATCTTCGTCGCCATCGGGCTCACCGGCTGGGTGGGCATCGCCCGCCAGACCCGGGCCCAGGTGCTGACCCTCAAGCAGCGGGAGTTCGTGGAGGCCGCGCGTGCGCTGGGCGTGGGCGGGGGCCGCGGGCTCCTGCGTCACGTCCTGCCCAACGCGCTGACGCCCATCGTGGTGGTGGTCACGCTGGGCATCCCCGAGGCGATCTTCACCGAAGCCGCGCTGAGCTTCATCGGCGTCGGCATCAACCCGCCCACCCCGTCCTGGGGACAGATGGTCGGCGAGGGTCAACAGTATCTGCGGTCGGCCTGGCACCTCTGCGTGTTCCCGTCGATCGCCATCGCCATCACCATGCTGGCCTTCACCTTCCTCGGCGACGGCGTACGGGACGCGCTGGACCCGAGGCTACAATGACTCCCCGGGTGCCTCGCGTAGGCCACCCGCGATCCGAGCCGGCCTCGCGGACCCCGTTACAATGACTCCCCGGGTGCCTCGCGCAGGCCACCCGCGATCCGAGCCGGCCTCGCGGACCCCGTTACAATAAACCCGATGCGCCGCCGACCCCCGATGGACGATCGCCAACTCGACCTGCTCGCCGAGCGCCTGGCCGCGATCCGCGTGGGCCGGCGTCAGTTCCTGGCCCTGGCCGCCGTCCTCACCGCGACGGGACCGCTGGTGCGCGCGAGCGGGGCGGCGCCGGCGCCGAAGCTGGCGCCTGGCGAGCGGCTGGCCCGGGACCAGGTCTTCCGCTACGGCGGGGGCGGCTGGTGGCCGGCCGATCCCACCAGCCACGACTTCAACAAGGACATGTTCTGCGACGGGGTGCCCGCCCTCTTCGCCGGCCTGCTCAAGTTCAACGCCGACCACGAGCCTGTGGCCGACCTGGCCACGAAGGTCACGGCCCACCGGGACGGCGCCCAGTGGCTATTCGTGCTGCGGCGGGACTCGAAGTGGTCGGACGGCACGCCCTGCACGGCCCATGACTTCGAGTGGTCGTGGAAGCGGCAGCTCGACCCGGCCACAGCCTCCCCCTACGCCACGTTCTTCTACGACCTCCGGAACGGCGAGGCCTTCAACAAGAAGCAGGTCGACGCGGCCCAAGTGGGCGTGCGGGCCCGCGACGACTGGACGCTGGAAGCCACACTGGAGGGACCGCGAGCCTACTTTCCTATCCTCGCCGCGTTCCTGGCCGCTCTGCCCGCTCCCCGCCGGGCCGTCGAGAAACACGGGGACCGGTGGACGGAGGCAGCCAACATCGTCTGCAACGGGCCCTTCGTGCTGGAGCGGTGGGAGCACAACCGGGTCATGGTGCTCGGCCGGAACCCCCACTTCTACGGCGCCCGGCAGATTACTCTACAGCGGGTCGTCATTCCGATCATCCCCACCGCCTCCGGCGCCCTGCCCTACGAGAACAGCGAGATCGATATGACCACGCTGCAGCCGAGCGACCTCAAGCGCCTGCAGGCCAATCCGAAAACGTCGGGCGAGGTGTTCCGCTATCCGTTCCCCGGCACCTGGTATCTGATCCCCCAGGTCACCCGGCCGCCATTCGACAACCTCAAAGTGCGGCGCGCCGTCGCCCACGCCATCGACCGGGAAAATCTAGTGAAGGTGGCCCAGGGCTTCGCCATTCCCGCGCATTCCATGATCCCGCCCGGGTTCCCCGGGGCCACCGACGACCCGAAGATCAAGGCGCTGCAGCGCTTCGATCCCAAGCTGGCCCTGGCCCAGCTCAAGGGCACGCCCTTCGAGGGGGGGCGCAAGTGGCCGAAGATCATGCTGACTATGCGCGACGAGGCGCGCGGCTCCCGGCCGCTGGCCCAGGCCATCCAGGCGGTGTTGCTCGAGCACCTCAACATGGCGACCGAGCTCGAGGTGCTGGACCCGCGCGTGTTCCGCGAGCGGTTGTGGAAGCACGAGTTCCAGTTCGTGTGGCTCCGCTGGTTCATGGACTACCCGGATCCCCACAACGAGTACTTCGACACCTTCTATGGCAAGCGCCCGACCGGCAAGCGCCAGGCCTGGAGCCACGACGCCTTCGACCGGGAGCTGGAGCTCGGTCGCGACACCCGCGATTCCAAGAAGCGGCTACAGCACTACCTCCGAGCCGAGGAGATCCTCCAGACCGACGTGGGCTACGTCCCGGTAGCGTGGGTGGTGCGCTACGCGGCGCTCAAACCCTGGGTGCGCGGATTGCAGAAAACGCGCCGGGGCGAGCACGCGGTAGAGGGCAACATCTACGTCGACATGCTGCCCCATCTCTACATCCTGGAGCGAACCTAGCTGGCGCGTGCGTCAGCGTCGGAGCCGCAGCAGCCGCTGCGCGTTGCCCTCGTAGATCTTGGCCTTGTCCTCGGCGCTGGCCCGCATCCGCTCCATGGCCGCGATGGTATCGCGGATGAAGCCGGGCCCCTTCTCGGGGTCGAAGGGCATGTCGGTGCCGAACAGCACGTGATCGGCGCCGAAGAAGGCCAGGCCCGACTCCATCCCGTGCCAGGCCCCGAAGAGCGCGGTGTCGCCGTAGAACATCCGGAAGTAGTCGACGGGACGCTTCTTGAGCCGTTTGAGCGCCGCCCCGTCGTCGGGGTCGTCACTGCGCGAGCCGAGCTGGTCGAGCCCGCCGCCGATGCGCCCCTCACAGAAGGGGACCATGGCCCCCAGGTGGTGGGTGATGACGACCAGGTCGGGATGGCGGTCGAAGATCCCGGAGAAGACCAGACGCCCCATGGCGATGGACGTCTCGTACGGCCACCCGAAGGCCCACCAGAGGTCGTACTTCGAGCGGGGCTCATTGGGATAGTCGGCCACGCGGTCCGATCGGGTCGGATGGATCCAGACCGGGAGCCGCCGCTGGGCCAGACGCTCGAAGACTTGTAGATGCTGGGGCAGATCGAGCGCCTGACCGTTCACGTTGGTGAAGACCTGCACGCCGGTCGCCCCGAGCTGGTCCAGGGCGCGGTCGATCTCGCCCAGCGCGGCGTCGGGATTGTTCATGGGCAGCGAGGCCACGAAGCCCGGGAAGCGATCGGGGTGCCGGGCCACCAGCGCCGCCATCTCGTCGTTGGCCAGCCGGGCCAGCTCCGGGCTCCGCTCGGGGCCCGCCACGACTTCGATCGGGGGGGCGGCCAGGGTGAGCACCTGCACGTAGTCCGGATAGCGGTCCATGATCCGGAACCGCAGATCCACGTCGACGAGCACCGGGATGCCGGAGATGCGCTTCTGCATGTGCATGCCCCGCGGCGCGACCTCTAGCATGCGGTCGAAGTAGCGGCGAGGCAGGATGTGGGGAAAGACGTCGATCTTCATGGCACCCTCCGTGCTGCGGCGGTGACGGTCTCGGGCGCGCCGGCCAAGCGCTCGGAAACGACGAGGGCCAGACCCAGGCCGAACCCGATCAAGTCCAGCAGGGCCACCGGCACGAGCGTCTGCGGCGGCAGGATCAGCAGCATGCCCGCGGCGATGCCCCACAGGCGTCGCGACCAGCCCAGCGGGCGGAAGAGGTAGCCGGCGCAGGCGATGCCGAGCAGAGCCACCCCCACCGAGGCTGTGAGCACCGTGGCGACGATTTCGAGCATCGAGCCCTCGAGGATCAGGGCCGGGTGGTACACGAAGATAAAGGGAACGATGTAGGCCACGATCCCCAGCCGCATCCCGGTCCACCCCGTTCTCCAGAAATCGGCCTTGGCGATGGCGGCCGCCGCGTAGGTCGCCAGGCAATCCGGGGGCGTGATGAGCGAGAGCATACCGAAGTAGAAGAGGAACAGGTGGGCGGCCAGCGGGACGATCCCGAGCTGGGCCAGGGCCGGACCCACCAGTACGGCCAGCGTGACGTAGACCACCGTGGTGGGCAGCGACATGCCGAGCAGGATGCTGACCACGGCGGTGAGAACCAGGAGCAGGAACGTGCTGCCTCCGGCCATGCCCACCAGGACGATCGGAAGCTTGGAGGTGAAGCCGGAGAGCTGCAGCGTGCCGATGACGACGCCAGCCAGCGTCACGATCGCCACCAGCTCCAGCATCGTGCGGCCGGTGCTCTCCAGCATGGCGACCAGCTTCGACCACGTCGGGCGCGTCTGCTTCTGCAGCGAGCCGACCAGCAGCGTGGTCCCGACGGCGAGCATCCCGGCCTGGCCCGCCTCCCAGCCCGCCAGCATGAGCGTGTACATCAACACGGCCAGGGGGGTCAGGAAGACCCAGCCGAGCCGCATCACCGGGCCCAGCCGGGGGATCTGCTCTCGGGGCAGGCCGGCCAGCCCGTGCTTGGCGGCCTCCAGGTCCACCTGGACGAACAGGGCGAGGTAGTAGAGGCACGCCGGGATGGCGGCAGCCAGCGCGACCTGACCGTACGGGATCGACAGGTACTCGGCCATGAGGAAGGCCGCCGCCCCCATCACCGGGGGCATGATCTGGCCGCCGTTCGAGGCCACCGCCTCGATGGCCGCGGCGAGGTGGGGCGGATAGCCCGCACGCTTCATCATGGGGATGGTCACGGCCCCATCGACCACGACGTTGGCCACCGCGCTCCCCGAGACCGTGCCGTAGAGGGTCGAGGAGACCACGGCCATCTTGGCGGCTCCGCCGCGGTAGCGGCCCATCACCACCTGGGCCAGATCGGTGAGGAACCGGTCGCCGCCCACCGCGTAAAGCGCCTGGCCGAAGAAGATGAAGGCCACGACGATGTTGGCGGTGACGGCCAGGGGGATGCCGAGGATGCCGTTGGTGTCGAGGTACAGGTAGACGGCGATGCGCGCCCAGGACGAGCCTTTGGCGTAGAAGATGCCCGGCAGCAGCCAGGCGAACTTCGCGTAGAGGAGGCAGGCGACAGCAATCCACATGAGCGCCCAGCCGGCCACCCGCCGCACCGACTCCAGGACCAGCAGCACAGTCACCACGCCCAGCAGGAGCTTGTCCCAGGTGATGATGCCCAGCGTATAAGCGATCGTCGGGTAGAAGACCGCCACGTAGAGGCCCACCATCAGGGCGGCGACGGCGCACAGCCAGTCGTACCAGGGCACGCGGTCCACGGGCGCCCGGGGCCCGGCCCGCATGCAGATGAACACCGGGGCCAGGCCCAGGCCCAGGAACAGCCCCAGGTACTGCTCGTTGAAGATGGCCCCGGGGAGGTAATGCTGGAGCTTGGTCGCCCAGGCCCCGCCGACCAGGGTCAATAGAACGAGCGCAGCCCGCTCGAGCGTCCGGGGCGTCCCGCTCAGCGTCCGGAACTTGACGATGAACTCGGTCACGCGGCCTTCACGGGTTGGTAGCCAGTCGCTGCTGCGCCTTCTCCATCTCCGCCGTCCACACGCCCCGCTCGCGGAAGAACCGCACGGCCCCCGGGTGGTACGGGACCATCACGTCCGCGCTGGCCAGCCGGTCGCGCGTCCACTCCCGGAACTGGGGGTGCAGCGGGGGCAGCTGATCGATGCGCTCCCACGTGCTCCTGAGGAACGCTTCCACCACCGCGTCGGCCACGTGCTTGCCGGCGACGACGTAGAGGTCGAAGGCGAGGAGGCAGATATCCTCGGTGACCGCTACCGCCTGGCCCCGGGCGATCCGACGGCCGTAGAAGCCGGGCACCGCCGCCCGCAGGCGCTGCTCGCCGTCGGGCGAGCAATCGACCGAGATGTGGCGCACGCCCACGGCGGCGTCGGCCTCGCGCACCTTCGCGCCGTTGAGCGCGAATAGCGACACATCGGCCCGCCGCTGGACGAGCGCATCGATGCCTTCGGGCAGTCCTGGCACCGGGACCACCTGGACGTCGCTCCAGCCAAGCCCGGCCGTGGTCAGCGCCCCGAAGAGGGTGAACCAGGTGGACAGGCTTGCCGGATACTCGCCGGTCATCCGCCTGCCGCGAGCGTCGTGGATGGTGCGGATGGGCGAGTCCTTGCGGACGAGGGGCCCGGCCAGGATGGGCGATCCGCGCATGACCAGTCTCAGGTTCGGCGCATGCGGGAAGGGGTTCCGCCCGCCGACCTTGAAGCCCGGACCCCGATAGGCCAGCGCGGTCTCGAGAATCGTGTTGACCCCGAACTCCAGCTCGCCGGTATTGATGAGCGGCAGGAAGGTGCTGGAGCCGGCATAGGGCTGCACGCTGAGCCGCACGGTGCCGGCGTCGGCCGCCACCTTGGCCAGGCCACTGCCGACCGCGTAGAACACGCTGCCGGGCGGGTTGGTGCCGATACTCGCGGGCGTCTGAGCGGCGGCCGGCGTCACGCCGGCGAGGGACGCCACTACAACAGCCAGGAGGCGACAGCGCGTCGAGATCGTCACGTGTCGCGCCGCTCAGCGCTTGATCGAGAGGAGCTTCTGCTGGGCCTCGTCCATCTCGGGCTTCCAGACACCGCGTTCCGTGAAGAAGCGCACGGCGGCCGGATGGTAGGGCATCGTCACCTCGGCGTTGGCCAGTCGCTCGCGCACCCACTCCTTGAAGATGGGATGGATGGGGACCAGCTTGTCGGGGTGCTCCCACGTCGCCCGTAGCACGCCCTCCACCAGCGCGTCGCTGACACCCTTGCCGGCCACGACGTAGATGTCGTAGGCGACGGCGCACATGTCATCGACGACCGCGACGGCACCCCCCTTGGGCACCCGGCGCGGGTAGTAGCCGGGCACTGCTGCGCGCAGGCGTTTCTCTCCCTCGGGAGAGCAGTCGATCGACGCATGCCGGACCCCGACGGCGGCGTCGGCCTCGCGCACCTTGGCGCCGTTCAGCGCGTAGGACGACACGTCGGCCCGGCCCTGGACCAGCGCGTCGATGCCATCGTTGAGGGCCGGTACCGGAACCACGCGCACATCGCTCCAGGTCATGCCGGCGCTGGCCAGCCAGCCGAAGATGTTGTACCAGATGGCGAGATTCGCCGGATACTCGCCGGTGACGCGCTTGCCTCGCATGTCGGCGACGGTCTTGATCGGCGAGTCCCGCCGGACCACGGGAGCGATCATCAACGGCGCCCCCCGCATCACGAGACGCAGGCTGGGGCCGGCTGGGAACGGGTTGCGACCGCCGATCTTGAAGCTCGGACCCCGGTAGACCAGGCCCATGTCGACCGCGTTGTTGACCCCGAAGTCCAGCTCACCGGACTCCAGCAGGGGCACGAACGTGCTCGTCCCCGCGTAGGGCTGCACGGCGAGCTGCATGGCGCCGGTGTCAGCCACCACCTTGGCCAGGCCGCTGCCGATCGCGTAGAAGACGCTGCCGGGCGGGTTGGTACCGATGCTCGCCGCCTTCTGCGCTGCGGCCGGCGCCGCGATCAGCATGCTCGTGGCGAGCGCGAGCGCCGCCAGCAATCGAGGGCGCGCCCGGCTCACGGGTTCACCGCCAGGAGCTTCTGCTGGATCTGGTCCATCTCCGTCTTCCATACGCCGCGCTCCTTGTAGAATCGGATGGCCCCCGGGTGATAGGGAATGGTGACCTCGGGGCCGACCGCGCGCTCACGTGTCCACTCCTTCAAGAGTGGATGGATGGGCCCCAGCTTCTCGACGTTGTCCCAGATCGGTTTGAGCATGGCCTCCACCACCGAATCCGGCACGTTCCGGCCGGTGCTCAGGTAGATGTCGTAGGCGATGAAGCACGTATCGTCGATGACGGCGGTTGCATCGCCGGCCTTGACCCAACGCCCGTAGTAGCCGGGCACCGCCGTCCGCAGCCGCCTGTCACCCTCGGGCGAGCAGTCGATGGACACGTGACGCAGGCCGACGGCGGCGTCGGCCTCTTTGATCTTGGCCGAGTTGATCGCGTGTTGACTCACATCCGCCCGGCCCTGGACGAGGGCGTCCACGCCATCGTTGACGGCGGGTACCGGGATCACCCGGACGTCGTTCCAGGTGAGGCCGGCGCTGGCGAGGTGCCCGAACATGTTGTACCAGACCGCCAGGTGCGCGGGATACTCGCCGGTCATGCGCTTGCCCTTGATGTCGTAGACCGTCTTGATCGGCGAATCCTTGCGCACGAGGAGCCCGACCATCAGGGGCGAGCCCCGCATGACGAGCCGCATGTTGGCCGCATGGGGAAAAGGATTGCGGCCCCCGATCTTGAAGCCGGGGCCTCGATAGGCGAGCCCCATGTCCACGGCGTTGACGATGCCGAACTCGAGCTCGCCAGTGTTGATCAACGGCAGGAACGTGCTGGTCCCCGTGTAGGGCTGCAGCGCCACCGGCAAGGGCCCCTCGCTGGCGATCTTGGCGAGCGCGCTGGCCATCGTGTAGAAAACGGTGCCTGGCGGATTGGTGGCCAGGGTCACCTGCCTGGGCAGTTGCGCCTCGGCCGCGCCGCCGGCGAGAAGCAGCAGCACGGCCATCAGGATCACGAGCATTCTGTCCTCCTCGTCCTCGAGGGCCCGGAGAGGGGTGGCTGTCCCGGCAGCCGAGGCTCGACACCCCCGAGCCGTAAATAGCGGCCGGTCGACCCCCGTCATAAGGGGCGTGGGGCGTCATTGTAAGTCAGGAGGAAGACGATGAAAACGCTCTTCGCCGTCGCATTCGCGGTCGTTACGGCCCTGACCCTCGCGGTCTCCCCGGTCCAGGCGGGTTCGGTAGGCTTCGAACACAAGCCGAGCGTCTTCCCCAAGCCGGTCGATCACTGGGCGCACTGGGGCAAGCCCGCCACGTTCCATGGCCACGTTAACAGGCCGACCGTCCCGCACTTCACGGTGCCGGTCTTCACCGTGCCGCATTTCACCGTGCCGAGGCCCGTGGTAGTGCCACATGGGCGGGTGTTCGTGGCTCCGCGCCGGGTCTGGGTGCCGGGGTTCTGGTCGTGGAGCGGCTTCTACTGGGTCTGGATGCCGGGCCACTGGCGCTAACAGCGCAGGTTGGACAACAAACGTTGTAGTACCTCACGTGAACGGGGGAGGCTTGGAGGGGGGCGCGTCGCGTGCCCCCCTTCAAGCTGAAAACAGGTCTGGAGGGGCACGGCCGTTGCGCCTCACGCGAACGAGAGAGGTTTCGCGGGAGGCGCGTTCCACGCCCCCCGGCTAACTACCGCGGCTTGAGCTCGATGCGATAGTCGTCGGGGTCCCGAATGTAGATCGAGGGACCCTGACCGTACGCACCCCGGCGGCTCACCACGTCGCCATCCACCACGACCCCGCACCGGCGCAACTCGTCGGCAAGCTTGCCCAGGTCGTCACAGTGGATCGAAAGGCAGAAGTGGTCGAGCCCTCCACGCGGCGCGCCGGCAGCCTCCGGCAGCAAATCGATCAACTGCTCGCCGAAACGAAGCTGCACCAGCTTGACGGGCTCATTGATGTGGTCCACCGTGCAGCCCAGTATGTCGGAGTAGAAGCGCTTCGATACGCCCTGATCCCGAACCCGCAGCACAATGTGATCGAGGCCGAGCGGCGTGAATCCCGCGCCCATGGTTTCCTCCCTCGACGCTAACGCCCACGCCAAAACGCAGGCCCGAGTCTGGCATAGCCCTGCCCGCGCGACAAGCTGGGCCTCACTCTCCCCGTAGGAGCGGTGCCGACAACAGCTACCCCTTCAATTCCTTCTTCAGCTGGTTGATGAAGCGCCAGTCGGTGCCCTGAGCGATGATCTTGGCGGGGTTCGACCGAACGAGGCCGGCCTCGTGAAGGCGCAGGCTTTGAAAGCGCACGGTGTCTTCGGCATCGTAGTCGCGCCAGCGAGCATAGGGGAGTTCCCGCATGGCCTGAACGACAAAATTGCGATGGGATGGCGCAACGAACCCGCTCTCCACGTACAGTTGCCCGACCTGCTCCGGGTTGGTCGCGCAGAGATCATTGGCCTTGAGGATTGCGCGGAGGGCACGTCTGGTGGCGACCGGATGCTTGCGCACGAATTCACGGTTTGCGCCCAGCATGCAGCAGAAGTACTGGGACCAGGGCCGGTCGGTAGTCATGTTCCAGATGGCGTGCCCGACGTTCAAGGCGCGTAGCCGTTGGGGTTCCGGTGGGAAACCCATCATGGCGTGAATCTTTCCCTCCGCGAGGAGACGGATGGCCTCGTCGGTGGAAGGGGTGACGAAGGTCATGTCCTTTCGCGGATCAAGCCCCACGTAGGCTGCCAGACTGATCACGACAATATGATGGCTACTCTCCATACTTGGAACAGCCACGGTCTTGCCGCGGAGATCCTTCACCGACAAGATATCCGGCGTCGCGAACAGCTCGAAACAGCCGCTATGAGTTCCCGCGAGGATCAGAATAGGGTCCCCGGCATCAATTCGGATGATGAACTGTCCGGCGAGTCCGGTGTTGAAGTCGGCCCGGCGTTCAGCCAACGCACGGTATGGCCCGCCCTCGGCTCGCACATACTGCACGTCGGTAAAGCCTTCGCTTCGAAGAAGCTCCTTCGCCACGAACTGGGGGGCGAAGCATACTGCAGGACTCAAGACGAGCCTAAGACTGGTCGTTTCGGGCGGCGGCTCCGCGGCGGCATGCCCAGGCCGCACACGTAGGAGGTTCGCCACTGCCAGAGTCAGCCCACCTATGAAGCCGCGTCGACTCCAGCTTGCGCGTTGGTCACTCATGAAGCCTCCTCGGTCAGCGAGACAACTCACGCCGAGACGCCGCAGGCCGCCCGGCACGCCGAATCTCCACGCGGTGCGCATATGCCGGTATCAGGCTGCGGGGCTTCGCGGCTCATCGCATATACATCGCCAGGCCGCGTGGGCCGCCACGAGTGAACATCAGGGTCACCGGCGAGGACCCCAACCTGCTAGCGCGAGCCGTAGATCCGGCGGTACTCCTCCCACGCGAGCATGACGCGTTTGATGTAGTGGCGCGTCTCGTCGTAGGGGATCAGCTCCACGAAGGCCTCGACGTCGTTTGACCGCCGGGCCTGCCACCACTGCCGGGCCCGGGCGGGTCCGGCGTTGTAGGCGGCCAGCGCCAAGCGGGGGTCGTTCCACTCCTTCATCAGCCCCGCCATGAACGTCGCGCCGAGCTGCAGATTCGTGCGCGGGTCGTCGAGCAGGTCCCCGTCACCGAACGCCAGACCGCGGACCTGGGCCATCGGCTGGGCCGTGCGCGGCATGAGTTGCATGAGCCCCCGGGCCCCCGCCGGGGAGAGCGCGCGCGGAAAGTACGAAGATTCCTCGCGCACGATGGCGGCGACGAAGAACGGGTCGAGCCCCGTCCGCTCCGCCGCCTCGTAGATCTCCGTGCGCCAGGCGAAGGGATAGAGCATCTCCCAGAAGGCCCGCGGCAGCGCGGCGTGACCGGTCACGGCGGCGCCGCCGAAGTGCCGGCGCAGGATGCGCAGGGCCAGGTGGTAGCGCGCCTCCTGGGCGAAGGCGCCGGACACGCCGTAGAGCCGCAGGGGATCGCCCACCGCGCGAAGCACCACGTCGTTCAGCTCCTGCACCGCGAACTCGATGAGCCCAATCCGGCGCAGGAGATCCGCGCGGGCAAAGCCCGGGTCGTCGGCGAGCGCGTCTCGGGGATCGGCGGGAAGGCGAATCGCCGGGTCTGGCGCCCCGTCGACCGGCGACACGCGACGCGCCGCGAGAATGCCGTAGTAGCTGCGCGGGGCCTCCCGGAGCACCCGACGGTAGAGCGACACCGCCGTGGAGGCTCCGCCCATGCCCTCCTGAGCACGGGCCGCCCAGTAGAGCGCGGGGATTCGCCACGACCGGCCGCCGGGGATCTCGGTGAGCTTCAGCCAGGTCTGGGCGGCCACCTTCACGTTGCCCCGGCCATACTCGAGCCAACCCAGGCGCCACAGGGCAGCTCCGGCGCGCTCTCGGGTCGGATAGCGGACGGCCACCGCCTTGTAGAGCGCGGCCGCCTGCGCGTCGCGCTCCAGTTCATCGAGCGTGTAGGCGCGGAGATAAGCTGCTTCCGCGGCCTCCGCCTCCGTGCCGCGGGCCTCGACGTTCGCGAACACGATGAGGGCCTGCTCGCGCTGGCCGGCCCGGAACAGCAGCCGGCCCTGATCGAGCATGAGTCCGGGCCGGCGATCGGCCGGCGCCCGGGCGGCGGCCGCTTCCAGCGGCC
>DATIAY010000074.1:0-9897 GCA_035457825.1 Candidatus Methylomirabilota bacterium
CGCGGGAGCTGCTTCACCCGATCGAGGCCAAGGATACCCACGACACGTCCGCCGTCCAGGACCGGAAAAGTCGACACGTGGTGGCGCCAGAAGAACTCGTCGACGGCCCGGGCCACCGACAGGTCGGGCTCCAGCTGAACCACATCGCGGGTCATCACGTCGCGCACGGCCAAGCCCTCGAGCGCGCGCCGGACCTGGAGCTCCTGCGCACTCGACTGGGCAGCCTGACGGAGAAACAGGCCGATCAGCACGAACCAGAGCCCACCTAGGAAATCTCCGGTGAAGCTCCGCAAGATGCCGATCCCGATGAGCACGAGCGCCACCGCGGCGCCAGCCCGTCCGGCCATCTGGGTGGCCCAGCCGAGGTCCCCGCGGAAGTGCCAGAGGGCCGCCCGTAACACGCGCCCCCCATCCAGTGGGAAACCGGGCACGAGGTTGAACACGCCCACGACTGCATTCACGAGCGCCAGATACGCCAGCACCGCCGCCAGCACGGGCACCGGCTCCAGCAGCCGTGCGGCCAGGGCCGCTACCGCGGCGATGGCGAAGCTCGTCAGGGGACCGACGATCGCCATCGTGAACTCCTGGCCGGGGTCGGACGGTTCCTCCTCCAGCTCACTGACGCCGCCGAAGATGTGCAGGGTGATGGCCGAGACCCGCAAGCCGTGACGGCGCGCGACCACGGCGTGAGAGAGCTCGTGGAACAGGACCGACACGAAGAGCAGGAGGGCCGCGACGAATCCGCTCACCCAGTGCGTCAGGATTGGCACGTCGGGAAGAACACCAGGAAAGTAGCCGACGGAGAGACTCCAGGCGATCAACCCGAAGATGGCGAGCCAGCTGATGTGGACCTGGATGGGAAAGCCCCAGACCCGGCCCAGCCTGGCGACCCCGCTCGTCAGCGGCACGTGCTCGGAGGCTCTTCGGTCCCGGGGTTGGCGGGGGTCCCCGTCTCCGGCTCCAGCACGCCCCCGCCGGGCTCCGGGAATCCATGGTCGTAGGCCTCGGCCGACGGCCGGCCGCCAAACGGCCGCACCGTCGTCACCTGGGCGCGCAGGGCCTCTTCGAGCGTCGCCAGCACGTCGCTCTCGGTCAGGATGCCGACCAGCCGACCGTCCTCGGTGACCGGGAGCGCGCCGATCTTCTGCTCGTGCATGAGGCGGGCCGCCGCCCGAACGTCTGTCCCGGGCCCGACCGTGACGACGGCCCACGTCATCACGTCGCGCACGGCAAGATCCCCGACCGCTTCGACGCCGAGGCGCAGGCGCTCTTGCCCGGCCGAGCTGAAGAGGACCTGACGGAGGTCGCGATCGGTCACGATGCCGATCAGCCGCCCGCCGGCCTCGACGACGGGCAGATGCCGGATCTTTCCGGCAATCATCAGCTCGGCGGCGTCGCGGACCGCCGCCTCCGGGCCGATCGTCACCACCGGTGATCTCATCCGCTCTCTCACCGGGATGGCCTTCGGCCACACCGGCACTCGCCCGGCCAGCGCCCGGGACGGTGACTCGGCCCGTCGGCGGCTCATCGGTACGCGAAGGCCCAGCGGAAGGGCTTGGCCAGCACGTCCTTGGCCAGCACGTCCTGGAAGGCCTTCAGGATATCGCTCTCGGTGACGATGCCGACGACCCGGTCGCCCTCCACCACCGGCAGCGCGCCGATCTTCTTCTCGTGCATGCGGCGAGCCGCTTCCCCGATCGTGGTATCGGGGCGCGCCGTGACCACACCCCAGGTCATGACCTCCCGGACGGTCAGGCGTCCCAGGGTATCGGCCACCGCGCCTGCCTGTCCCTGGATGCTGGGATCGAAGATCACCTGGCGCAGGTCGCGGTCAGTGACGATCCCGACGAGCCGGCCCTCGCGGTTCACGACGGGCAAGTGCCGGATTCTCCGTGTCCGCATCATCTCGGCCGCGCCGCGGACGAGGGCGTCGGAATGGATCGTGGCGACACCGCGGCTCATGCGATCCCGCACGCGGATAGCCGCCCCGGGCCACTGCAGCGCCTCGAGCTCGTCGGCCTCCCGGCCCGGATGGAGGGGACGTCGCGTGCGAATCGCTCTGGTGATCGTCCGTTTCGGATGCCTCATCGTCCCCTCCTCTGGGGCGTAGCTCGCCACGATCAACGTCCGGCAGTGTGGGTGGGCAGCAGCGTCTCGGGGACGGCGAAGTCGCCGATGCGGGCCTTGGCGAGGCGCTCGAACTCGCTCGCCGGCATCCGGATCGCGGTGGCCGGGTCACCCGCGGGCATGGTGACCTCACCCACGTTCAGCAGGCTTCGGTCGGCGAACGTCCGCAGCCCCCACAGAGCGCCGAAGGGGGGGATCGTCCCGGGCACGCAGTCCGGGATCGCCCCGTAGATTTCCTCGACAGTGGCCAGCCGCACGGGGCCGTGCCCGATCAGGCCCTTGAGCCGGTTCAGGTCGAGGGCGCAGCAGGCGGGAAGCACCGCCATGACGTAGCCGTCGCGTTCCTTGACGATCAGAACCTTGGCCAGGGACCAGCCGGAGATGTGCGAGGCGGCAGCCTGCTCCTGGGCGGTCACGGCGCCGGGGTGGGTCACGCGCTCGTACTTCGCGTGCTCCGCGCTCAGGAGCTCGACGAGTCGCTGGTTCATTCCTAACCCTTGATGTTGCCGATCGGCGCCAGCGAAACGACCCGACGCGAGATGTCCAGGCGGTGCACGACGTCCACCACCTCGGTCAGGCTCTTGTAGGCGAAGCCCGCTTCCTCGGCCACTCCCGATTTCGAGGCAGCCCGGATGACGATCCCCCGGGCCTCCATCTCCTTCATCAGCGTCTCGCCCCACACCTGGCGCTTGGCCTGCGCGCGCGACATCGTGCGCCCGGCGCCGTGGGCCGTGGATCCGAAGGTCTCCTGCATGGCGTAGGCGGTGCCCACCAGGAGCGCCGAGCCCGTTTCCATGGACCCCCCGATGATGACCGGCTGCCCGATAGCCCGATACGCTTCGGGCACGTCAGGCGCCCCGGGACCGAACGAGCGGGTGGCGCCCTTGCGATGGACGACCAGCTCCACGGCTTCACCGTCGACCACGTGGCGCTCGAGCTTGGCGGTGTTGTGGCAGACGTCGTAGATGACGGTGAGCCCGAGGGCCCGGGGATCCTTGCCGAAGACGCGCCCCATGACCTCGCGCACCCGGTGGGTGATCACCTGACGGTTGGCGAAGGCCGTGTTGGCGGCGGCGTTCATGGCGCCGAAGTAGGCCTGGCCTTCGGGGGATCGAAAGGGCGCGCAGGCCAGTTCGCGGTCTCGAACGCTGATGCCGTAGGTCCGCATGACCTGGTCGAAAATGCGCAGATAATCGGTCCCGATCTGGTGACCGAACCCCCGTGAGCCACAGTGCAGCATGATGAGGACCTGGCCCGGCCCGCTGATGCCCAGCGCGCGCGCCACGTCCCGGTCATGGACCCCGTCAGGCGGCACCACCTGGATCTCGAGGTAGTGGTTGCCGGAGCCCAGCGTGCCGAGCTGATCCTTGCCCCGCGCGACGGCCCGAACGCTCACGTGGGAGGGATCCGCCCCGGGCAGGCAGCCCCCGCCCTCGGTGGCTTCCAGATCTTCGGGCCAGCCGTAGCCGTGGCGCACGCACCAGCGGGAGCCGTCCCGCATCACCTCCCGGAACTCGTCCCCGCCGAGGCGGACCAAGCCTTTGGCTCCCACGCCCGAGGGCACCGCGGCGAAGAGCGCCTCCACCAGCGCCGTGAGTCGGGGGCGAACCTCGGCCTCGGTGAGCGTCGTCCGCAACACCCGCATGCCGCAGTTGATGTCGAACCCGATCCCGCCCGGCGAGATGACTCCGCTGTCGGCCCGGAACGCCGCGACCCCGCCGATGGGGAAGCCGTACCCCCAATGGCCGTCGGGCATGCACATCGCGGCGCGGACGATACCGGGGAGGCAGGCGACATTGGTGACCTGCTCGAAGACCCCCTGATCCATCTGGGCGAGCAGCCGCTCCGACGCATAGATGCGCGCCGGCACCAGCATGCCCGGCTTCTCACTGGCCGGGATCTCCCAGATGCAGTCGCCGACCGGAATCGTCTTCATCGTCTCTCCGGATGTCGATCCTTCCTCAGATATCGATGACGACGCGCGCCCACCAGCCCTGGCCGCGGGGCTCGATGGCGAACTGGTGGAACGTCACCGCCTTGGCATCGGCGCGCAGGGCGGTGCGCGCGCGGTCGATGGTGCCGCCGACGAGGGTGGCCTCCAGGCGACAAGGCGAGTTCGCGGCGACCTTGACCTTGATCTGCGGGAAGATCATCTCCTCCTGATCCTTGAGGAAGATCAATTCTGCCAGCCAGTCGTAGAGCAACAGATCGAGCGAGGGAGCCGTGAGCGCCACCGTCTTCTTCACCGTCGCCGCCACCGTAGCGGGATCGACCATCACCTCGGCCAGCGCCTGCGCCGCCGTCGCGAAGAGGTCGTCGAGATCGTCCCCCTCGACCTCCAGCGCGCAGTCGGCAATGGCCACGGCGTCGAGAAACCGGTAGCGGCCCACGGCCCCCGGAACGCCTTACGCCGCCTTGATCGGGATGGTCGTACCTTTGGCCGCCGGCGTCTTGGGCAGCGTCACCGTCAGCACCCCGTCCTTGAAGCTTGCCGCGACCTTACTGGCTTCGACGGCCGCAGGCAAGCGCATCGCGCGGGCAAAGGCGCCGTAAGAGCGCTCCATCCGGTGATAGTGCTGTTCCTTCTCCTCCTTCTCCTTGCTCTTCTCGCCCTTGATGGTGAGCAGCTGGTCCTGCAGCGAGACCTGGATGTCCTTCTGCTCGACGCCCGGGATCTCGGCCCGTACGACGTACGCATCCTTGGTCTCGGTGAGATCGACTTTCGGGGCCCACTCGCCGCCGACCTCGAGGGCCTCCCATCCCGGCTCGGTGTCGAAGAAGCGCTCGAACAGCCGATCCATCTCCCGTCGCAGGCTCGTCATCCCTGTCCATGGAGCCAAAGCACGCATACTCCCTCCTCCTTTGGCGCTCCTCGCGCCGCTCTATCTCTGTGCAACGGCACTGCCAGGACGAAGCGCCGCGAATTCAAATGCTTGCGGACTCCGTCGAGGCCCCGGGGCTGAGCGCGCGCGCCCCAGGCGGGGTGGCGGCGCCGCACCATCCAGCCCCCTCTCGACACAGCAGGGGCCTCCTGGCTACGATCCCGGCATGATCCCCACCCCTGACGGCTGCCGCCGGTGATCGTCGGCGTCCCCAAAGAGGTCAAGCCTGGAGAGCAACGCGTCGCCCTGACGCCGGCGGGGACCCGTGCGCTCCGGGAACACGGACACCGCGTGCTCGTCGAGCGCGGGGCCGGCACCGGCAGCGGGATCCGCGACGACGAGTTTGCGAAGGCCGACGCCGAGCCGGTCCCCGTTGACCAGGTGTGGGCGGAGGCCCAGCTAATTCTAAAAGTGAAAGAGCCGGTTCCCGAGGAGTACCCCGGGCTCCGGTCCGGGCAGCTCCTCTTCACCTACCTTCACCTGGCACCGGCGCCGGAGCTGACCCGCGCGCTGCGCAAGGCCGACGTGATCGCGATCGCCTACGAGACCGTCCAGCGCCCCGACGGCGCCCTCCCGCTCCTCACCCCCATGAGCGAGGTCGCCGGTCGTCTTGCCGTCCAGGAGGGCGCCTTCTATCTGAGCCGGGCTCATGGCGGGCGCGGCATCTTGTTATCCGGTGTGCCCGGCGTGCCGCGGGGCAACGTCGTCGTCCTGGGGGCCGGTACGGTCGGGCTCAACGCCGCCAAGACGGCGATCGGCCTGGGCGCCGATGTCTCCATCCTCGACGTGAATCTCGACCGCCTCCGCCACCTCGACGATGTCTTCCGCGGGCAGATCGTCACCGTCTTCTCCAACAGCTACAACATCGCCCGCGCCGTCGAGCGGGCTGACCTCCTCATCGGCGGCGTCCTCATCACCGGGGCGCGGGCTCCGGTGCTGGTGACCGAGGCCATGGTCGGCACGATGAAGGAGGGCGCGGTCATCGTGGACGTGGCCGTGGACCAGGGCGGCTGCATCGCCACCATCCGACCGACCACGCTCCTCGATCCCGTCTACAAGGCCTCCGGCGTGGTGCACTACGGCGTGACGAACATGCCCGCCCTCGTGCCCCGCACCTCGACCTTCGCCCTCACCAACGCCACACTTCCCTACGTCGTGGAGCTCGCCACCAAGGGGGCGGAGCGGGCCGTCCGCGACAACCCGGCGCTGGCCCGAGGCGTCAACATCTGGCGCGGTCGCATCGTGCATCCGGCCGTGGCCGAGTCTGTCGGCGAGGTCCCTATACCACTGGACCGTCTTTGCTGATGACGATGCCGTGCGGCGAGCGACGGCGATCCAGGACCGCGACCTCCTCATCGGTAAGAAGATCTCCCCGGTCGAGCCCCACCAGTCGAGCCACCGCGTCCAGACAGTGGGCCCAGGTCGAGCCATTGGCGAACAGCAGGCCCTCCACGCTCAGCGTGCCGCCCTGATTCGCAAAGCCGAGGGCCATCGTTTCCCGGCCGGTGTTCAGCGGGCCCAGCGTGCCGAGGAGCGGGTCGGTCCGCGTGTGGGTAACGAAGACTCTTGCCCTCACGCTTTCCGGGTAGAGGCGAGCGAGGGCATCAGGGGACACGCGGTGCCGCTCCTCGCCCTCGCTCCGCGGCATCCGAAACCGCCCCGGCTCGAGCATGTAGACCACCGTGTGGGGCAGGCCTCTCGCCCGGAGGCGCTCCGACGCTTTGAGAATTTCACCAAGCTGATAGGCGCCGACGGCCGTCAGGATCACGCGCGCGTGGTCCGGGGAATGGCTGGCCCAGTCCAGCCGTAGCGCCCCGTCACGGAGCAGCGCCTTCGCCTCCTCGACCGGGAAGAGGTCGGGAATCGTCGGCACCTTGGGGACGACGAGCGCCCAGATCTGGCCTCGCGTTTGATAGACGGCCTGCATCACCGCCGCGGTCGTGTTGAAGTCGGCGGGGAACAGCACCCGGGAGACGTCCGACGGCTCTCCCAGGAGCGCTTCGGCCAGCGCCGGATCCTGATGGGACCGCTCGTTCTTGGCGTTCTCCCAGGTGTGCGAGGTCAGGACCAGCGGCACCGACAGCCAGCCCGGCGGACGGCCGGACGCGGTGAGCTGGTCGGCGAAGATGATCTCCTGGCGGACGACTCCGTGCATCTTCGCCCCGAACGCCTCGTACGTCACGATGATGCTCAGTCCGCCCTTGTTGGCGAGCGCGGCCGAGGCCACCGCCTCCTCGTTGAGCGCCGTGATCACCGCGCCGTCAACTGCCTCCGGGATGCCCTCCTCGGGATCGGTGACCCGGAACTTCAGCGCCTCGAGCGTCCGCAGCATGCGGTTGCTGCGCATCTCGTCGGGGTTGCCCACCCGTGGTCGAAGGTGGGGGTTGGCGAGAACGGCGGCCAGGAAGCCTTCATCGACCGCGGTCATCGGGCTCACCAGGGCCCAGCGCGATCGGTCGCCGCGGTCGTGCGGGACGCGCCGGAACGCGGGCTCGGGTGACTTCAGCAAGCTCACCTGACGGGTGGCCAGCGCGTGATCGCGCTCGCGGGGGCGGCCCGAGCGGCCGTGGCGTTGCAGCGCGCCGGCGGCCTGCTCGAGCTCGGCCGGCGGGACCCACAGCCGCCGCGCGTGCTCGTTGAAGCGCCGGGCGGCGATCGCGTCGGCGTGGGGATTCGAGCCAAGTGGCAGATTGTGAGCGAGATTGGTCCCGGCGCCGTAGAAGCCGGCCCCTTTCGGAGCGACGGCGACGCCGTAGGGCAGGAGCACGGGATATCTCGCCTTCCCCGCCTTGATCGCGGCGGCGGCGGCTTCCAACCGGCGCTCGATCTCGAAGATCGCCCAGACAAAGGCGGCGGGATCGCGGCCGTCGAAGACGAACGGGTCGAAGCTGTTGAGTCTCAGGTGCCGGAGGAGCCAGGCGATGCCCCCCTGCTGGGCCATGGTCGTGCGCTGGTCGATCCGCCGGCCATTGGCGATCATGATCGGGGCAACCAGGCCCGAGTCCCCGGCCCGCCACCAGCGCGGCGCCCAGTCGCTGCCCCGCTGTTCCTCGAACGCCCCGTCGCTCAGGAAGACGACCAGGCGCTCTCCCGGCAATGGCATGTGCACGTACTGCAATTCCGCGAAGCCGAGATAGCCGCCCTCGGCGAGCCCACCCGCCGTGTGGGCGTTGACGTGGCTGCCGAGCGGCGAGTCCTGTCGCCCCTCGTCGTTGAGACGATACGAGTAATAGTCGCGAACGTAACGGGTCAGTCCGCCGTCCGAGAGATCGTAGCGCTCGGCGTGGGCCGACGTCGTGTTGCCGACCAGGAGGTTCACCGAGTCGATGGCGGCCACACAATGTCCCTGGCCCATGAGCCAGGCCCGCGTGATGCCGGTCAGGGCATTGACCGCGAGGTAGCCGACGTAGGCCGGCACCATGTTCAGGGCTCCGCCGGTGTGGCCTTCCGGCGAGGGCTTGAAGTCCTCCGCGCGCAACGGCCGGCCGTCCATGTAGACGGTCCGCGCATACGTCTCGTGCACCACGAGCCACATCCCCGCGCTGGCAATGCGGTCCACCGCGCCCAGGAGGTGGTAGGCGGAGCCGCCGTCTCCTCGCACCCCCCGTTTGCCCAGGGCCTGTACCATCGTCGCGACGCGACGCTGCGTCAGCGAGGTGTGGCGGATCGGACCGTACCCTGCTGCCCACCGGACCCGGGCATCGTCAGCCACTTAGCGCCTCCATCGTGTCGCGCGCGATGATCGCCTCCTCGTCAGTGGGGATGACGAAAGCTCGGATGCCCGACGTCGCCGCGCTGATGCAGCCCCCCCGGCCGACCACCTCGGCGTTCCGCTTCTGGTCCAGCACGAGCCCACACCACTGCATCCCCGCGCAGATCCGCGCCCGTATTTCCGCACTGTGCTCGCCGATGCCGCCGGTGAACACGACGGCGTGGGCGCCCCCCAGGGCGGCCAGGTAGGCGCCCAGATACTTGCGCGCCCGGTAGCAGAAGACTTCGATGGCCAGTCGCGCCCGGGGATCGCTCGGCTCCCGGACCAGCAGATCCCGCATGTCGGCGCTGTGTCCCGACAACCCGAGCAGCCCGGACCGTTCGTTGAGCCATCGTTCGACCTGGGCCGTGGCCACGCCCTCCTTCCGGGCGAGGTAGCCGACGAGCGTGGGATCGAGATCGCCGGCGCGCGTGCCCATCACCAGTCCCTCCAGGGGCGTGAAGCCCATCGACGTGTCCACCGATACGCCGTCACGGACGGCGGCCACCGAGCAGCCATTGCCGAGGTGGAACACGACGAGCTTCGCGCCAGCTGCGGTCGGCCCGGCGATCTCACCATACCGCGCCACGACCGAACGATAGGAGGTGCCGTGGAAGCCGAACCGGCGAATGCCGTGCCGCTCGGCCATCGCGTAGGGGAGGGCATAGCGATAGGCATGCTCCGGCAGGCTCGCGTGAAAGGCCGTGTCGAACACCGCAATCATCGGCACCGTGGGCCCGAGCACCACGCGGCAGGCGCGGATGACAGCCAGGCTCGGTCCATTGTGTAGTGGCGCCAGATCCTCGAGCGCCTCCAGGGCCATGATCACGTCGTCATCGATCCGCGTCGGCTCGACGAACCGACGTCCCCCATGCACGACCCGGTGCCCGACCGCCTCGATTGGCTGGGGGCCGGGCATGGTTGCGAGCCGCTCGACGACCCGTCGAACCGCCTCGCCGTGATCACGAACCTCGACCGTCTCGCCGCCGGCGCCCCCGATCCGCCCGATGACACCGTGGACGATCTCCTTCGCCCCGGCGTTCTCGAACCGGCTCAAACGGAACTTGAGCGACGAGCTTCCCGCATTGAGGACGAGCATCGTGAGGGCGCCCATGTGCTAGCCTCGTTGAAGCAACC
>DATIAY010000075.1:0-19916 GCA_035457825.1 Candidatus Methylomirabilota bacterium
TACCCGGACCCCACCCCCGTGCCCACCCGGCCCCCGGCGGCAGCGCGGTGCGTGAACGTTGACTCGCGCCACTCGTCTTCCGATTCGATGTTCGCCACGTGGCTTCGGCGGGGTCGGAGTGGTTGGGGGGTCCCGCGACCCGTTTCCCGCCGACCTTGTGCGGACCCAGCGCGGCGATGGAGCCCAGCCGACCCCGGTTCCTGCGGCCGCCACCCTCGTGGTCGAGGGAGCCCCCCAGCCACCCCGACCCTGCCGAAGCCCGCGGCGACGAACTCGCACGCAGGAGACTAGGCGTGGCTGAGGCACAGGCGACGAGGACGGCGGCGACGACCGCTCCGGCGCCCCGGGGCGGCACGGTCGCCGCCTGGCTCGGGCAGGAGCGCGTGTTCCGGCTGATCCCCTTCGTCCTCGTGGAGGCGATGTTCCTGCTCCTGCTCGCCGTGCCCTTCGCGCTGACCGTGTACATCAGCCTGCTCAAGTGGCGGGCCAACCGCCCCTTCGAGCAGGCGTACTTCGAGGGGCTGGGTAACTACACCGACGTCTTGACCGACGTCGAGTTCTGGTGGGCGCTGGCCCGCACATTCTACTTCGCCGGTGTGGCCGTGGCCCTCGAACTGGTGATCGGCTTCGGGCTGGCCATGCTGGTGGCCCGGCGCTTCCGGGGCCGGCGCGTGTACCTGACCCTCTTTCTCGTGCCGATGATGGTGGTGCCCGTCGTCGTCGGCTACAACTTCTCCATGATCTACCTGGACTCCGGCCCCCTGAACCAGCTTCTGTGGCCGCTGACGGCGCTGCTGGGGCTCGAGCCGAGGATCCGCTGGCTGTCGCACCCGGTGGCCGCCCAGTGGGCGATCATCCTGGCCGATGTCTGGCAGTGGACCTCGCTGACCTTCCTGATCTTCCTGTCGGGGTTCTCCGCCCTGCCCCAGCAGCTCGTGAACGCCGCCCGGGTGATGGGAGCCAACCGCTGGCAGATCTTCCGGCGGGTGCAGCTGCCCCTGCTCAAACCCGTCATCGTCATCGCAGTGGTCATCCGCGGCATGGAGGCCCTCAAGATCTTCGACCAGTCCGTGCTGCTCACGTTCGGGGGCCCGGGCAACTCCACCCAGACGGTGGCGTTCTACCTCTGGCGTCAGGTCTGGCAGTTCAACAAGTTCAGCTTCGGCGCGGCCGCCTCGATCCTGTTGCTGGTGATGTTCGCGGTCCTGATCTACGCCGGCATCTACCTGCTGGTGCGCCAGCGCAGCGCCACGCTCCGGGAGCGCCGCGCATGACCGCCGGCGTGTCCCCGATGCCGCCTACCGTCCGGACGCGCGGCCGGCGCGCGCGGTGGCTGTTCCCCGGGGTCCGGCACGCGGTCCTGCTCGCGTGGTCGGCCTTCGTGCTGTTCCCGATCTTCTGGATGGTTTCCACGTCCTTCAAGGAGTCGTGGGAGTGGGTGGCGTGGCCGCCGCACTGGCTCCCCTGGGAGCCAACGCTGTACAGCTACCGGCAGATCTTCACCTTCAGCGAGATGGGACGCGATCTGGCCCGCGGGGCCACCGACCAGGTCTTCGCCATCTGGGGCGCGGTGGCCGACTCGCTGGTCGTGTGCGCCGTGAGCTCCCTGGTCTCGCTCCTGCTCGGGACCTTCCTGGCATACTCGGTGTCCCGCTTCGGCGTGGGCGGGAAGAATTTCCGCTACGCCATCCTGACCATCCGGATGGTGCCGCCGATCGTGATCGCCATCCCCATCCTCATCTACTACGCCATCATGATTCCCCACACGACGACCTTGCTCTTCGGCGCCCGCCTGACCCTCATCGACACCTATCTGGGGCTTGGCCTGCTGTACACGGCCACCACGCTGCCGTTCGTGATCTGGATGATGCTGAGCTTCATCGACGAGGTTCCCTACACGCTCGAGCACGCCGCGCGCCTGATGGGCGCCGGTCGGCTGACCACGATCCGCCGCGTGGTGCTCCCGCTGGTAGCCTCGGGCATGGTGGTGACGTTTCTCTTCATCTTCATCCTGAACTGGAGCGAGTTCCTGCTGGCCCTCACCCTCACCCACCCGAAGGTCACCACGCTGCCCGTGCTCCTCAACAAGTTCCAGAGCGCCGTGGAAGGCCGGCTCTACGGCCCGCAGGCGGCTATCGGCACGGTCATCACCGTCCCCGTCGTGGTCCTCGGCATTCTCATCCAGAAACACCTGGTCAAGGGGTTCAGCTTCGGGATGATCCGCAAGTGAGCCGCATCCTCCTCCGCGATCTGGTCAAGACCTTCGGCGGCCTGACCGCCGTCGCCGGCGTGAACCTCGAGGTCCGCGACGGCGAGTTCGTGGTCTTCGTCGGCCCGTCGGGCTGCGGCAAGACCACCACCCTGAACATGATCTCGGGGCTGGAGACCCCGACCGGCGGCGAGGTCGTCATCGGCGACCGCGTGGTGAACGACGTGGAGCCCGGCGAGCGCGACCTGGGCATGGTTTTTCAGGACCTGGCGCTCTTTCCCCACATGACGGTGTTCGAGAACATCGCCTTCGGCCTCCGGGTCAAGCGGGTGGCCGCGGACGAGATCCGCCGGCGTGTCCAGGAGGCCGCCGCGACGATGCGCATCGCGCCGCTGCTCGACAAGAAGCCCGCGCAGTGCTCGGGCGGCGAGGCCCAGCGGGTGGCCCTGGCCCGCACCATCGTCACCAAGCCCTCCGTGTTCCTCATGGACGAGCCGCTCTCGAGCCTCGACGCCAAGCTCCGCGTGGAGATGCGCACCGAGCTCAAGCGCCTGCACGGGACGCTCCGGGCCACGTTCGTCTACGTGACCCACGACCAGGCCGAGGCCATGACGATGGCCGACCGCATCGTGGTCATGGACCGCGGCCTGGTGCAGCAGGTAGGGCCGCCGCTCACGGTCTACGGCGATCCGGCCAACCGGTTCGTCGCCGGCTTCTTCGGCGTGCCGGCCATGAACTTCATCGACGGCGCGCTCGCTGTCCACGGCAACACGCTGCGCTTCGACGCCGCGGGCGGCGCGCTGGACCTGGGCCGCCGGGAGCCGGCTGGCGCCGGCGCCGTCACGCTCGGCATCCGGCCCGAGCACGTGCGGCTCTTGCCGGACGGTGAGGGTTGGCCGGCCGCGGTCAGCCTCATCGAGCCGATGGGGGACGAAACGCTGGTGTTCCTCGACTACGGCGGGCGGACCTCGATCGTGGCCAAGGTGGACGCCGAGGACAAGGTGGCCGTGGGCGACCAGCGGCGCTTCGGCTTCCGGCCCGACAAGCTGGTCTTCTTCGACGCGGCCACAGGGGAGAGGGTTCTGCGATGAAGCCCCGCGCGCCTAGAGAAGGCCACCCGACGCAGCCACACCCGCCTAGAGCCGGCCACCCTCGGTCCAGGCCGGCCTCGCGGCTCTCGCTACCATGAGATTCTCGGGACAGGTGGTGATCGTGACCGGCGCCGCTCGAGGGATCGGGGCCGCCATCGCCCGCGGCTTTGCCCGCGAGGGGGCGCGGCTGGCCCTGCTCGACGTGGAGGCGGCCGCCCTCGACAAGCTCGTCCGAGAGGTGACCGAGCGCGGCACGGAGGCTCTGGGTCTCCGCTGCGATGTCACGGTGCCGGCCGAGGTGCGCGAGGCGGTGGCGGCGGTCATCGGCCGCTGGGCCCGCATCGATGTCCTCGTCAACAACGCCGGGGGGTTTTCCGTGATTCGCCGCACCGAGGAGATCCCCGAGGACGAGTGGGACTCCATACTGCGCTTCAACCTGACCAGCATGTTCCTCTGCGCCAAGGCGGTGCTGCCGATCATGAAGGGCCAGCGGGCCGGGCGCATCGTGAACATGTCGTCCGTGGCCGGCCGCGCCGGCGCCGTGACGGTGGCCTCCCATTACGCCGCCGCCAAGGCTGGCGTCCTGGGATTCACCCGCCACCTGGCGCGTGAAGTCGCTGCCGAGGGCATCACCGTCAACGCGGTGGCGCCGGGCACGGTGGGCACCGAGCGCTGGAAGGCGCTGCGCAGCCCCGAGGAGTCACGCCGGCTCGCGGAAGGCGTGCCTGTGCGCCGGGTCTCCGAGCCGGCCGAGATCGCCGAGTGCGTGATGTTCCTGGCCTCCGACGCCGCCGCCTACATGACCGGCGCCACCCTCGACGTCAACGGCGGGCTGGTGATGATGTGATCCCATGAGCTCCTTCATCAACACCCTGCCCGAGCTGATGGAGTCGGGTCTGCGGGGAGCGGCGCAGCCGCCCGGCCGGGCCTGGCGGCTGCGCGTGGGGGCGGTGCTGGGCTTCCTCGCGCTCTGGAGCCTGGTCTCCGGCCTGGTCGTGCTCCTCGGGTTGTTCAACCCCATCTTCCTGCCCGGCCCCTGGGTCGTCGTGGGCGCCGTGCTCGAGCTCGGGGCGAAAGGACAGCTGTGGGCCCACGTGGGGGCCACGCTCGAGCGGGTGGTCCTTGGCTTCACCACCGGCGCCCTGCTGGCGCTGGGGCTGGGCCTGGCCGCCGGGTACGTCCGCCCGCTGCGCAACCTCGTCGAGCCCATCGTCGAGCTGCTCCGCCCGATCCCGCCGCTGGCCATGCTGCCGCTGTTCATCGTGTGGGTGGGCATCGGCGAGACCTCGAAGGTCGGCTTCATCACCTACGCGACGTTCTTCCCCATGTTCCTGACCACCGTCCACGCCGTGCGGCAGATCGATCCGCTCCTTCTGCGAGCAGCCCAGAGCCTGGGAGCCCGGCGGCTACAGCTCTTCGTGCGCGTGATCCTGCCCGCGGCCCTGCCCGACATCATGACCGGGCTGCGGCTGGGCGTGGCCCTGGCCTTCTTCGTCATCGTCATCTCCGAGTTCATCGCCGCCGAGCACGGGCTGGGGTTCCTCATCAACGACGGACGCAACTTCTTCCTCGTGCCCCAGATGCTGGGGGCCGCCATCATGCTGGGCCTGCTGGGGTACGCCGGCAGCGGCCTGGTGCGGGTCCTGGAGCGCCGACTCTTGCGCTGGCAGCATCCGAGCTGAAGGCCCATGCGGGACGGACCGAAAATTCACGTGCAGAAGGTCAGCAAGTCGTTCGGCGCGGCCCCGGCCCTCCTGGACCTGGACCTCGAGATCGCCGACCACGAGTTCGTCTGCCTCCTCGGGCCCTCGGGATGTGGCAAGTCCACGCTGCTCAACATCGTGGCCGGGTTTCTCCAGCCCAGCGCGGGCAGGGTGCTGGTCGACGGGCGGCCGGTGACGGCACCCGGGGCCGACCGGGGGGTCGTGTTCCAGGAGTACGTGCTCTTTCCCTGGCTCACGGTGGCCGGCAACGTCGAGTTCGGCCTGGTGCTGCAGGGCCTGCCGGCCGCGGAGCGGCGCCGCACGGTCGCCCGGTACCTGGACCTGGTGGGGTTGGGCGCCCACGCCCAGAAGTTTCCCGTCCAGCTCTCGGGCGGCATGAAGCAGCGCGTGGCCATCGCCCGCGCGCTGGCCAACAACCCGGCCATCATTCTCATGGACGAGCCCTTCGGGGCCCTGGACGCCCAGACCCGCGAAGTCTTACAGGACGAGCTCTCCCGCATCCAGCGGGTGGAGCACAAGACGATCCTGTTCGTGACGCACTCGATCCGCGAAGCGGTCTATCTCGCCGACCGGGTCGTGGTCATCACCTCGGCGCCCGGGCGAATCAAGCAGGTGTTCGCCATCAAGCTGCCGGAGCTCCGCGACCGCTTTGCCGCCGAGTTCACGCAGTATGAGAGCGAGATCACTCGGGTGGTAAAGGAAGAAGTGGCCAAGGTGCACCCGTGATCGCCCGGGCCGCCGCGCTGCTGGGCCTCCTCGTGCTCTGGGCGGGCTTCGCCGAGCTCTATGCCCGCCTGGCGTTGATGAATCCCGTGCTGCTGCCCACGCCGACCGAGGTGCTCGCGGTGGGCGTGCAGACCGCCCGCGACGGTGAGCTCCACCGCCACGTCCTGACCTCGCTCGGGCGGGTGACCCAGGGCTTCGGGCTGGCCGCCCTGGCCGCCCGCGGCCTCGGGATCCTGGTGGGAATGTGCGTCCCGCTCCGGCTCATGGTCGAGCCCGTCGTCGAGTTCGTGAGGCCGATCCCGCCGCTGGCCTTCCTGCCGATGTTCCTGGTGTGGTTCGGGCTCGGGGAGGCGTCCAAGGTGGCTTTCATCGGCTACACTACGTTCTTCCCCATGTTCGTGGCCATCGCCACCAGCGTGCTCCGCGCCGACGTCATGCTGCTGCGGGCCGCGGCCAGCCTGGGGGCCTCGCGCACCGACCTCCTCCGGCGCGTGGTGCTGCCCGCCTCGCTGCCGGGGATCATTGTGGCCCTGCGGTTGGGGGTCGGCCTGGCCCTCTTCGTCATCGTGGGCGCGGAGTTCATGGGCGCCGACGCCGGACTGGGCCACCTCATCATGGAGGGTCGGACGTTCTTCAACCCGGCCCAGATCGTCATGGGGGCCCTCCTGCTGGGGCTCCTGGGCTCCCTGATCAACGCCCTGTTGCAGGCGGCCGAGCGGATGTTGATCCGCTGGCAGGCTGCGGCCTGAAAGGAGTCACACCATGCGAACGCTGACCGTGATCCTGGCCCTGCTGCTCCTGCTGCCCGGCGCCGTCCAGGCGCAGGGCAAGCCCGAGGTGACGGAGATCGACGCCTGGCTCGTGCGCGACGCGCAGATGTCCTCGCAGTTCGCCGTCGCCGACCAGATGGGCTACTTCAAGGCCGAGGGCATCAAGGTCAACCCGCGGTGGTACATCGCCGGCACCGACCTGCCCTCGATGTGGGGCGCCGGCAACATTCACCTGGGCACCGCCACCGCCACCATGGTCGTGCCCATCGCCGCCGCCGGGCAGACCATCTACAACATCGCGCCCCAGAGTGACATCGCCGGCACGCAGCAGATCGTCCTCGGCAAGAAGGGGCAGGAGATCGTCCGCTCGCCCAAGGACTTCGAAAAGATCAAGATCGGCATGCCCAAGGGCGCTTCGGTGACGATGGCTATCCAGGCCATGGCCCGCGACCACGGGGTGGACTTCAGCAAAATCCAGTTCGTGAACCTCTCCCCGCCCGACGCCGTGACGGCCCTGGCCAAGGGCGACATCGACGCCATGGCCGCCTGGGCGCCGTGGGTGTTCAACGCCGTCAAGCAGGCCGGGGGCAAGGTGTACTTCAGCGGCAACCGCAGCTTCATCCCCGGCAAGGAAGGCCAGGTCGACTGGCTGCACGTGCACGCCGGCGTGATAGCCAGCGGCAGGATGCTCAAGGAGAACCCCAACACCCTGAAGGCCGTCCTGCGCGCGCTGCGCAAGGCGACCGACAGCATCAACCGAGACCGGGAAGCCGCCGTGAAGATCGTGGCCCGCGAGATGAAGACGGACGAAGCGCTCACCCGCGACATCATGGCGCTGAACATCTACTCGATGGAGATGAACGAGAAGATCCACCGCGGCATGGGCGAGTTCGTGGATTTCCTGCACTCGCTGGACCGCATCAAGCAGAAGTTCCCGCCCGAGAGCGTGTTCTACACGCGCCTGCTCGAGGAGGTCGACCCCACGCTGGTGAAGTGGAAGGCCAAGACCGAGGTCCGCTGATGGCGGCCCCCCGCGTCGACACCGTCGTGCACGGCGGCCAGGTGGTGACGGCTACCGACGTCCTGGACGCCGCTGTGGCGATCCGCGGCGAGACCATCGCCGCCATCGGGCCGGCGGATCTGCTGCCGCCGGCCCACCGCTACGTCGACGCGCGGGGCAAGTACGTCCTGCCGGGGGCGATCGACTGTCACATCCACCTGGGCCCGGAATACGACGACTGGAAGGGCGGCCCCATCGCCGCCGCCCACGCCGGTCTCACGACGCTGCTGGCGTTCGCTGTCTACGACGACCGGGCCGGTGAGACCCTGCCCCAGGCGATCACGCGGCAGCGCGGGGAGACGGAACGGCAGTCGGTGCTCGACTTCGGCTTCCACTACATCCTGTTCAACCAGCCGCCGATCCTGGAAGGCCTGCCCGAAGCCGTCCGGCTGGGCGTGAGCTCCTTCAAGATGTTCATGACGTACAAGAAGCGCCCGCCCCGCATGTGCTCCGACGACTTCATCTGCCAGGCGATGGAGGTGATCGCCGCCCACGGCGGCCTGGCCCAGCTCCACTGCGAGAACGGCGACGTGATCGATTATTTGGAAGCCCGCGCCCTGGCCGAGGGGCGCATCGAGCCCCGCCATTTTCCCGCCACCTGCCCGGACTGGACGGAGGAGGAGGCCATCAACCGGGCCATCGCCATGGGCGCGATGACCGGCGCGCCCGTCTACGTCGTCCACCTCTCCACCGCGCTGGGCCTGGAGCGGATCAAGCAGGCTCAGGCCCGAGGCCAGCGGGTGTGGACCGAGACCTGCCCGCAGTACCTGCTGCTGACCGAGGACGAGATGGAGCGGTGGGGACCGCTAGCCAAGATGGGGCCGCCCCTGCGACGCGCCGACGGACCCGACCGCGACGCCCTGTGGACGGGGCTCGCCGCCGGCCACATCTCGAGCGTGGGCAGCGATCACGCCCCCCGGGCCAAGGCCGCCAAGGAAGCGGGATGGAAGAACATCTTCGTCGACCCCGCCGGTCGATCGATCCCGTTTGGCGCCCCCTCGGTGGAGACCATGGTGCCGCTCGTGTTCAGCGAGGGCGTGCTGAAGCGCCGGTTGCCCATCACCTGGATGGCGCGGGTCCTGGCCGAGAATCCGGCGCGGATCTTCGGGCTCTATCCGCGCAAGGGGACGATCCGCCCGGGCGCCGACGCCGATTTGCTGATCATCGATCCCGAGCCCGAGAGCACCATCCGGGTCGCCGACCACCACGGTATGGCCGGCTGGACACTCTACGAGGGCTGGAAGATCCGGGGGCGGCCGTGGATGACGTTCCTCCGAGGCCGCGTCCTCCTGAACCAGGGCCGGCTCGAGCAGGAGCCCGGCTACGGCAGTTACCTCTTCCGGGGGCGGCCGCAACCACCCCTCGGGGGCGCGGTGCAGTAGTGGGCGACTACCTGGATCGTCTCGCTCACCTGGCGGCCGGAACGCGATTCGGCGATCTGAGCGACGAGACCGTGGCCGCGGCCAAGAACGTGGTCCTCGACACATTCGGCGCGATTCTGGCCGGCAGCCGGCTGGCGGAGAACACGCGTCTGGCCCGCCTGGCCTCCGCACGCTCGGGTTCGCGGACCGCCACCTTGATCGGCCACGGCGAGCGGGCCGAGCCGATGCTGGCCGCGCTCGCCAACGCCACGGCGGGCGTGGCCTTCGAGGTGGACGAGGGCAACCGCTGGGGCGGCGGCCACCCCGCGATCCACGTGCTGCCGGCGGCTCTCGCCGTCGCTGAGGAGCAGCGGGCCGACGGCCGGCGGCTCATCGAGAGCCTGGTGGCCGGCTATGAAATCACCTCGCGTCTGGGCGGCGCCACCACGGTGCGGCCCAACGTCCATTCGCACGGCACGTGGGGAACCGCGGGGGCGGCCGTCGCGGTCGCCCGGCTGCTCGGACGTGACGAGCCGGCCATCCGGCAGGTGATCAACCTCGCGGCCTCGATGAGCCCCGCCAACTCCTGGGCGCCGTGCTTCGAGGGCGCCACCATCCGGAACCTCTATCCCGGGCGGGCGGCCCTCCAGGGCATCCTAGCGAACCACCTGCTCGACTGCGGCTACAGCGCGCCCCGTGATGCCCCGTCCGACGTCTATGGGACGATCCTGGGCGAGCGCTTCGAGGCCGAGCACGCGGTGGACGATCTGGGGGTCGATGACCGGCCCGCGATCTACCGGATCCAGCGCAACTACATCAAGCTCCACGCCTGCTGTCTCTATAACCACCCGGCCTTGGATGCGATCCAGGCATTGCTCAGCCGCGAGCCCCTCGAGCCCGAAGCGATCGCCGGGATCACGGTGACCTCGGTGACGTTCGTGACGCGCATGAGCGAGCCCGATCCGCCCAACATGCTGGCGGCCAAGTTCTCGGTACCCTACGCGATAGCAGCCGCGGTGGTCATGGGCGGCAGCGGAGTGGCGGCGTTCCTCGATGCGACGCGCGCGAATCCCCGCGTACGGGAGCTGGCCCGGCGAGTGGAGATGCGCGGCGATCCGGCCATGTCGATGCGCGAGGCCGGCCCCACGGCCCGGGTCACCGTCACGCTCCGCGACGGGCGGGTGCTCACGGCGACCACCGCCGTGGTCCGCGGCGACGCCGCCAACCCGGTGCCGCCGGCGGAACTGGTGGCGAAGTTCCGCGCACTGGCCGGGGACGTCCTGGGCCCCTCCGGAACAGAACGTGTCATGGAAGCCGTGGATCGGCTCCCGGAGCTCAAGGACGTCCGCGATCTCGCCGAAAGGCTATGGACGATCTCCTGATTCGGGGGGCCGAGGTCATCGACGGGACCGGCGCCCCCGGCCGTCGGGTCGACGTCGCGGTGCGCGACGGCCGCATCAGCGCCATCGGCGGGCCGGACCGGCCGGCCCGCCGCGTCATCGATGCCCCGGGCGCGGTGCTCGCTCCCGGGTTCATCGATATCCACACCCACTCGGACTTCACGTTGCCCCTGAATCAGCGCGCCGAGAGCAAGATCCGTCAGGGCGTGACCACCGAGGTCCTCGGCAACTGTGGCTTCTCCGTCGCGCCGGCGCTCCCGGACCGGACCGAGCTGCTGCGGAGCTACCTGGCGGCGAGCGCGCCCTGGCTGCCATTCCACCCGGTTACGTTCAGCACGTATCTCGACACATTCCCGGCCACCTCGGTCAACACCGTCATGCAGATCGGCCACAATACGCTCAGGCTCATGACCACGGGCATGGAGCCTCGGGCGCCGCGGGCCGACGAGCTGGCCGTGATGGAGCGGCTCCTCGAGGAAGCGCTGGAGGCCGGGGCGCTGGGGCTTTCGTCGGGGTTGTTCACGGCGCCCGGTTCGTACGCCAGTCCCGACGAGCTGCTCGCGCTTGCACGCGTGTTGCGCCGCCACGCGGCGGCCTACGCCTCCCACGTCCGTAACGAGGCTGGCCGCGTGTTCGCCGCCGTGGACGAGGCGATCCACGTCGGGGAGGCCTGCGGCATCCACATCCAGATCGCCCACCTGAAGCTCTCGGGTACCGACAACTGGGGCGGGGCCAGCGCGCTGCTGGCCCGGATCGACGAGGCGCGACGGCGTGGGGTGCGGGTGGACGTGGACCAGTACCCGTACACCACCGCCAGTAACCCGCTCCGCAACCTGCTGCCGCTCTGGGTGCAGGACGGAGGCCTCGGCGCCATGCTGGAGCGATTGCGTGATCCGGCCGTGCGCGACCGCGTCCGTCAGGACATCGCGGCGCACGGCTACGGGAGCTTCGGGCGCCTGGCTTCCTGGGATGCCGTCCGCATCGCGATCTCGCCGCACCACGGGCCGGACGCGGGGCAGACCATCGGCGAGCTCGCCCGCCGCCGGGCCGAAGACCCGCTGGAGACGGCCTGCGACGTGCTCGTCGCCGACGAAGGCCACACCCGCGTGTTGCTGACGTCGATGTCCGAGGCCGACGTCCAGGAGATCCTGCGCTCGCCGGTCGTGCTGATCGGTTCGGATGGCGTCGCCGTGGCGCCCTACGGGATCACCGGCCAGGGCAAGCCGCATCCGCGGTTCTACGGAACCTTCGTGCGCGTGCTCGGCCACTACGCGCGCGAGCTCAGGCTGTTCTCACTGCCCGAGGCGATTCACAAGATGACCGGTGGATCGGCCGCCGCGTTGGGGCTCGTCGAGCGTGGGCTGATCCGCGAGGGGTACTGGGCGGATCTCACGCTCTTCGAGCCCCTGGCTGTCGCCGAGGGGAGCACCTACGACGACCCTCACCGGTATCCGGCCGGTATCACCGCAGTGATCGTGAACGGCGTGATCGTGGTGGACGACGGCAAACACACGGGGGCGCTGCCCGGAAAGGTTCTGCGCCGCGGGTCCCACGGCGTGGCGTAGCCAGGCCGCCTCGAGCACCCTCAGGAGGAACGCATGCTGGACCTGATCATTCGCGGCGGACAGGTGGTGACACCCCAGGGCGCCGGGGCCTGGGATGTCGGCGTCCAGGACCACCGGATCGCCGCGGTCGCCGCCCCCGGCACGCTCGCGGAGGCCGGGCGCGTCATCGACGCGGCAGGCAAGATCGTCGTGCCCGGCGGGGTGGAACCCCACACCCACCTGGCCCACTTCATCGCCATGCACCCGGATGAAGGGCTGTTCACGCTGGGCCCCGAAGAGGACACCCGCGGGATGGCCTTCGGGGGGACCACGACCCACGTGGACTTCTGCTTCGTGCGACCGGGCGCCGACGTCCCCACGACGATCGAGCAGCGGGCGGCCCGGTGGAAGGGCAATGCCTACGTCGACTACAGCTTCCACGTCACCCTGCAGGGCGCGCTGCCCCTCAAGATCTTCGATCAGCTCCCGGAGGCGATCCAGGCCGGCTTCCCAACCTTCAAGGTGTTCACCAACGACGTGCTGCCGCCACACCCCAAGCGCCATTCCTACCGCCTCGACTTCGGACGCATCCAGCTCGCCATGGAGAAAGTGGCCAGCCGCGGTGGGCTCATGGTGGTGCACGCCGAGGACAACGACGTCGTTCAGTTCATGTACGAGAAGCTACGGGAAGAGGGCCGGATGGAGGGCTGGAATCTGCCACTGGTCCACAACAAGCTCTCCGAAGCCCTGGCCTTCCGCCGGACCATCCACGTGGCCGAGGCCACCGGCGCCGCCGTCTACTTCGTCCACACCTCGGCCAAGGAGGGCGTGGACGCCGTTCTGGAGGCCAGGAGCAAAGGCCTGCCCGTCTACGCCGAGACCCTCCACCACTACGCGTGCTTCAACGCCGAGGACTACAAGCGGCCTCGCGGCTTCTGCTACCACACCTACCCATCGCTGAAGTACCCCGAGGACCAGGCCGCGCTGTGGGACGGGCTCGTCCGCGACGGTGTGTCCACCACCGGTACCGACGAGTACCCCACCTCGCTCGAGCTCAAGCTCCGTGGCAAGACCGTCGAGGACGTCACCGGCGGCAACCTCGGCGCCGAAGCGCGGATGGGCATCGTCTTCACCGAGGGCGTGGTCAAGCGGCGGATGTCCCTGGAGCGTTTCGCGGCGGTGACGTCCACCAACGCGGCGCGGATCCTCGGCCTCTATCCGCGCAAGGGCGCCATCGCCCCGGGCAGCGACGCCGACCTGGTCCTGATCGATCCCACCATCCACAAGACGCTCACCCGCGAGGACTTTCACGTGAGCGATTACAGCCCGTGGGAGGGTTGGGAGGTGCGGGGCTGGCCCGTGATGACGATCCTGCGCGGCCGGGTTCTGGTGGAAGGCGGTCGCCTCGTGCGGGACGTGCGCGATGGCACGCTGGTGCCCCGAAAGATCGGCGCCGAGGTCGTGCATCGCCCCACGTGCTAGGCGAGCCTCAACCGAACGATTGACTGATCGTGACCACTGACAGGGAGGACGTGCACTCATGGGCGACCTGATCCGCGACACCGGTAAGCGGTGCAGCAACTGGGGCAAGTGGGGCCCCGAGGACGAGCTGGGCACGCTGAACTACATCACGCCGGAGCTGGTGGTCCGGGCCAGCCGGCTGGTGAAGCGCGGCGTGAGCTTTTCCCTGGCCATCCCCCTGGATAGCAGCGGGCCCCAGATCAACCAGCCCCGCCGCTTCAACCCCATCCACCGCATGATCCTGACCGGCCCCGACTTCACCACCGGCGCCTTCAAGCGCCCGGGCGGTGTGGGCTTTGCCGACGACATGGTGATCATGGCCCTGCAGTGCGCCACCCAGTGGGACGCGCTGTCCCACTGCTTCCTGGACGGCAAGCTCTACAACGGCTATGACGCCAACCTGGTCTCCAGCGAAGGCGCCAAGCGGAACGGCATCGAGAAAATGGCGCGCTTCATCGTCACCCGCGGCGTCCTGCTGGATATCCCGCGGGTCAAGGGGGTCGAGTGGCTGGAGCCGGGCTACGCCATCACCACTGACGATCTCGAAGCAGCCGTCAGGGCGCACCGGGTGACGGTCGGCCGCGGTGACGCGTTGCTGGTCCGCACCGGCCAGATGGCGATGTGCCGCCGCCGCAAGAGCTGGGGCGAGTACGCCGGCGGCGACGCCCCCGGCTTATCGTTCCACACAGCGGACTGGATCCACGCCCACGAGCTGGCCGCGCTGGCCACCGACACCTGGGGCATGGAGGTGCGCCCTAACGAGCTGGCCGGCAGCTACCAGCCCCTGCATCAGATCCTGATCCCGCACATGGGGTTGCTGGTCGGGGAGATCTTCGATCTCGATGCGCTGGCCGAGGACTGCGCGGCGGACCGGGTCTACGAGTTTCAATTCGTGGCCCCGCCCTTGCCGATCACCGGGGCCGTCGGCACACCGGTGAATCCCCTGGCGGTCAAATAGAGCCCTTCAGGTGCGCGTCGCGTTTCTGCTGTAGCTCCGCGTCGGCATAGCTCATGAGGGCCGGCTGCGCCTTCCCCAACATCACTTGCAGGTAGGCCGGCTCGAGCCCCACGTTCTCGAAGCCGTGCACGACGTTGGCAGGGCACGACACGCAGTCCCAGCGGCCGAGCACCGCCTCCGCGCGGGCGCCGGTCTCGTCCTCGACGAAGACCCGCACCTTGCCGTCCAGGACGAAGAACACCTCTTCCACCTCGTGAGTGTGCGGGGCATTGCCCTGGCCGGGGGGCACGAACATCACGCTCAGCGTGAAATGCTCGGCGGGGACGACGCTGGCATCGGCCTTGCCGGACGCGCCCGACCCGATGTAGCGGTGCTGGGCACGGCGATACCCCTCCACGCGGGCGTCGGCGAACGCGTCCCAGTCAGGACGGCGATCGACGAAGCGGGCGATCCGGCGCGCGAGCAGCTCGTGCAGCGGCTGGGCCATGACGCTTGACGCTTGTCCGAAGTCCGCGTTAGAGCTTCAGCTCGTAGGCGTAGAGCCCGCCGACGAGGCGATCCACGGTGAACACCACCCCGCGATCGTCCACGAACACGTCGTTGAGCTGAATGGCCTTGGCCGGCGACTTGCGCGGGGCCGGCGGTACCGCCCACGCCACTTCCTGGGGACGAAACGGATCCTTGAGGTCGAAGACCCGCACGCCCCCGTTGAAGAACGTCCCCACCACGATGTCCTCGGAGACCATGGCCCCGGGCACCGGCCGGTTCTCGTGCAGGTTGTGAGCGCCGTAACGGCCGCCGCGCCCGGCGAAGCTCTTGACGGGCGGGATCGGGCAGGTGCTTATGGACACCGGCTTCCTCTCCTCGCGGACGTCGACGACCCAGACCAGTTTGGGCCAGTCTTTGCCGGCCTCCTTGGTCGACTCGTCGCTCACGATCATCAGCCCACGCTCGAGGAACGGCAGCACCGTGTGGCAGAAGCCGGGGAAGGGCGGGTGATAGTCCCATCGGCTCACCAGCCGGGGATGCGCCATGTCGGAGATGTCCAGGATGATGGCGCCCCCATCGAGATAGCCGATCCAGGCCCGGTCGGGGCGGCGCGGGTAGACGTTGGTGTTGTGGGCCCGGTAGCCCGCGTCGAACACGGGGTGGCGAGCCGGCGCCGGCTCGGCATCGCCCTCGCGCGTTCCCGGCAGCCACCACCGGCCTACTTCCTTCGGGCGCGTCGGCTGTCGAATGTCGACGATCCGGTAGCACTGGTCGTCGCGGCGGTTGCGGGGCACGAAGTCGGCGGCCCCGGATGCGCAGTGCACGTAGGCACCGTCCACGAACCAGAGATGATGCACCCCGCGGGAGGAGGGACCGGAGGCGTCGAACAGGGCGATCGAGCGCGGCTTGGCCGGATCTTCCACATCGAAGATCTCGAAGCCGGCCGGAGTGAGACCGGGGGCGCTCGTCTGGTAGGCCACCACCAGGAGATTGCCGACCACGTCCAGCGAATTGGACCGCATCTTTTCGTGAGGCAGGTCCGTCTGGACGACCACGGCCGGCTTGCGCGGATTGGTCACGTCCACGGCCGTCACGTTCTTGGGCGCCGACTCGTGGGCCAGCCAGAGAATCCGGCGGCGGTCGCGGGTGAGCTGCACGGCCATGCCCTCGCCGCAGTTGCCGAAGCCGTCGAGGGAATGGTGGGACAGCAGACGCATGTTGCGGGTCGAGCCTTTGTCGGATGTGGTCTTGGTCGCCATGGCCCGGCATCCTACGGCATCCTCCCCGGCTTGACAAATCCCCGCGCCGAAGCAAAATCCCGGTGCCGAAACCGCCCCCGTCGTCTCGAGGACCGGGCAACCAGAGGACTGGGCAACCAGATGAAGGCCATCGTGCTCCGAGAATTCGGGCCGCCGGAGGTGCTCCGGCTCGAAGAGATCCCGACGCCCACGCCCGGGCCGGGCGAAGTGCTCATCCGGGTTCATGCCGTATCGGTGAACCGCACACTCGATCTGGTCGTGCGGGCGGGGACCTACGCGATGCCCATCACGCTTCCTCACGTCCTGGGCGTCGATCCGTCCGGCGTCGTGAGCGCCATCGGCCAGGGTGTGAGCACTCGCAAGATGGGAGATCGGGTCACCACCATGCAGCTCCTTCGCCCGCCCACCGCGACCTCGGGCCCGGTGCTGGTCGGCGTGCACGTCTGGGGCGGGTACGCGGAGTATGTGAAGGTGCCGGTCGAGATCACGCACCCGATTCCCGACGGGGTCGACTTCGTCACCGCCACCGTGGTCTCGCGCCACGCGCCGGTCGCGTTCAGCATGCTGCGGGACGACGCCAGGCTCGGCCCGGAGGACTGGGTGCTGGTGATGGGCGCGTCGGGGGGGCTCGGTTCCGCCGGGGTCCAGGCGGCGAAGCACCTGGGCGCGCGAGTCATCGCGGCCGCGGGCGCCGACGAGCGCGTCCGGGCGGCCGTCGACCTCGGCGCCGACTACGGCATCAACTACCGGACTCAGGATCTGACGGCCGAGGTACGGCGCATCACGGGGGGGCGGGGCGTCAACGTCGTGTTCGAGAACATCGCCGATGCCGGGCTGTTCCCCAAGGCCTTCGCGAGTCTGGCCCGGGGCGGACGGCTCATCACCGCCGGTGCGCACGGCGGCGGCACCGTCCCGCTCGACGTCAAGCACCTGTACCTCAACTCCATCGCCGTGATCGGCTCAGTGGGCCGGATCACAGCCGGGGACCTCGAGTTCAGCCTCCAGGCCGCCGCTGACGGCCGCTACCGCGTGCTCATCGACCGCGTGCTCCCGCTCTCCGAGGCGGCCCTGGCGCACCGAATCGTCACCGAGCGTGGCGGGATCGGCAAGGTTGTGCTCCAGCCCTAGCGCATCGTGTGACACAGCTCCCCGATGGCCTCGATCCACAGCCGGACCGTGTCGCCGGCTTTCAGGAACCGTCCCCGCCCCATCCCCACGCCGGCCGGAGTGCCGGTGAGGACGAGGTCGCCCGGCTGCAGGGTGACCCGGGTGGACAGGTGGGCGATCTGCTCAGCGGTGGAGAAGATCATCTGGCTGGTATTCGAGTCCTGCATCAGCTCGTCGTTCACCCACAGCTTCAGGCCGAGCTGCTGGGGATCGGCGATGTCGCTCGACGGCGTGATCCAGGGCCCCAGCGGGCAGGAACCATCGAAGCACTTCTGGCTCAACCAGTCTACTTTGAACGGCGAGGCATCAGGCAGGTGCGGCCGCCGCATCGCATCCCGCGCCGACAGGTCGTTGCCGATCGTGTAGCCGGCGACGCAGTCCAGCGCCTGGGCGATCGTCACGTCCTTTGCCGGTCGGCCGATCACCGCAGCCAGCTCGACCTCCCAGTCCACCATGCTCGAATAGCGGGGCAGCGCGACTCGGGCTCCCGGCCCCACCACCGAGCCGCGAGAGGTCTTGATGAAGTGCCAGGGCGCGAGGCCGACCTCGTGGGGATCGGGCGGCGGCGGCGCGTTCTGAGCTCGCGCCATCTCCAGCACGTGATCCCTGTAGTTGGCGCCGGCACAGAAGATCGTCCCTGGATAGAGCACAGGCGCCAGCAGCCGGATCCGGGCGACGGGCACCCCCCGGGCCCGGCGCTTCCCGCTCGCGATCGCCCTGGTCGCCTGCGCCAGGCCCCGCCGGGCTGCGCTCCAGTTCTCGAGCAGGGCCAGCACGCTCGACCATGCGGGGTGGCTGGTGATGCGGGCGGCGTCGTACACCATGTCTCCGACCAGCACACCCGCGCGGGCCTCCCGGCCCGTCTGATAGCTCAGCAGTTTGTAGCTCATGGGTTGGCTCCCCCCTGGGCCGAGCGAGAATGCGGCCCGAGCCTATCCGCCCGGCCTGCGCCGGTCAAGAGGAGGGCCATCCCCTCGGCCCGTTGATCGTCAAGTTTTCCGGGGGGTTACCCCAGCCTCATCCGCTATGATCCGTTTGGGGCTTGACGCCGGATGCTTGCTATATACTGAGCGCTCCAAATTGTGACTGGTGGATTGGCCGCCTCTTTTTCGTGTCCGCAGCGGGGACGGCGTTCCACAATGGAGGGGGTAGATATGTGGAAGCGAGAAGAGGCGCCGCGGCCGACTGGGATGACGAGCACCCCCGCGTCGACGTACGAGTCACCGGTGATGCCAGTCGCGTCGGACCCCGGGCGAGGGGTGCAGAAGCCTATGAAAGACGAGTTCGTGACCATCGGAAAGAGCATCATCATCAAGGGCGAGCTGAGCGGGGGCGAGGATCTCACCATCGAGGGCCAGGTCGAAGGCAAGGTTGAGCTTCGCGACCACGTGCTGACGGTCGGACCCAACGGCCGCCTCAAGGCCCAGATCTTCGCCAAGTCGGTCGTCGTGCTCGGTCAGGTCACCGGCAACCTCACCGCCACCGAGAAGGTCGACATCGGGCAGAACGGCTCGGTGGAAGGCGACGTGGTGGCTCCCCGCGTCGCCATCGCCGATGGCGCGCACTTCCGCGGCAGCATCGACATGCAGCGGAAGGAGGGCGCCAGCCCGGTGTCGCGGGCGATGGGAACCTCCAAGCACGACGGGAAAGCGCCCCTGCCCGTGGTCTCAGCCAAGGATGAGCTGGCCGGCGTCTGAGACTTCGGACGTCGTTCGCAGCCCGGCACTGGCCAAGTTCCTGGAGGCCATCGGCCCGCGGCCGACGGCTGAGCTCCTCGATCTCGGACCCGGGATCGGTCCCAACATCGCCTTCTTCGGCGAGCGCATCCGCTGCAAAATCCACGTGGAAGATCTGTACGCCGATCTCGATCGCCACGTGGAGCGGGGGACTCTGGACCGGTTTCCCCAGTTCCTGGCCACGCGCCTGCCCCGGCCCGACCAGAGCATCGACGCCGTGCTCTGCTGGGACCTGTTCGACTATCTCGACGCCGCGGCCGCCACGGTGCTGGCCGGAGAGCTGATTCGCCTGCTCAAGCCCGCGGGAGCGCTCCTGGTCTTCTTCAGCACTGTCGCGTCAGACGAGCGGGGCTACACGCGCTACATCATCGAGGACGAGGAGCACCTCCGCTACCGGTCCCACCCGGGGACCTGCCCCCGGCAGCGCGTGCTCGAGAATCGCGACATCGTCAGGCTGTTCGACCGCCTGCGCGTGTCCGACTCGATCTTGTTGAAGTCTCAGCTCCGCGAGATGGTGTTCAGGAAACCGGGCGTGGGCGGGCAACGCGAGCCGCGACCGGCAGCGGTGTCCGTCGATCGGGGGATCACTTCCCGAGCCTGGCGAGGTAGTCCGGACCGACCCACCGCGCCCTAGTCGCGGCCGACCTGCCCGCACTCTCGAAATAAACACTTTCCGAGCGAACGCTGTCATAAGAGCTGCGGAGGTATCCATGCTCCCAGCGCGCGCCCGGACAGTGATCGCAACCCTGCTGGTCCTTTTCGTACCGGCGGTCGGCCCTGTGCCGGCCGCCCGGGGTGACGAGGCCCCACCCGCGGTCGACCTCGAAGCGAAACTGACGCCGCCACGCCTCAGCTTCATCGACGGACAGGTGTCCTTCTGGCGTCCGGGCGCCGAAGATTG
>DATIAY010000076.1:0-2236 GCA_035457825.1 Candidatus Methylomirabilota bacterium
TCGTTCGAGCTCGACAAGGGCCAGGTGCTGGCGCTGCTCGGCGAGTCGGGCTCCGGCAAGAGCGTGACGCTCCGCTCGATCCTCGGCTTGCACCCGGCGGCCCAGGCCCGGGTGAGCGGCGAGGTGCTGCTCAAGGACCGCGACGTGAACCGCCTCGGGGAGGCGGAGCGGCAGGGGCTGCGGGGCCGCGTGGTGTCCATGGTGTTCCAGGAGCCGATGACCGCTCTCGATCCCGTCTACACCCTGGGCGACCAGATCGCCGAGACGCTGGTGCGGCATCGCGAGCTGGGCCGCGGCGAGGCGCGCCGCCGGGCCCGCGAGCTGCTCGACATGGTGCAGGTGCCGGCGCCCGAGCGCGTGCTCGACAGCTACCCGCACGAGATCTCCGGCGGGATGCGCCAGCGGGCCATGCTGGCCATCGCGCTCGCCTGCGAGCCGGAGCTGCTCCTGGCCGACGAGCCCACCACCGCGCTCGACGTCACCGTGCAGGCGCAGATCCTCTGGCTCCTCCGCGACCTCCAGCGCCGGCTCGGGCTCGCCGTGATCTTCGTGACCCACGACCTCGGCGTCGCGGCCGAGATCGCCGACTCCGCCGCCGTGATGTACGCGGGGCGGATCGTCGAGCACGCGCCGATCGCCGCGCTCTTCGCCCGGCCGGCGCACCCCTACACGGAAGGCCTGATGAAGGCCACCGTGCGGCGCGGCCAGAAGGGCATCCCGCTGGTGCCGATCCCGGGGGCTCCCCCCGATCTCGTCGCGCTGCCCCCGGGGTGCGCGTTCGCGCCGCGCTGCCCCCTGGTGCGCGACCCCTGCCGGCAGCTTCTGCCGGAGCTCCATCGCGTCGGCCCCGACCACCACGCGCGCTGCCACCTCGCGCCCGAACGGTTCGGATGCGTCACGGCGCCGACCTCGTCATCCTCATCCCGGTCGTGAACCTCAAGGAGGGCGTCATGAGACGGCTCGTCACGGTGACCGCGGTCTTCCTCTCGCTCCTGGTCGTGGCCGGGGGCGCCTTCGCCCAGGGCACGCTCCGCATCGGCATGACGGCGAGCGACATCCCGTACACGGGCGGCCAGGCCGACAACGGCTTCGAGGGCTTCCGCTTCGTCGGCTACCAGATCTACGAGCCCCTGATCGCCTGGGACCTGACCCGCGGCGACCGGTTGCCGCCGCTCGTGCCCGGCCTCGCCGAGTCCTGGGAGGTGCGGAAGGACCAGCCCACGAAGTGGGTGTTCAAGCTGCGGCGGAACGTGAAGTTCCACGACGGCAGCGCGTTCAACGCCGACGCGGTCGTCTTCACCTTCGAGTCCATCAAGAAGAAGGACGTGCCTCACTTCGACCCCTACGGCTCCGGCCAGGTCAGCTTCCGTCTCGCCTCCCTCAAGGACATCAAGAAGATCGACGAGCACACCGTCGAGATCGAGACCGACAAGCCCACGAGCTTCGTGCCCTACCAGGTCGTCTACATGGTGATCGTGTCGCCCGCGCAGTGGCAGAAGTTCCGGGACTGGCGGAAGTTCGCCGAGCAGCCCTCCGGCACCGGCCCCTTCCGGGTGACGCGGCTGGTGCCCCGCGAGCGTCTCGAGCTCGAGGCCAACAAGAGCTACTGGAGCTCCGAGCGCCGGCCGAAGGCCGACAAGCTGATCCTCTTCCCGATGCCCGAGCTGACCACGCGCCTGGCGGCCCTGCGGAGCGGCCAGGTGGACTGGATCGAGGTGCCGCCGCCCGACGCCATCCCCCAGCTCAAGGCCGCGGGCTTCCAGATCACGCTGAACTCCTACCCGCACAACTGGACGCACACGCTCCGGCTCGACAAGGAGCCGTGGAGCAACAAGCTCGTCCGCAAGGCGGCCAACTACGCCGTGGACCGGGTCGGCATCTGCAAGAGCCTGCTGAACGACACGTGCATCCCGGGCACGGGCGTCGCCTACAAGGGCCACCCGTGGTTCGGCAACCCGAAGGAGACCTACGAGTACAACCCGGCCAAGGCCCGGGAGCTCCTGAAGCAGGCGGGCTTCGGCGACGGCAAGCGGCCGGCCAAGGCCGTGCACCTCATCTCCACCTCGGGCTCGGGCCAGATGCTGCCGCTGGCGATGAACGAGCTCATCCAGAAGAATCTCCGCGACGTCGGGCTCGACGTCGATCTCCAGCCCGTGGAGTGGAACACGCTGCTGACCCGCTGGCGCGGCGGCTTCAAGACGGCGGAGAACGAGGGGCTCAACGCCTGGAACATCTC
>DATIAY010000077.1:0-20706 GCA_035457825.1 Candidatus Methylomirabilota bacterium
GCCGCCGACACCTTCGGTTACACCGCCTTCAACGACAACGATTCCGATATCGGGCAGCGCATCGAGGAACTCGCCCCGCACCTCGACTTCATCTGCCCCATGGTCTACCCGTCGGGTTATCACCTGGGCATTCCCGGGTACCGGAACCCGGTGGCTCATCCCTATCAGGTGGTGCACGAGAGCGTGAGACTCATCCGCAAGCGGGCGGGCAGCCATCCCGTCCGCGTCCGGCCCTGGCTCCAGGACTTCAGGGACTACGCCTTCGACCGGCGGATCTTCGGCACCGCCGAGATCCGCGCCCAGATCAGCGGCGCCGACGACGCGGGGGCGGCGGGCTGGATGCTGTGGAATCCGCGCAACAGCTACACCGCCGCCGCGCTCAAGCCCAAGGGACCGCTGGCCGCCCGATGATCCGCCTCCTCGCCGCCGCCTCCGCGCTGGCGTTCGCCATCGCCGTCGCCTCGGCCGGCGAGCCCCTGCGCCCCAACGAACTCGGGCGGATCATGATCCTGGAATACCACCGGATCGACTACCCTGAGGAGCGCTGGACGCGCACGCCGGAAAACTTCCGGCGGGACCTGGAAACGCTTTACGCGCGGGGGTACCGGCTGGTGGCGCTGAACGACGTGCTGGACGGCCGGATCGCGCTCCCCGTGGGCATGACCCCCGTGGTGCTGACCTTCGACGACTCTTCGCCCGGGCAGTTCCGCTACCTCGAGGGCAACGGCGAGCTCCAGATCGATCCCAAGTCTGGTCTGGGGATCCTGGAAGCGTTCATCGGCGAGCGACCCGACTTCGGGCGGGCAGCCACGTTCTATGTGCTACCGGGAGCCAGTCGGCCCAACCGGCTCTTCAACCAGCCCGAGCACGAGGGGCGGAAGCTGCGGTACCTCGTCTCCAGGGGCTACGAGATCGGCAACCACACCCTCTGGCACGCGAACCTGGGCAAGTACGAGGAGGCCACGGTGCGCGCGCAGATCGCCGAGGCCCAGACGTGGATCCAGCGCCACGTTCCTGACTACCGGCTGCGCACGCTCGCCCTGCCCCACGGTGTCTACCCGCGGGACGTGAGCTGGGCGCTGCAGGGCACCGCCAAGGGCTCGACGTACCGCAACGACGCGATCCTGATGGTGGCCGGCGGTGCGGCGCCCTCGCCCTTTGCGCGCACGTTCGACCCCGTCCGGCTGCCCCGCATCCAGGCGGTGGAGCGCGACCTGGCCTACTGGCTTACGTATTTCGAGCGCCGTCCCCAGGACCGATTCGTGAGCGACGGCGACCCGACTAGCGTGACGATTCCCGCCGGCTCACGGGATCGGTTGCGGACGGCCATGCCGGGCCAGCTCCGTGTAGTCGAGCAGCGCCTCGCCGACGCCAAGTAGCCAACCCAGTCTAGAGAGACAGCAACGATCGTCACACCTCACGTGAACGGGGAGATCTGGAGCGGCGCGTGTGTGGCCGCCAACCAAACGAGGGGAGGTTTGGAGGGGGCAGTCTCTGCCCCCTCCAAGCTAATGATAGATCAAGTGCGAGGCGCGCCGGGTCAGGAAGGCCGTCCGCTCCAGATCCGCCCAGCTCGTTAGCCGCTCCAGCGGCGAGCCCCTGAGAAAAGCCCACATGGTGGGCCTGTGCACGAGCAGGTACTGGATGTTCTCCGGCCTGAACTGGTCATGGTGCTGAGCCCGCAGCTCGGTAGCCAGCGCTAGCGCCACCGTCACCGGGCGGATGACATCCCGGTCGACCACGATGACACGCACGCCCCAGCACGTCGTCAGCGCATGCTTGTCTTCGGTGGGCATGAACATCACGGCCTGGAACTTCACGCCGGGCAGCTGCCGGGCGCTGAGGCTCTTGGCCAGCCCGTGGGGATCGACCCACGGCGCCCCCACGACATCGAACGGAGTGTCCGTGCCACGCCCCACCGAGAGATTGGTGCCTTCCAGCAGACCGATGCCCGAGTAGAGGAGCGCCTGCGTCACCGAGCGAATGTTGGGCGAGGGATTCACCCACGGTAAACCCGTTTCGTCGTACCACCGCGAGCGCTGCCAGCCCGCCGCCGGCACCACGGTCAGCGACACCGGGAGCCGGCGCTCGGCGGCCACGAGTCTCGCGAACTCCCCGATGGTGAGACCCGTGCGTACGGGGATGGGGTGCGGCGCCACGAAGGACCGGAGGTCCGGCTCCATGATCGGCCCCTCGACGACGCGGCCGGTGATGGGGTTGGGTCGGTCGAGCACCACCAGTGGCAGGCCCCGCCGCCCGGCCTCCTCCATGACGTAGACGAGCGTGGTGAGGTAGGTGTAGTAGCGGACGCCGATATCCTGGATGTCGTACACGAGAACGGTGAGCCCGCGCAGCATCTCGGACGTAGGCCGCCGGGTGGAGCCGTAGAGGCTCCAGATCGGCACCCCGGTCGACGGGTCCCGGCCGTGGGGCACGTCGGTGGTCGCATCGCCAGTGATGCCGTGCTCGGGGCTGAAGATGGCGCCCAGACGTACCCCGGGAGCGCGCGCCAGAAGATCGATCCCCCGACGGCCGAGGGTGTCGAGGCCGGTATGGTTCGTAATCAGGCCGACGGTCTGCCCCTGGAACGGCGCGAAGCTCTGCTCGGCCATCACGTCGAGGCCCGAGCGCACCCGCCCGGGCGGTGGGACGGGCACCTCCATCACCGATCCGGCCTTTTCCTCACCATCGGCGGCCGGCCCGGCGGCCGCGGGGAGCACTGTCGGCGCCAGCGGCGGCCGGAAGAGCGCAGCCCCCACGGCGGCGGCCACCCGCAGGCGCAGCTCCCGGATGCGCGCGGCGCCACCGCCGCTCGGGTGCACGCGGTTGGTGAGGACAAGCATGTAGTTCCGGCTGGGAGGATCGATCCACACCATGGTGCCGGTAAAGCCGGTGTGGCCGACGGAATCGGGCGGGAAAAATACGGTCATGGGCTGAGCGAAGGTCGAGTTAATGTCCCACCCCAGCGCACGCCGTCCGTCGGCCTCCGGCAGGCGCGCCCACATCCGGTGCACACTGGCCGGGCGGAGGATCCGCTTACCGTCCAGCTCGCCGCCGTTGAGCAGCATGCGGCACATGCGGGCGAGATCGGCGGTGGTGGAAAACATGCCCGCATGGCCGGCCACGCCGCCGAGCTGCCGGGCCCGCGGATCGTGGACGCGGCCGCGGAGCAGGCCGCCGGGGTTGAACTCCGTGGGAGCGACCCGTGGTCTCATCGCCTCCGGAGGACGGAACGTAGTGTCCCGGAGTCCCAGGGGCCTGAAGAGAATGCGTTCGAGGTAGCGATCGAGCGGCTCGCCGCTGACCCGACGAATGACCTCCCCGAGCACGATGAACCCCGTGTCGCTGTACTGAAAGCCCGTGCCGGGCGGGTAATCGAGCGGCCGATGGGCCAGGGCCCGCGCCGCGGCCGGGAAGCCACCGACCAGCGCGTCGGTGGCCGGCAGGGCCGGGAAGCCCGCCGTGTGGCCCAGGATCCGCTCGATCGTCACGCCATCGAAGGCGCTGCCGCGGAACTCTCTCAGATAACGCCCCAGCGGCGCCTCCAGCTTGATGTCGCCGCGCTCGACCAGGGCCATGACGGCGATGGCGGTTCCCAGTGGCTTGGTGAGCGAGGCCACGTCGAAGATGGTGTCCGTCGTCATCGGGTCGGGCTCGGGCACCAGGCTCCGCCACCCCCACGCCTGATGGAGCAGGATCTGGTCACCCTGTCCTACCAGCACGACGACCCCGGGGATCTCTCCGGAGGCGACGGCCTCGCGGGCTGCCTCGTCGACGTCGTCGAAGCCAGCCCCGGGGACGGCGAGCGAGGTGGCGGACGTGACGACGAGGGCGAGGACAACGGCCAGCACGGCGACCCCGCGAGCAGCCACGTGGCGATCTTAGCATCGGGAGCGGCCTGGCCCTAAGGAGCCGGCGCCACCCGCTCCTCCCGCGCCTGGCACGCTTGTGCTAGCGTAGGGACGCCGTATGTACCGTGTCTTCGTCACCGGCGCGACCGGGTTCGTCGGGCGGGCCGTGGTTCAGGCCCTTCGCGCCGATGGTCACAGTGTTCGCTGCCTCGTTCGCCGGGGGTCCGAGCGCGACCTGCGCGGCCTGGGCGCCATCGAGCGGGTGGAAGGCGACGTCCTCGTCCGCCAGGGCCTCGAGGAAGGCATGGCGGGGTGCCAGGCCGTCATTCATCTCGTCGGGATCATCCGCGAGCAGCCCTCCCGTGGGGTCACCTTCGAGCAGGTTCATACCCAGGGCACCATCAACGTGATCGAGGCGGCCGCCGCGGCCGGCGTTCGGCGCTTCTTGCAGATGAGCGCGCTCGGCACGCGACCGAACGCGCGCTCCCGGTATCACCGCACGAAGTGGGCCGCCGAGGAGGCGGTTCGGGCCAGCGGGCTGCGCTGGACCATCTTCCGACCTTCGATCATCTACGGGCGTGGCGACGAGTTCGTCACGATGCTGGCGTACTTCGTCGGGCGCTATCCGCTCATGCCGGTGATCGGGAGCGGACGGCAACGGCTGCAACCCGTCCCCGTCGAGCACGTGGCCGAGGGCTTCGCCCGGGGCCTCGTCACAGCCGACGCCGAGAAGCAGACCTACGAGGTCGGCGGGCCCGATACCGTCACCCTGACCGAGTTGCTGGACGTGATCGGAGCGGCGGTGGGCCGGCGGCGCGTGCACAAGGTGCATCTGCCCCTGGGCCTGATGCGCCCCCTCACCTGGCTGTTGCACCGCTTGCCCGGATTCCCCGTGACGCCAGATCAGCTCCTGATGCTCGAAGAGGACAATGCCGGCAACCCGACGCCGTTCTACTCCACCTTCGGCCTGACGCCGCTGCCGCTGGCCACCGGGATCCGGCGCATGCTGGAGTGAGACGTGCCCTTCCGGACCCGCCCCGGCCAGCCTCGCGATCTGCTCGCGCTCATCGAGGGCGAGGTGCGCGAGCGTATCGCCGACGCCGTCGACTCGGTGAGCCTCGAGGTGATGGTGCGGCGCCGTCGGAATCAGGGGCTGCCCGAGCCGATCGCCGACAACGAGCGCGATCGCGAGGAGTTCACCGCCGGGGTCCGCACCTTCCTGGAGCGGCTGCGAGCCGACTTGCTACCCATCCTCTCCGCGGACCAGGGGACCAAGGCCGCAGAGGCGGCGAACCGCGCCGGCACCGATCCCCTTGCGTGCCTGATGGCGGCGCAGGTAACGATGGCCCGAGAACTTCCGGATTACTGGCAGCGCTTCGAGGCTGTCCGCCTCGCCTTCACGAGTGAGCGGGCTCGCTGAGTTCGCTCCTCAGGCGCACTCGCGGTAGGGCGCGTCCTCCCCAGCCGCCTTCCAGGCGGCCAGGGCCCAGATGTTCTCCAGGTCGTCGAGGCTCCGCCGCCAGCGACTATAGCTGTCGATCAGCGCCGCCCTGACGCTCGCTATCTGGCCTTCCACCTCGTCCAGCCTCCGCCTCAGCACCGGATTCCGGCTCGCGGTCGCTTCCAGGCATCCGTCGGGGACGGTGCCGGACAAACGCTCGAGAAGCTGACCGATCTCGTCATTCAGGACCTGCTCCATGCGGCTCATCTTTCGATCCTCCAACCCTGGTCGGGCCCATATACTCATCACGTGATGAGCCTATTGTCAAGCGCAAGCTTGACCTGCAGGGCCGGCTGGCTGCAAATGGGCGGTCATGCAGGCGTACCCACCCGCGATCGTCCTCATCCTTGCCGCGAAGACCGTACGCACGTTCGGCTACGGCTATCTCGGCATTCTTCTGCCCGTCTACCTCGCGGAGCTCGGCGTCGGCGCCACTGGCGTCGGGGCAGCGGTGACGCTCACTCTGGTGGCCAGCGCGCTCCTGACCTGGGCCGTGCGGCGGCCGGCCGAGCGTCACGGCGCCCGCGCCGCGTTGCTCGGCCTGGCCGCCCTCATGGTGATGGGCGGCCTGCTCTTGCTTGCCTCCAAGCACCCCTGGCTCGTCGTCGTGGGAGCCATGGTGGGCAACGTGGCCGTGGGCAGCGGCGAGACGGGCCCCTTCCTCACCATCGAGCAGGTGGTGATCGCCCGCGCGGTGACCGGCTCCCGCCGGACCGCCGCATTCAGTGTGTACAACCTCATCGGCTATGCCGCCGCGGGCTTCGGGGCCGCGGTCGCCGGCGTCGCCGGCGGTTACCAGAGCCTGTTCCTGGCCTTCGTGGCCGGGGCCGTCCTCCAGCTGGCCGTGTACTGGCGCCTGCCGGTGGGGGCGACGGGCGCGGTCATCCGTTCCCCCGCTCCGCGGGGCTCGGCTCCGCTCATCAGGCGGATGGCCACCCTCTTCTCCCTCGACTCGTTCGCCGGGGGCTTCGTGCTGCAGTCCCTTGTCGCCTATTTCCTGCACACTCGTTTCGGCCTTGCGCTGGCCGACCTCGGCCTCGTCTTCTTCGCCGCCCAGCTCCTCACCGCGGCCTCGCTTCTTCTCGCCACGCCGCTGGCCCATCGCTTCGGGCTCCTGCCGACCATGGTCGTCTCACACCTGGTCTCCAACGTCCTGCTGATCGCCATCGCCGTGGCGCCGAGCGCGACCGCGGCCGTCGCGCTGCTGCTCGGTCGCCAGCTCCTCTCCCAGATCGACGTACCGACGCGCCAGGCCTACGTGATGGCGGTAGTCGAGGATCACGAGCGCGAGGCCGCGGCCAGCCTGACCACCCTCACCCGTACGGTGGCCCAGGCGGCGTCCCCCGCGCTCACAGGCTGGACCATGCAGGCGCTGGCGCTGGGAGCGCCCTTCGTGCTGGGCGGGGGGCTCAAGATGCTCTACGACGTGCTGCTCTACATCATGTTCAGGGACGTGAAGCTGAAATCCGAGCGGACCTGAGGGCTACTTGATGGCGACGGCCTTGACCTGGCGGAAGTCGGTCAGCCCGCTGAGCGACTTCAAGATGCCGTCCTGGACCAGCGTGCTCATGCCCTCGCTCTTGGCCTGCGTGAAGATCTCGGCCGTGCGAGCCTTGATCTGGATGAGCCGCTTGATCTCGTCGCTGGCGATCAGCAGCTCGTGGATGCCGCCCCGGCCCCGGTAGCCGCTGTTGTTGCACTGGGCGCAGCCCCGGCCCCGGAACAGGGTGAACCGGTCGTCGTACCGGTGGCCCAGGGCCTCGAACTCCTCCTTGCCGTAGGCCTGGGTCAGCGCCTCGAACTCGGTCCGGTCGGGGTGATAGCGCTCCTTGCAGCTGTCACAGATGCGCTTCACCAGCCGCTGGGCGGCCACGCCGAGCAGCGCGTCGGCAAAGTTGAAGGGATCGAGCCCCATGTCGAGCAGGCGCACGATCGTCTCCACGGCGCTGTTGGTGTGCAGAGTGCTGCAGACCAGGTGGCCGGTCAGCGAGGCCTCGATGCCCGTCTCCGCGGTCTCCTGGTCGCGCATCTCACCCACCATGATCACGTCGGGGTCGGCGCGCAGGAAGGAGCGCATGGTCGACGCGAAGGTGAGCCCGATCTTGGGGTTGACCTGCACCTGGCGCAGACCCCACTGCGTGATTTCCACGGGATCCTCGGCCGTCCAGATCTTCCGGTCGGGCCGGTTGATGAAGCCCAGCACCGAGTGCAGCGTGGTCGTCTTGCCCGAGCCGGTCGGCCCCACGACGAGGATGAGACCGTAGGGCTTCTCGGCGATGATCTTGAGCTCGCGCAGGTTGCGATCAGTCATGCCCAGCTTGTCGATGGGAATGGGCTCGTTGGAGGCGAGGATGCGCATGACCACGTCCTCGTTGCCCCCGGCGGTGGGCACGGTGGCCACCCGCAGCTCGATGTCACGGTTGTCGGGCAGCCGGAACTTGATCTTGCCGTCCTGCGGCTTGCGCCGCTCGGCGATGTCCAGCTGGGCCATGATCTTGATCCGGGCCACGATGGCGCGCCGGTAGGCTCCGGGCACGCGCTGGTACTCCGTGCAGGAGCCATCGACGCGGATGCGGATCACGGTGTCGCGCTGCGAACCGTACGGTTCGATGTGGATGTCGGAGGCCCGGGCCCGGTAGGCGTCCACGATGAGCTGGTTGGCCAGTCGGATGATCGCGCTGTCGTTCTCGTCGAGCTCGGCGGCGGAGATCTCATCGCGGTCGGGGCCCTCGTCGCCCTTGAGGTCGCCCAGGATCTCGCCCAGCGACCCCTTGGGCGTGAGCTCGCCGCTGGCGGCGCCCAGGAACATGAGGATGTCGTTACGCAGCCCTACCGCCAGGTTGATCTTGTGCCGGGGCAGGAGCTGCTGGATGGTGTCGATCTTCTGGATGTCCTGGGGATTGTCGACGAGGACGGTCAGGCCCCGGTCGTCGCGCCGGAGCGGCAGCCAGAGGGTCTTCTTGAGGTATTCCAGCTTGAGATCCCGCATGAGGTCGGGCGGCGGAATGACCTTGTCGTCGTACTCGATGAAGGGGCAACGGTAGAACTGGCTCAGCGCCGCTCCCAGCTCGGATTTGGGGATCTTGCTCTGCTCGAGCAGGATGGTCTCCACATCGACCTGGCGGCGCCGGGCCTCGGCGTTGGCGTGGTTCAGCTCCTCCTGGGTGATGAGGTGGTGGGCCAGCAGGTAGTCGAACTTGCCCCCCCGCTTCTGGGCCAGGTGGATCTGGTTGTGCAGCGCGATGCCCAGGGTCTTGGCGATGCGGGCCAGACTGCTCTCGTCTTCTCGGGTGAAGCGTGGGCCCCGCTTCTTGTTGAGGAGCTGCATCACGCCCACCACCCGATTGTCGTGAAAGACGGGGATGGCCAGGACCTGTTTGGTCCGGAAGCCGCTCTTGCTGTCCCAGGTATTGTCGAAGGCCAGCGAGGGCGCCAGCCGGGTGAGCTCGTTCTTGTCGTAGGCGTCGATGATGTTCAGCGGGCTCCGGGACGAGGCCACGAAGCCGACGATGCTCTTCTCGTTGACGGGCACCCGGATCTCCCGCAGCTCGCTGGAGGGGCCCGAGGCCAGTCGCGAGTACAGTTCGCGCTTCTCAGGATCGACGGCGAAGAGAGTCAGCCGCTCGCCGTCGGTGGCCCCCAGGATCTCGGCCTGCAGCTCGAGAAAGATGTCGTCGAGGCTCTTGGCGGCGTGAATCCGATCGACGAGAGCGATGAGCTTCTGCTCGTAGGCCAGTCGTTCTTGGAGCGCCGAGATACTTTCGGGAGCCACAGCGTTTTCAGGATAGCAGAGGGCGACGGCAAAGCCGCGCGTCGCTAGCCTAGTGCAGATGGACTAGAGAGCGTTATCAGCCTGGAGGGGGGCTCGAGGTGAGCCCCCCTCCAGACCTCCCCCATTCGCGTGAGGGCGACACCCGTTGGAGCGATGGGACCGACGACTGAGACGGGAGACTTGATCCTCTAGTAGGTCATGGCGAGGCCGAACGTGCCGATGACTTCCGAGCTCTCGCGGTTGTTGGCGGCCTTGAGGTTATCGCCCAGAGTGATATAGGTGAGCGAGGCCTTGGCCGACCAGGCTCCGTAGGACGCGGGGACGAACTTGAGGGGCACGCTGGCGCCCAGCCCGATGCTCAAGAAGCCAAAGGTATCGTCCTCACCGCCGACCCCCACCCGCTCGTAGTAATCACTCAGGCTCAGTCCGAGCACCACCGGCAGCGAAACGGTCAGCGGGTACGTGCCTTTCTCATTGAACGTGTAACCTGGCGTCAGCCCGATCTGGAGATAGACGCCCTCATCGAGGCCGCCGTCGGCCTGCCCGTCCAGCTCGAACGCGATCAACACGGACGGATTCAGGGCGAATGGCCCCAGGAGCTTGCTGTCGTTGTAGCCGAAGCCGAACGCGAGCTCTTCGACGGTCGTAAAGCGTCCGTTGGGGCTCATGTACGCCGTATAGATCATGGCCGCTGTCAGGTCTTCGAAGAGGGTGGCCGTCACCTTCGCGTAGAAGTCAGCCTCGTACCAGATCCGAGGATCCTGGTTGGCGCCCCCGGTGCCCGTGGGGCCGCCGTGCAGGCTGTTCCACAGGCCCAGTGTGAAGCCGAGGCCCGTGAATGCGCCTTCGCCCTCGAGGAGCTTGAACGTGACCTCACCGTACGGCTGAACGATGTAGTCCTGGTCTTCCTGCAAGATGCCCCGGAAGAAGTAGTGGGTCGTGAAGTCCACGCCCATGCCCAGAGAGACGCGGCCCGTGTTAGGGCCCTTGTCCTGGGCTTGCCCTATCCCAGGTCCCACGATGATGAGCGCCGCCATGAACGCCACCACGCCCGCGCTCTGCCACCCCTGTCTGACCCGTCTCATCGCTCGCTGTCCTCCCCGCGTTCTTGCCTCGCCAGGCATGGAACACACGGCGCCCGGGCAGGCGCGCTGTCACTCTGGCAGCGCCACGAGCAAGCGGCATGCCGAAGATGGAACGGCGAGCTTCCTCAACGACCGCTGAGACTTGGCGCGACACAGGGGCCGATACCGGTGCCGCACTCACGGGCAGCCGGCGCCGCCGTGCTCAATCGGGAGGCAGCGCTGAGCGAGCCTTCAGGACGGAGGGGGAAGGCGACAGCTGAGCTTCATACGGTTGGCCGCGATCCAGGCGTAGGCACGGCGCGCGAGCGGCCGGGCCCCCGGTATGTCGAACGCGCGACCGAGCCAGCGCCACCCCGGCATGCGGGCAAGGAGCTCGGGCACGGCATCGGCACCGCTCACGACGCGGCCATCGGGCAGGACGAGCTGCATCGCGGCCAGGCACGCGGCCTCGTCGATCGCCGGGAATCGGGCGCGCCGGGCCGCGGACCGGCAGGGCAGGATCTCGAGCTGATCGGCGCCACGGCCGAGCGCGCGCCGCATGAGCCACAGCGCGCTGCCCCGGCACATGGCGCAATCACCGTCGTAGATCAGGACCGCGGGCGCCCCCATCCCCGCAGCGTGCGGTAGTAGAACACCAGGGCGACGGCCACCGCGGCCGCCACCAGCGATTGCACCAGGTCGGTGGGCGGCCCGCCGTTCAGGTAGTGCCGGACCCGCACGCCGGCATAGAAGAGGAAAAAGACGATACCCGCCCCGATGAGGATCCGATGGGCGGTGATCAGACGCACGCCCGCCTCATACTCCGACGGCAGCCTTGACTGCGTCACGGGTGGCGCTGACGATTCGGTCCACCTCGGCGGCGGTCACCACCAGTGGCGGCGCGAAGAAGATCGTGTCGCCCATGCCCCCTGGACCCGGTGACTGCGCGCGCACGCGGCTGACGAGGCCGCGCTTCATCATCTCGGCCTGCACGCGTGGCGCCAGCTTTCGGTCGCTGGGGAAGTTCGCCTTCGTGGCCCGATCGGCGACCAGCTCCACGGCGGCCAGGAGCCCCTTGCCGCCCCGGATGTCACCCGCGTGGGGGTGGTCGCCGAAGGCTTGCACGAGACCCTGGTGGAGCCGCTCGCCCATCCGGGCCGCGTTCTCCCACAGGCGCTCGCGCTCCATGATCTCGATGTTCTTGAGGGCTACCGCGCAGCACGTCGGATGCCCGGAGTAGGTGTAGGCGTGCATCCACCGATCCTCGGGCTTGACGCCGTCGATCGCCTCCTTGATGGCGCGGCTCACCATGATGCCGCCCAGCGGCAGGTAGCCCGAGGTCACGCCCTTGGCGAAGGCGACCATGTCGGGCAGCACATTCCAGTGGCCCATCGCGAACCAGCGGCCCGTGCGACAGAACCCGGTGATCACCTCATCGGCGATGAACAGCACCTGGTGGCGAGAGCAGATCTCGCGCACCCGTGGGAAGTAGTCGTCGGTGGGATAAATGACCCCCCCGCCGCCGTGAATCGGCTCGGCGATGAACGCCGCCACCGTCTCCGGGCCCTCGCGGAGGATCGCCTCCTCCAGCTCGCGGGCGGCGGCCTGCCCCACCGTCTCCCCGGCGCGAAGGCCCTGGAATCGGTAGGGATAGCAGGTCTGCACGTGGAGGAAGCCCGGCACCCGCGGCTCGAACATCTTCCAGTAGGCGGCCATGCCGGTGGCGCTCATCGCCTGGGCCGTCACGCCGTGGTAGGCGTGGTGACGCGCGATGATCTTCACCTTCTCCGGCTTGCCGCGCGCCTTCCAGTAGAACCGCGCGGTCTTGAACGCCGATTCGGTGGACTCGGCGCCCCCCGACGTGAAGAAGACGGCCTGCATGTTGTCGTAGGCCAGCTCGATCAGGCGCCGGGCAAGGTTGATGGCCGGGAGGTTGGAGGAGCCGACATACCCCGAGAAGTAGGCCAGCTCCCGCATCTGCTGGGCCGCCGCCTCGGCCAGCTCGGCGCGCCCGTGGCCCACGTTGACGTTCCAGAGTCCGCTGAGTCCGTCGAGGTACTCGTGCCCGCCGAGGTCGAACACCGTGGCCCCCCGCCCCCGCACGTAGATCGTGGGCTCGGCCGCATCGACCGGGTGGTGCAGCGGATGGATGAGGTGGTCCTGGTCGGCTTTGATCAGCTCGGCGGCAGTCAACGCCATCGGGTCCTCCAGTCGCCCTCGGGTATGGGGAGCGCGCGTGTCCTCGGTCCGCGGTACCAGTACGCCCAGGCCCGCGCGCGGCGCCCATCGACGCGCCTCACCGGGGTCGTACGGCGCTCAAAATTGTACCCCTCCTCGCGATCGATGTCGGCGAGAACTTCCGGTCGGTCCAGACGATAGAGCTCGCCCTGCACGAGGTCCGTCCCCTCGATCAGGCCGGGATAGCTGCCCAGCGCGAGGAGCCCTCCCCGGACCCCGGCCCGTCCCACGAAGCTCACGGCGCCGGCGAGAAGCCTATGTCGGCTGAATCCCTTCATGAGCGTGCCATACGCGAACAGCAGCGACGGGGATGATGAGGCGGGGTGGGCGGAGCCCTCAGAGACCCGTTTCCCTGCAACCTTCCTGGCCTCGGCCATCGATAGATTCGTGGAGCGCGCCCGGCGCCGCCACCCTCGTGGTCTCTGAGGGCTCCGCCCACCCCGCCTCATCACCACCCGCTGACTGTTCAGCGTTCGACGTCGCTCGCGGAGGCTCGCAAGACCGCGCTCAGGAATTCCGCCTCGGGGAGCGCTCCTTCGAACTGCACGCGATCGTTGATGACGACCTTGGGCACGGCCATGACCTGGTAGGCACGGCTCAGCTCGGGGAACTCCGTCGCCTCGATCGCCGTCGACCGCACCCGCTCCGAGGCGACAGCCATGTGCTGGGCCAGGCGCACCGCCCGGGGACAGTGGGGTCAGGTTGGCGTGGAGAAGACCTTGATGTCAATGTCGCTGGTCAGACCGGCCAGGGCCGTCTTCGTGGCCTCGGCGAGCGCGGGCTCGCCCGTGGAGGCGACGACGATGGCGTCGATCAGATTGCTGAACTCGTAGCCCAGCGGCACGCCGTAGAAACGGAGGCCGTAGTCGCGCGCGCCCTCCACGACGATGGCCGGCACCTGATCAACCCCATATCTCTCAGCCCGCCCGCGGTCGATGGCCAGGTTCAACACCTCCGTGCCGAGTTTGTCGCTCAGCGCCGCTACCTCACGCACGAGCTGTTCGTTCTGGGCGCACAGATCAGCGGCGGCAAGCGACTGTGAGAAGACGATGAGTGTGACCGGATCCTTGAGCTGTCCAAACACCTTACGGATCTCTTGCTCGTTCTGCGATGTGAGGATGGCCATGGCCCGATTATACCGGCGATTCCCGCTCGCGTCTGACGCCGGCCTGGATGATGAGCGGCCCGCTGCCGGCCAGGGCGCTGTGCAGGGCACTCGCCAGCTCGTCGTCGTTCAATGCCGCCGCGCCGGGCGGCGCCTCACCGGCGGCGGCGCCGAGGCCGATCAGCACCACCGGCACTTGCAGCCGCCGCGCCGTCGCCACGGCGTCGCCGGCCGCGGCAAGGCCGGGCGCGTCGGTGAACGCCACGGTGCGCGCACCGGAACGAGCCAGCGACGCCGCCAGGGCCGCGGCGGGAGCGAACGGCTGCCGGGGAGAGCCAGGGCCGATCAGCAGCTGGTTCGGCCCGACCGTTTGCCACGCCGCGGCGACCACCGCGGCGTAGGGCCCCTCATCGGCGGCGGCGATGGTGCCAGCCGGCATGAGCGCGCGCACGACTTCCACTACTCGCGTCGGGGATAGCTCTCCTGATGGAGGGGCGGCACGGCGGCCCCGCTTGAGGCGATCGAGCTCGGCGACGTCCCAATCGGCACGAGGCCGATCGCGAAGCCGCGGCGCCAGCTCTTCGATGATCAGCGCCACGTCACCACCCACGCGCACCACGTCCCCCCGCTCGACCGCGCTGTCCGCCGTGGCCCCCAGATCGAGCCGGGGCAGCGTCGGCGGCCAGGTGCCGGCCATCTCCTCGAGAGGGTCGAGCCCCACGGTGACGACCAGATCGGAGCGCGCGAACAGGGCCCGCCCGTCGCTGAGCGGGCCGAGCATGAGCGGGTGGGGATCGGGCAAGACGCCTTTGCCTTTGAGCGTCGCGAGGGCCGGCATCGGAACGGCCTCGGCCAGCGCGCGCAGCCACGCGACGGCATTGCGACATCTGAGCCCGATCACGAGCACAGGCCGCGCCGCCGCGGCAAGAATCCTCGCGGCCTCGTCGAGGAGCGCGGCCGGGGGCGCCGCGGCCGCCCGGGGCCCGATGGCCGAACCTCGCATCCCCGCCGCACCGGCTGGGGCCGCGGCGAGGTCGGGGGGCAGCACGAGGTGCACGGGCCCCCGCGGATCGTCGAGAGCCAGACGGAGCGCGTTCGAAATAGCCTCACCCGCCGACTCCCTCGTCGGGCGGACGATGTCTTTGCGTGGGGCCGACACCGCCTCGAGAGCGCCGCTGCAGATCAGCAGCAGGGGCGCGCGGGCGGCTCCCGCGTAGCTGAGCCCGGCGACGGCGCCCACCGCATCGGTGGGCGCCAGAACCAGCACCCCGGGGGTCTCGCCGAGCTCGCCGGTAACGGCGGCCATCATCGCAGCCGTGTTGGAAGCGCCGGTCTCCACGACGACCAGGCCACGGGCGCGGGCGGCGACGGTCAACGGATCGAGGGAGGACCCGGGCCCCGCCGTGAAGACGCGCGCCACGCCCGCGGCGACGAGCTCGTCGACGACGACGTCGGCGACCGAGCACGGCATACCGCGAGGTTACCGGGTCAGGCTCTCGAAAATCGGCCGCATCCGGTCCAGCGCGGCGCGCAGGTTGGCCTCGGAGTTCGCGTAGGAGAAGCGGAGATAGCCCTCGCCGTACTGGCCGAACGCGGTCCCGGCCAGCGCCGCCACCCCGGCTTCGTTCAGCAAGCGCTCGGCGACCTCCGCCGACGTGCGGCGCGTGCCCGTAATGTTGGGGAACACGTAAAAGGCACCCCGGGGCCGCGCGCACCTCACGCCAGGCAGGCGGTTCAGACCGTCCACGATGAGGTCACGGCGCCGCTTGAACTCCGCCACCATCCGGGCCGTGGGCGTCTGGTCTCCCTGCAGCGCGGCGATGCCGGCCAGCTGGACGAAAGACGCCGTGCAGGAGTTCGAGTTGACCATCAGCCGCGTGACGTGCTCGGCCAGCGGTGTCGGCATCACCCCGAACCCCAGACGCCAGCCGGTCATGGCGTACGACTTCGAGAAGCCGTCGAGCAGGATGGTGAGGTCACGCATACCAGGCAGGCCCATGATGGAGACGAACTCACCCTCGTAGAGGAACTGCCGGTAGATCTCGTCGGCAAGCACGGGAATGGACCGGGCCGCGGCGAGGGCGGCGATGCGCTCGATCTGGCTGCGGTCCAGCACGCCCCCGGTGGGATTCTCCGGAGAGTTCATGATGATGAGCCGCGTGCGGGAGGACAGCTTGCGCTCGAACAGGTCGAGGTCGAAGCCGAAGCCGGTATCTTCACGCAGCGGGATGGGTACCGGCGTGCCGCCCACGAAGTTGATGACCGACTCGTAGATGGGAAAGCCGGGGTTGGGATAGATCACCTCATCGCCGGCACCCACCAGGGCCAGGATGGTGAAGAACATGATCGGCTTGGCCCCCGGCGTCACCACGACCTCTTCCGGCGACACCGGCACGCCGCGCGTCTCGGTCACGTGCTTGGCGATCGCCTCCCTGAGCTCGGGCAGGCCCGCCGAGGGGCCGTAATGAGTGGCGCCGGCGTCCAGGGCCTGCTTGGCCGCATCCTTTATGTGGGCCGGGGTGTCGAAATCGGGCTCGCCGATCTCCAGGTGGATGATGGACCGCCCCTGCCGCTCCAGAGCCCTGGCGCGGGCGAGGACCTCAAACGCCGATTCGGTACCGAGCCGGGACATACGCTGGGCGAAGTTCATGCGGGAATTATAGGACAAGGACACGCCGGGCTGCAGCGTGCCCCCGGTCGCCCTTTCGTCAGGGCGATTGCGGAATTTCGAGGGCCGATGGGGTGACGACGGATGAGTCCGGCCGGGCGGGAGGAAGAGGCACGCGTGTCGGTGGATCCCCGGCAGCGCGTCCCTCCGCGGCGCGTCTTTCGGCGGCGCGTCTCTCCTCAACGCGTCTCTCCGCAACGCGTCTCTCTGCGGCGCGTCTCTCCGCCTCCTGCCGCACGAGCCGTTCGGCCAGCTCCAGAATGTGGGGCGGCCGCGGCGCGACGGTGGCCGGTGACGCCCGTTCGCGCAGGACTTCGGCCGCCGGAGCCAGCGACGCCGGGGTGGCGACACTCCTGCGATACTCTACGCGAATGATCCAGGCCGGCACGGCAAGGCTGATGAACACCACCGCCAGGGTCCCGAGGATCACATCGCGCACGAGCGCACGATAGGTCGACTCGCGATCCGCCGGCGTGTCCTTCCGCTCCCCGTGCGCACTCATGACGATTGATCTTGGCCGAGTGCCGAAGCCTGAGACAATGAGACGTCTGTACTAGGGCCAATGGACTTTCGGCGCGTCCCGGCGGGCCCGTTTCAGATGGGGTGGGAGCAGGGTCACCCCAACGAGCGCCCGATTCACACGGTGTGGGTCGATGAGTTCCTCATCGCGACGACGCCGGTGACGAACGCCGACTATGCAGGCTACCTCGCAGCAACGGAAGCCAGACCGCCGGGGTTCTGGAGCCGGCCGGAATTCACCCGGCCTCGCCAGCCGGTCGTGGGCCTGAGCTGGGACGAGGCCGCCCTCTTCGCGCGCTGGATCGGGGCCCGGCTGCCCACCGAGGCCGAGTGGGAGAAGGCGGCGCGCGGCGGGTTGGTCCAGGCGCGCTACCCGTGGGGCGACGCCCCCGCCGGGCTCCGCCTCGACGGCCTGCCCGAGGTCGGGACGACGCCGGCCAACCCTCTGGGCCTGACCGAGCTCTCGGGCGTGTGCCACGAGTGGTGCGCGGACTGGTACGACGAGGCCTACTACGGGTGTTCGCCGGAGCGGAATCCGCACGGGCCCACGACCGGCACGCGACGAGCGAGCCGGGGCGGCGCCTGGCGCCACGCTGATCCCTGGAGCCCGGTGGCGCATCGGTCGTCGCTGCCACCCGGGCTGCGCTATTCCGACTACGGCGTGCGGCTCGCCCGCGACGTGGCCTGAGCGCGGCCGCCCGGGAAAACCAGGATTGGACGGGGCAGGCCTACCAGACGGCGTCGGGGAGGGGCAGCCCGCGAAACTCAGCGACCGGCAGCGGTGACGGCGCCGCGACCCCCAGTCGACCGGCCAACTCATAGAGCTGGCGCAGATGCTGGGCGGCGTGCCACGTCGTGCGCTCGAGCAGCTCATGACCCGACTGGGGGCCGTAGTAAACGGCAACGACGCGCGTGAACTCGGCGTCCGCCACACCCTGGAACCACCCCTGGAGTCGTCCCCGGACGAGCGAGCCGTAGCTGGCGACGGCGGCGGCTTCGCGCATCTCGGGTGGCGCCGGCTCCTCGAACCAGCCTTCGGGCAGCTCTCCCCGATCCATGGCGTCGACGAAGCTCAAGCCCACGCGGAAGAGGTGATAGCCGAGATCACGGACCGTCCGCCGGCGCTCCGGCGGTATGACGTCGAGCGCGCCGTCGGGGAAGGCCCGCACCAGTCGTTCGGCGCATTCGAGGACACGGTCCAGGCGCCGGGCCAGCTCCGCCGGCGGGAAGTTGACCGGCTGCGTGTAGCTCACGCCGAGTAGCTTCGCGTACCCTTCAGGATTCCATCCGTGGACCACGCGGTCGCCGACGGCTACCGCCGGTACCCGAGGCACACCGAGCCGCCGCAAGTCTTCACGCGCGGCCGGGTTAGCTTGCACGTCGACGGAGTCGAACTCGACCCCCCAGGACGCGAGGAGCTCTCGCGTCTTGGCGCAGGACGATCAGCCCGGGCGGTGGTACAGGCGTGGCTTCGTGGTCATCATTGCCCCCGGAACGTCGGCGTCTTCTTGTTGGCGAACGCGGTGACGCCTTCGCGAAAATCCTCGGTCCGGCCGCTGGCGGCGATCGCCTGGGCCTCCAGTTCCATCTGCGTCTCCAGGCTCTCCCACGTGGCCTGGTGGAACAACCGCTTGGCCGCGCCGAAGGCCCGGGTCGGGCCCTGGGCCAACTCTCGGGCCAGGGCCTCGGCCGCCGGCCTGAGCTCGGCATCGGCGACGACGCGTGTCACGAGCCCCCATTCCAGAGCCTCGCGCGCGGCGAGCACCCGGTTAGTGAAATACAACTCCATGGCCCGGCGCAAGCCGACCAGACGGGGCAGGAAGTAGGAGGAGGAGCCGTCGGGGGTGGCCGCGATCTTCGAGTACGCCATGGTGAACCGGGCCGACTCGGCAGCCAGGACCAGATCACCGGCCAGCACCAGGGAGAGCCCACCCCCGGCGGCGACGCCGTTGACGGCGACGACCACGGGCTTGTCGGTGCGGCACAGCCGCGAGACGGCGCCGTGCAGGTATGTGGTGAGCTCCTTGGCGTGGGCGCCGATCCGGGGCAAGTGCTCCACGAACTCCCTGACGTCACCGCCCGCGCAAAAGGCCTTGCCGGCGCCGGTGACGAGAAGACAGCGGACCCGGGGATCGTCGTCCGCCTCCAGCACCGCCTGGAAGATCTCGTGGCCAAACGCGAGGTTGAACGCATTGTAGGCATCGGGACGATTCAGCGTGAGCGTCGCTACCTGGTCACGACGCTCGAGCGTGAGGTGTTCGTACCCCATCAGCGATCCTCCAGTCGCTCATGCTCGGCGCGCAAGCGCACGATCTGCGCGACCGCGTTCACGAGGTCTTCGATGTTCAACGGCTTGGCGAAGACGGCGGTGACCCCGTGGGCCCGCCGTTCCTCCGCCGACAACTCTACCCCGAAGCCGGTCACTACGAACACCGGCACCTCCGGCGACTTGTCCTTGACGGCGCGCGCCACCTGCCAGCCCGACACGCCAGGCATGGCCAGGTCGGTGAAGACGGCATCGAAGCGCTCATCGCGCAGGCGCTCGATGGCCGCGGCGCCGTCGGTCAGCACCACCGCGTGGTGGCCAACGGCCTCCAGCACGTCGCCGATGACCGCCCCCACCGATTCCTCATCGTCCACGACCAGGCAGCGCAGCGCCTGGGGATCGGGCGCGGCTTCCGCGCCCGACGTCGCGGCGGTGGGCCGGGTGGCCAGCGCGGGGAACCGGAGCCGGAACGTGGACCCCTGCCCCTCTTCGCTCTCCACGGTGATCTGGGCCCGGTGCCGGGAGAGGATTCCGTAGGTCATGGACAGCCCGAGCCCGGTGCCCTGCGGGCCTTTGGTGGTGAAGAACGGATCGAAGATGCTATCGCGGATCGCCTCAGGGATACCCATCCCGCTGTCGCTCACCGTCACCTCCACCTGGTTGCCCACGAGGGCCGAGGTGAACGTGAGGGCGCCGCCCGACGGCATGGCGTCGACCGCGTTGAGGATGAGGTTGGTCATCGCCTCCCGCAGCTCCGCGGGGTCTCCGGCAATCAGGGAAATCGCCCCCAGGTTGGTGCGCACGTCGATGACGACGCCGCGGCGGAGGCAGTCCTCGTGCCAGCGGGACTGGGTCATCTCCACGGCGTCCCGCACCACCTCGTTGAGGTCGACCGGCACCAGGGGCTGATCGCGGCGGACCCGCGCGAACTCTTGAAGCCGGCGCACCGTCTGGGCCCCGTCCAGGGCCGAGCGCTCGATGACCTGCAGCCACTGGCGCAGCCGGGGATCCTCCATGCGGCGGAGGAGGAGCTGGGTGCGGCCGAGGATGGCGGCCAGCAGGTTGTTGAAGTCATGCGCCACACCCGAGGCCATTTCACCGAGCGCCCGGAGCTTCTCCGTCCGCACCAGGTGGTCCTGCGCCGCGGCCAGCTCGCCGTAGGCGCGCGAGCGTTCCTCGAACAGGTGGGCGCTGCGCAATGCCAGGGCGGCCAGGTCGGCGATGCTGCTGGCCAGCCGCACCTCGGTCTCCGTGAAGCTATGCTCGTGACGGCTCAGGGTCAGCACCCCCAGCACACTCTGACCGGCCAGGAGGGGCACACCGACCCAGTGCGGCAGCCCGCCCCCGTCGAAGCGCGGGAGGCCCCGGCGGGCGCTCTCGAGCGCGTAGTCGTCCGTACGCAGCGGCTGCCCCGTCTCCAGCACGACGCCGGCGAGCCCCACACTGTGCCGAGCGCGCCGCTCCCCGCTCGCCTCGATCCGACCGGCCTGCACGCGCAGCGCCGTTTCCACCTCGCCTGTCTTGTCCGCGACGAGCAGCACCGTGACCTGGTCCACGGCCATCACCCGCGGCAGCTGCAGACGAATGGCCTCTAGCAGGGCCTGGCGATCGACCTGGCCCGTCACGGCCCGGGCGAGCTCGTGCAGGACGGACAGCTCCTCCACCTGTCGCCGGTTCTGCTCGAACAGCCGGGCGTTCTCGAGGGCGACACCGGCCTGGTTG
>DATIAY010000078.1:0-17385 GCA_035457825.1 Candidatus Methylomirabilota bacterium
GGATCGGAGATGTACACGCTGTGGGTCATGCCGTGGTTGACCCGTCGGTGGAAGGGCACACCCTTGCTACGCAGGAAGTTGAGCTGCTTGAGCCAGGACTCCCGATCGGGCCAGGCGATGGCCACGTGATTCAATCCCACCTGCCTGGGTTGAAGGCTCCACGCCTCGCGATCCCCGGCCGGCGGGCCGTCCGCCGGGGGCACCTCGGCCAGCGCCAGGTCGTGATGGGTCACCGCGCCCTGCGCGTCCAGGCCACTGTAGAAGCGCATCTTGGGCCGGGTCCGTCCGGGAATCGGGCGCAGCTCGGCCACGCACCGCAAGCCCATGATCTCGGTCCAGAAGCGGTGAGACTGCTCGAGGTTGCGCACGTTGAGGACCACGTGGTTGACGCCGCGGGGCGGCTGGGCCTGGGCTGGCTGGATGGGAACGTGACTGGTCTCGGTCGCCATGGCGCCCTCCTTGGGTAGGGCATTATATTCCCGCGAATAGGGGGAGGCACGAGCATGGACACGCTGACCGGCGGGCGCGCGGTCGTGGGGCTGTTGAAGGCCGAACAGGTGCGCTACATCTTCGGGATCGTGGGGGCGACTTTCCTGGAGGTCCTCGACGCGCTCTACGACGATCACAGCGTGGAATACATCAACGTGCGGCACGAGCAGGCCGCGTCTTTCATGGCCGACGGGCTGGCGCGGGTCACGGGCCAGCCGGGCGCCTGCCTGGTCACCAGCGGCCCGGGCGCGACCAACCTCTTGACGGGCGTGGCCGCCGCCCACGTCGCCCATTCCCCCGTGGTCGTCCTCGTGGGCGGGGTTCCCCTGGAGCACCAGCACAAGGACGCGTTTCAGGAGTTCGATCTGATCGCCATGTTCCGGCCCGTGACGAAGCTGGCCATCCAGATCACCAGGCCCGAGCGCATTCCCGAGCTCCTGCGGGCGGCCCTGCGGGCGGCGACCAGCGGCCGGCGCGGGCCGGTCTTCGTCGAGATCCCGCGCGACGTCCTCCACGGCACGCTGCCGCGGGCCGACGTCCTGGCGCCCGGGAGCTACCGGGTGACGCACCCGCAGCCCCCGCATCCCGATGCCATCGGCCAGGCCACCCGGGTGCTGGGGAGCGCCGAGCGCCCTCTGCTGCTAGTCGGTGGCGGCGCCACCTGGGCCGAGGCCAACGAGCTCGTCGTTCGGCTGAGCGAGCGGTGCACCATGCCGATGATCACCGCCTACGGGCGGAACGACGCGGTGCCCAACGATCATCCGCTCTACATCGGACCCCTCGGCCGGGCCGGGGCGCCCGAAGCCGCCAGCGCTTGTCGACGGGCGGATGCGCTTCTGGTGATCGGCTCGCGGCTCGCGCAGTTCACGAGCCATTTCGACGACCGCTACATCCGGCCGGGCATCCCGCTCATCCACGTCGACGTCGACGGCCGTGACATCGGGCGCTACTACCCGATGACGGTCGGGATCCAGGCCGACGCCCGCGAAGCATGCGGGGCCCTGCTGGCCGGCCTCGCCGGCCAGGGCGCGCCGGACCGGACGGCGTGGCGACGAGAAGCCGAGGGCCTGCGCGCCCAGCGTCAGGCCCGGCTCGCCGCGGAGGCCGGGCTGGCGGTCAAGCCGCTGAAACCCCAGCGGGTGTATGCCGAGCTCCGGCGAGCGCTTCCCCCGGAGACGATCGTCACGCTCGATGCCGGCGCCGCTCCCGCCTACGGCTACGATCGCCTGCACTTCAGGCACCCGCGCACATTCCTCACACCACTCGACCTCGGCGGCCTGGGCTTTGCGTTTCCCGTCGCCCTGGGCGCCAAGCTCGGCCGGCCCGACAACCCGGTGCTGGCCATCCATGGCGACGGCGGCTTCCTGATGAACGCTCAGGAGCTAGAGACGGCCGTACGCCACGGCATCGCCGTCGTGACCGTCGTCATGAACAACAATTGCTGGGGTTCCGAGAAGGCATACCAGAAACACTTCTACAACGGCCGGTACATCGGCTGCGACATCGGGAACCCACGCTACGACGAGTACGCCCGGATCTTCGGGGCCGAAGGCTACTACGTCGAGCACCCCGATCAAGTGGGTGATGCCCTCCGGTCCGCCCTGCGCTCCGGCAAACCGGCAGTCATCGAGATCCCGATCGACCCGGAGGAGTTTCCCACCCCGGCCACGGCGGTCCGACGGGAGCCGGGGCAGTCGGGCTAGGCGCGTCCCGTATCGCCCCACGCCAAGGAGAGCACTCATGGCCACGGTCGAGCGCGACTCCCACCACCAGGACGAGATGTCCTCCCCCACGCGGCGCGACCTGCTCCGCGGCGTGGGTGCGACGGCGGCCCTGATGGCGCTGGCGCCCGGGCCGCCCGCGCCGGCCGCCGCGCAACGCAGATCGGCGGCGCCGAGCACTTCGGTGGATCTGCCCGGGACCATTGCCGAAGCGGCCGGGCGCATTCGCAACCGGCAGATGAGCGTGACCGAGCTGGCCCGCGCGTACCTCAAGCACGCCCGGGAGCTGCAGCCCAAGCTGAACGCCTTCATCACGATCGCCGAGGAACACGCCTTGACGACGGCCGGCGACCTGGACCGCGAGCTGGAGCACGGGAGACTTCGCGGGCCCCTGCACGGCATTCCCATCGTCTACAAGGACAATCTCGACACGGCCGGGATCCTCACCACGATGGGCTCGGAGTTCTTCGCCCGGCGGATCGCCCAAAGCGACGCCGAGGCCGTGCGAAGGCTGCGCGAAGCGGGCGCGGTCATGCTGGGCAAGACCCACATGAGCGAGTTCGCCGTCGGAGCGGCCGGCCGCAACCGGTACTACGGCGATGCCCGCAATCCATGGGACCTCACTCGCTGGCCGGGCGGCTCGTCCAGCGGCACGGGGGTGGCCGTGGCCGCCGGGCTCTGCCTGGGCGGCCTGGGCACCGACAGCGGGGTGTCGATCCGTGGTCCGGCCAGTTGGCTCGGCCTCGTCGGCGTGCGCCCCTCGTGGGGACGGGTGAGCGTGCGGGGGGCGTTCCCGCGGGCCTGGAGCTTCGATACGGTCGGTCCCCTCACCCACACCGTGGAGGACGCCGCCCTGCTGCTCACCGCCATCGCCGGTTATGATCCGAGCGACCCCAACGCCCGGCCCTCACCGACGGAGAATTTCACCATCGGGCTGAATGCCGGACTGCAGGGGTTGCGCGTCGGCATCGTGGAGGACTTCACTTACCGCAACGTCGAGCTTGAGGTGGGGAAAGCCGTGGGCACGGCCGTCGATCAGCTCGCAGGGCTGGAGGCCGAGGTCAAGCCGGTCAAGGTTCCCCTGCTCAGCGGGACGATCGACGCGCGCTATCCCCTCACTATCCTGCTCTACGAGTTCAATCAGATCCTGGGCGACACCGTCCGGGCCACGGCCCGCAAGGAGCTGTTCGATCCCCTCGTGCTGGCCGACATCGCCCAGGGTGAGAAGATCAGCCGGGACACGTACGAGGCGGCCGTCCGGCAACGGTTCCGCGAGGTCACCGAGATCCGCGAGGTGTTCAAGGAGGTGGATGCGCTGATCACGCCGACCCACCCGTTCGTGGCTCCCCCGCTCGCCGCGGATGCCGAAGCGAATCCGGGGGTCGGCCAGTTCACGGTACCCATCAGCTTCACGGGATTCCCGGCCCTGTCGGTGCCGTGCGGCTTCGCGGTCAACGGCATGCCGATTGGGATGCAGATCATCGCCAACGACTGGCGGGAGCGCGTGATGTTCCGCATCGCGGCGGCCTACGAGCGGGCCACCGAGTTCCACCGCCAGCGACCGGCGATCTATCGGGTCAGGTCCTGACGAGGCATGGATGGCGTAGGCTAGGTCGGGCGAATCGCATCGAAGGCGAACACGCTCACTCGATAGCTGGCGGCTGGCCCGCCCACCGGGCTTTCGAAGAAAAGGTGGTCGCCGGGCATCAGATCGCTACCCAGCCATTCGACGCGCTGGTTCACGATCGCCCCGCTGGTGTCCACGCCCTCGATCAGGAGCTGGATCCGCCGGGCCCGATAGGTCGACGTGTTCTGGATCGTGCCGCGGACGACGGTGCGCCCGCGGGCCTGGGCCGTTTGCCAGTCGAGGCGGAAGTAGCTTTCCCAATCGACCACCAGCGGGGATAGCGGCGGGGCCGCCGACGTGCACACCGGCGACGCCGCGAGCAGCAGCAGCGACGCTCCCGCTCCCGCGATCATGGCCCGGAGCCCTCGCATAGCCCCTCCTTTGCGCTTGCAACTAGCGAGGCGGGCGGAAGGGTCCAGGGATGAGGCCTCAGGCAGGGGGGAGGTTCTCCCATGCACGCAGGGGCCAGGCAACCACAGCGCGGCGCGGCTTGCCAATCAACATCAACCTGGGGTACCGTCGCCAGTTAATGCGCGGCTCCCCGCCGGGAGGTCGGCGAAGCTCCTGGCGGAGAGGCCCGCAGAGCGGGGTTGGCGGGTGAGATCCCGCCAGGGCAGGAGGATTCATGCAGCGTTACATCCTCAGACGCTTCCTGCAGAGCCTCCTGGCCCTCTGGGTCATGAGCCTTATCGTCTTCAGCCTGGCCCGCATCACTGGCGACCCCCTGAACGTGATGTTGCCGCTCGAGGCCACGCCCGAGGACTTCGAGCGGCTCTCCAAGCACTGGGGGTTGGATCAACCGCTCTACACCCAGTACTTCATCTTCTTGAGCAAGGCCCTGCAGGGCGACTTCGGGAACTCCTGGAAGTGGCACGGGTATACGGCGATGGGACTGGTGTGGCAGCGCCTGCCCGCCACCCTCCAGCTCGCTGGCTTCGCGCTGCTCATCAGCGTCGTGCTCGCGCTGCCCATTGGTGTGATGGCTGCGGTCATGAAGGGCACCGCGTGGGACTCCGGGGCCAAGCTCATCGCCCTGCTCGGCCAGTCCTTGCCCGGTTTCTGGCTGGGCATCGTGCTGATGTGGATCTTTGCCGTCCACCTGGGCTGGTTTCCGACGTCGGGTCGGGGCGGGATCGAATACATGATCCTGCCGGCCATCACACTCGGCTGGTTCCAGGTCGCCGCCATCATGCGGCTCGTCCGCTCCTCCATGCTGGAGGTGCTGGACAGTGAGTTCGTGAAGCTGACCCGCATCAAAGGTCTGGCGGAGTGGAAAATCGTGTGGAAGCACTGCCTGCGCAACGCGGCCATCGCCCCCCTGACGTTCTTCGCGATCATCGCCGGTGTCCTGATGACCGGCTCCGTGGTCACCGAGAGCGTGTTCTCCTGGCCGGGCACCGGGCTGCTCGTGGTGGATGCGGTGCGGGCCCGAGACTTCCAGGTGGTCCAGGCGGTGGTGATCACCTTTTCCGCGATCTTCATCCTGACCAACCTGCTGGTCGACATTCTCTACGCCTATCTCGACCCCCGCATTCGGTACCAGTGAGGACGCGGTAAAGGAGGCCCACGGATGGCGACTGTGACGGCGAGAACGCTTCCCTGGTACGCGCCACCCAGGGTGGCCCGGGCGATGCGTCAGGCGAGGCGGTACCCGCTGGTCCCGCTCGGGATTCTCACGTTCCTGCTCGTGATTCCCGCCCTGTTTGCGGCGCAGGTCGCGCCCTACGATCCGCTGAAGGGATCACTGGCCAAGCGGTTGAGAGCCCCCGTCTGGATGGAGGGGGGTAGCATCGAGCATCCCCTGGGCACCGACAAGCTCGGGCGCGACATCCTGAGCCGGATGATCCACGGCGCCCGGGTTTCGCTCATGGTGTCGCTGGTGGCGATCTTCGTCGGGGGCATCATCGGCACCAGCCTGGGCATCATGTCGGGTTACTTCGGCGGCCGGGTGGACGCCGTGCTCATGCGCCTGGTGGACATCTCGCTGTCCTTACCGACGATCTTGTTAGCCCTGGTCCTGGTCGCGGCGGTGGGCCCCAGCTTCGGGACGGTGATCACTGTCCTGGTGGTGCTGCTGTGGGCGCGCTATGCCCGGCTGGTCCGGGGCGAGACTCTCAGCATCAAGCAGCGGGACTTCATCGCCCGGGCCCGGGTGGCCGGGGCTTCCCACACCCGCATCATGGCGCGCTACATATTTCCCAATGTCGTCAACTCTCTGATCGTCCTGGCCACGCTCCAGGTGGGCTACGTCATCCTGCTCGAGTCCGCGCTCAGCTTCCTGGGTGCCGGGCTCCCGCGCCCCACGCCAGCGTGGGGCCTCATGATCGCCGACGGGCGTGAGTTGATTGTGACCGCCTGGTGGGTCTCGATGTTCCCGGGGCTGGCCATCATGCTGACCGTGCTCGCCCTGAACCTGCTCGGTGACTGGCTCCGAGACCACCTCGACCCCAAACTCAGGCACGTGTAAGAGGAGGTGTCCATGAGAGCAAGGCGCGCGTTTCTTGTGCTGGGACTGCTGGCCGCGCTGGCCATTGCCGTGGGGACCCTGCCCATGTCAGGAATGGCCCAGGGCCCGAAGGTCGAGAAATTGGTGTTCGCGTCCGCCGGCTTCGAGGATAGCAATCGCTTCTGGATGGTGGCCCGACCCGACCACCTCCAGTACGACCCGTTCCTCGACACGTTGCTCGAGGTGGATCCCAAGACGGGCCAGTACACCCCCCGTCTGGCCGAGAAGTGGTCGAACAGCCCCGATTTCAAGGAGTGGACCTTCGTCCTGCGTAAGGGGGTTCAGTTCCACTACGGATTCGGCCCGATGACGGCCAAGGACGTCGTCTTCTCTCACTCCATGATGGTGCGTCCCGAATCGACCGCTACGCTGGCCGGCTTCTGGCGCCAGGTCGAGGAGGTCAAGGCCGTCAACGACTACACCGTCGTGTTCCGTATGAAGCGCCCGACGACCATCATGCCGTATGCGGCCTCCCGTGCCGGTGATCTCCGGATCGTCAGCAAGGCCCAGTGGGACAAGGAAGGGCAGGAGGGTTTCGACAAGCGGCCCGCCGGCACCGGGTCCTACCGGTATCTCGGGCGGCAACCGGGGCTGAACATCACCTTCGAGCGGGTGGACAACCACTGGGGCGGCGAGAAACCGGCCTTCAAACAGCTGGAGTTCAGGCTGGCCCGCGAAGAGTCGACCCGCCTGGCCCTGCTGCTCTCCGGCGAGGCCCACATCGCCGACCTGCCCCGCGAGCTGCAGAAGGACGCGCTCAAGAAGGGCATGAAGATCTTCTCGTCGTCGTTCCCCGTGGACTGGATGACGGTGTACATGGGTGGCCTGTACTTCATGCCGGGGGACCCGGCGCTCAAGGCCGACGTGCCCTGGACCAAGAAGCCGGTGCGCCAGGCTCTGAACATGGCCATCAACCGCAAAGAGCTCCTCAATACGGTGTTCGCCGGCAAGGGATCCCCCGTGTACGTGACGGGCTGGTCCGAGAAGTCCGAGGGTTACAACCCCGAGTGGCAGCATCGTTTCGACAAAATGTACGGCTATGATCCCGCGAAGGCCAAGGCGCTCTTGAAGCAGGCCGGCTACGGCCCCGGCCAGCTCAAGGTCAAGGTCCTGGCGTTCACCGAGCCGGGCGAGTCGGAAGGGCCGCAGGTGGCCGAGGCCCTGGGCATCTACTACAAGGACATCGGGGTCGAGTCCGAGATCGAGGTGCTCGACTGGGCCAAGATACGAGAGATGTTCCGCAAGAAGACGATCGGGTGCTGCATCTGGCCCAACATCATCTCCTGGCGGCCCTCCGAGGAGTGGATCCGGATCAGCAACTACAGCAAGGGCCCGAACCACCACTACGAGAACGAGTTCATCGACAAGACCTATCTCGCCTGGGGTCAGGCCGTGAACCCCCAGGAGCGGCAGCGTCTGGCCCGGGCCGTCGCTGACCATCTCTTCGAGGAGTTCGCCGACATCCCGCTGTTCTGGTTCTCCAATGAGGTCGTGGCCAATCCCAAGGTCGTGAGCGAATGGGTGTACCCGGGGCTGGCCGCCGGGCGCTCGACCCACTTCGATCGCATCCGGCCTCCGAAGTAGGAACGGGCCTCGCAGCACCGGGGTCCCGGGACCCCGGTGCTGCCGGCCCCATCGCATGCCCAGACGCATCGGCGACGTCATCCTGGAGGTCGAGGACCTCCACACCTATTGCTTTACCCGTTGGGGCGTGGTGAAGGCCGTGGACGGGGTGAGCTTCAGCCTGCGCGAGGGGGAAGCGCTGGGCATCGTTGGCGAATCGGGGTGCGGCAAGACCATGACCGCGCTCTCGTTGCTGCGGCTCCTCCCCCGGCCAGTGGGCCGCATCGTGAAGGGCGCCATCCGGCTCCAGGGCGAGAATCTCGTCGAGAAGAGCGAGCGGGAGATGCGCAGCATCCGGGGGCGCCGCATCTCCATGATCCTGCAGGATCCCCAGACCTCCCTCAATCCGGTGTTCACCATCGGCAACCAGCTGATCGAGGCTATCAAGATCCACCACCGGGACGGTCGCCGGTCGCTGGTGCGGCGAGCCATCGACGGCTTGAAGCAGGTACGGGTGGCGGCGCCCGAGCGTAGAGTGGAAGATTACCCCCACCAGATCAGCGGCGGCATGAAGCAGCGCGTCGTCGGCGCCATCGCCATCTCCTGCGAGCCCAAAGTCATCATCGCCGACGAGCCCACCACCTCACTGGACGTCACCATCCAGGCCCAATATCTGCGCCTGCTCCGCGAGATCCAGGAAGCCACGAACCTGGCCCTGATCTTCATCACGCACGACTTCGGTATCGTGGCCAAGATGTGCGACCGGGTCATGGTGATGTATGCCGGCCGGGTCGTGGAGAGCGGCCCGGTGCGAGCAATCTTCAATCGCCCCTCGCATCCATATACCCAGGCCTTGATGAACTCCGTCCCCAACATGGACGAGGACGTCGAGCGGCTCTATTCGATCACCGGCCAGCCCCCCGCGCTCTGGGACCTTCCCGAAGGGTGCCGGTTCGCCGCCCGCTGTCCCTATGCCGACGACCGGTGCCGTCACGAATACCCACCCGCCTTCACGGCAGGGGACGGCCATACCGCCGCTTGCTGGAGATTGGAAAAGGAATGGACGCCGAGCCCGTCCTCCGCGCCCAGGGGCTGAAGAAGCACTTCCCCGTCACCCGGGGCCTGCTCTGGACGAAGGTGATCGGCTGGGTGCAGGCCGTCGATGGCATCAGTTTCTCGGTTCGTCAGGGGGAGACGCTCGCTCTCGTCGGCGAGTCCGGCTGTGGCAAGACGACGACCGCCAAGCTCATCCTCCGATTGGAAGAGCCGACCGCGGGTCAGATCTTCGTCGAGGGCAAAGACGTCCACACCCTGAGCGGTGATGCCCTGGCTGAGTACCGGACGACTGTCCAGGCGGTCTTTCAGGACCCCTGGTCCTCGCTGAGCCCCCGCATGCGTGTGCGCGAGATCGTGGCCGAGCCGCTGGTCATCAACCGGCGGGTGTCCTCCCACGAAGTCAAGGAGCGCGTCGGGGAAATTCTGGGCCGGGTCGGCCTTCGCCCGCAGCAGGCCGACCTCTATCCCCACGAGTTCAGCGGCGGGCAGCGCCAGCGCATCGCGGTGGCCAGCGCCCTGGTGTCGAACCCCAAGCTCATCGTCCTGGACGAGCCGGTCTCCGCCCTGGACGTCTCCATTCGGGCGCAGATCATGAATCTGTTAGTGGATCTCCAGAAGCAGTACGACGTCAGTTATCTGCTGATCGCCCACCACCTGGCCACGACCCGCTACATGGCCCACGAGGTCGCGGTCATGTATCTGGGCAAGATCGTCGAGAGGGCCAAGACGAAGGAGCTGTTCAGGAATCCTCTGCACCCTTACACCAAGGCCCTCTTCTCGGCGGCCCTGCCCGCCCACCCGGACGTCACTCGAGAGGAGATCATCCTGACCGGGGAAGTCCCCTCTCCCATCAACCCACCCTCGGGGTGCCGCTTCCATCCCCGCTGTCCCTTCGCCATGCGTCAGTGCGCCGAGATCGAGCCGGAAGAGAAGGAAATCGCCCCCGATCACATGGTGGCCTGTCACCTCTATTGAGGACATTCTACGAAGCCTAGCGAGCTGGCCGGTGCGCTACGCCGGCAGTTGAACCCGCGACGGGCCCGATGGCAGAAGCCGGCCGCCGTCGTGAAGGCCCTCGGTCTGCGCCGGGGCCAGGTCGTGGCCGAGATCGGCGCCGGCCCCGGATACTTCACGCCCCGGCTGGCCCGCGCCGTCGGTCCTTCGGGCCACGTCTACGCGGTGGACCCCGAGCCTGCCGTGCTCGACGTGCTCCGCCGGCGCCTGGCCCGGACGGGCGTGCGGAACGTCACCCCGGTGCTGAGCCGCGACGATGATCCCATGTTGCCCCGCAACCGCTGCGATCTCGCCGTGATCATCAACGTCTACCATCACATGCACGGCGCCAGGGCGTTCCTGCGGCGGTTGGTGTCGGAGCTCCCCCGCGGCGCCCGTGTGGTCAACGTCGACTGGAACGAGGACTCGGAGTTCGGGCCCCCGCCCAAACGTCGCGTGCCCCGTGCCCGGTTCTTACGCGACGCGCGCCGCGCCGGCCTGCGCCTGGTCCGGGAGCACGGGTTCTTGCCCCACCAGTACTTCCTCGTGCTGCGTCGCCCGCGCTGAGAACGGCGACCGCGGGCAGATCTCAGTCCGGCTCGAAGCGGTCCTTGTAGTCCAGCCGCAGCGCCGGGTTCTGCTCGTCCTTGCGCAGGTAGCCGTTGCCGGCGGCCAGGATCTCGATCTCGGTGCCCATGAAACAGCGAAAGGCGTCCTCCGGCGTGCACACGATCGGCTCGCTGCGGACGTTGAAGCTCGTGTTCACGAGGACCGGACAGCCCGTGCGCGCCTTGAATGCCGCCAGCAGGGCATGGAACTTCGGATTGGTGTCCTGGTGCACCGTCTGGACGCGCGCGGAATAGTCGACGTGAGTGACCGCCGGAATCTCCGAGCGCGACACGTTGAGCTTGTCGATTCCGAACAGGGCCTGCTGCTCGGCGGTCATCTCGTGGCGCCGTTGTTTGACAACGTCCGCCACCAGCAGCATGTAGGGACTGTCGGCGTCGAGCTCGAACCACTCCGCCACGTCCTCGCGCAACACCGCCGGAGCGAACGGGCGGAACGACTCACGGTATTTCACTTTCAGATTCAGGAGCTTTTGCATGGAAGGCGAGCGGGGATCGCCCAGGATGGAGCGGGCCCCGAGCGCCCGCGGACCGAATTCCATCCGCCCCTGGAACCACCCCACGGCGGCACCGCTCACGAGGTCGTCGGCCACCCGGTCCAGCAGCTCGCGCTCGCCGAGGACGTGCACCTTGGCCCCGAGACGCGTCAGACGATCCTCGACGTCGCGATCAGAGAACTCCGGGCCCAGGAACGCCCCCCGCATGGGGTCGGGCCCCGGCGTCCGGCGATTGCCGAGGAACCCGTAGTGCGCGCAGAGGGCGGCCCCGATCGCGCCGCCCGCGTCTCCCGCGGCCGGCTGGATCCAGATGCGGGAAAATCGCCCATCGCGCAGGACCTTGCCGTTGGCCACACAGTTCAGGGCCACGCCCCCAGCCAGGCACAGGTTCGGGCAGCCGGTCTCCTGGGCCAGGGTTCGCGTGAGCTTGAGGACGACCTCCTCGACCACGGACTGGATCGACGCGGCCACGTTCATGTGGTCCTGGGTCAGCAGCTGGTCGGGCCGGCGGGGGGGCAGGCCGAACAGCCGGTGGAACTTCTCATTCGTCATCCGCAGGCCTGTGCAGTAGTCGAAGTAGCTGAGATCCAGTCGGAAGCTGCCGTCCGGCTTCACGTCGATGAGCGTGTCCCGGATGATATCGGCATAGACCGGCGCCCCATACGGGGCCAGGCCCATCACCTTGTACTCACCGGAGTTCACCTTGAAACCCGTGTAGTAGGTGAAGGCCGAGTAGAGCAGCCCCAGCGAGTGGGGAAAGTGGATCTCCCGGAGAATCTGCAGATCGCGGCCCCGGCCGAACCCTGCCGATGTCGTCGTCCACTCTCCCACACCGTCCATCGTGAGCACGGCCGCCTCGGCGAAGGGTGAGGCAAAAAAGGCGCTGGCCGCATGGGACTGGTGATGCTCGGCGAACAGCAGCTTGTCGCGGACTTCCCGCCCCGCCCCCAGCCTTCTCAGTTCGTCTACCAGAAGCTTCCGCTGGAAGAGTTTCTCGTGTAACCAGACCGGGATGGCCATGGAGAAGGAGCGAAAGCCGCGGGGGGCGAAGGCCAGATATGTCTCCAGCAGGCGCTCGAACTTCAGAAAGGGCTTGTCGTAGAACGCGACATAGTCGACGGCGGCGAGCGAGGATCCGGCCGCGGCCAGGCAATACTCGATGGCGTGACGGGGAAACCGCGAGTCGTGTTTCTTTCGCGTGAACCGCTCTTCCTGGGCGGCGGCGACGATGACGCCGTCCTGCACCAGGGCGGCGGCGCTATCGTGATAGAAGGCCGAGATGCCGAGGATACGCACGGCCGGCTAGAACAGCGTGTAGATGAACGGCGCCACGGCGCTGCCCTTGGTGAGGACGATGAGACCGCCGAACACGAGAAGGGCCAGGAGAATGGGCAGGAGCCAGAACTTCTTGCGCACCCTCATGAACATCCACAGTTCGGCGAGAAATGACATGGGGGGCCCCTTCAAAATTGGTTGCGCATCGTATCAGGTTCCGGTCCCGGTGGCTGCCGGGGGATCCAGTAACTCGGCACCGATCCCTCCCACCGCAGCCGGAGTGGATCCTTGCGGCGCACTCTCATCAGGAGCCCCATCGGGGTGAAGACCAGGAAGAACAGCAGGCCCAGGACCAGAGGGCTGGTGACCCGATGCAGCAGCAGCCCGAAGGCCAGCCACAGCCGATTGGCGGGAGCGAGGAGCCCGGGACGGAGCACCGCGACACCAACCAGGACACCCGCGATCATCAGAGACCACAGGCGAACCGGACGCCCGCCGAGCAGGGGAAACAGGGCAATGACGACGAAGACGCCGGCGAACACAAGGCCGAAGCTCCGGTCTGACCCGGCTTTGACCTCTTCCCCGTGCCCCAGGTATTCGTGGGTCTGCGTCGGTCGCTTGCTGATGGGCGTCATCCCCTGGCATCCAGCAATGAGAATACATCTCACGGTACCTTGTCAGCCAGCATCACTCAAATAGGCACCTAGGTACAAGCGCCAGCGACCCCGCTTGGCCAGCATTCACGACCACGGTGGCGTTTCGCCATGAGTCCAGGTAGAACTAGGCACACGGCCCAGGGGAGGTCAATGGCCTGGCCGCAGCGCACCCCCAGGAGGAGCCGATGAGCGCGTTCCGGGTGAACGATGCCGACGGCCACATCACGGAGACGACCGAACAGCTCCGCCCTTACTTCGAGGGCCGCCAGGGCGAGCGCGGACACTGGGCGGGGCGTCGCTCCTATTACCCGGAGGATGCCTGGGACCGCTCCCTGGGAGGCAGATTGGGGAGCAGTGCCAACGATGCCAAGACCTGGCTCGGCATCATGGACGAAGGCCGAGTGGAAACGGCCATTCTCTATCCAACGGCCGGGCTCGGCATCGGCTGGCTCAGGGAGCCCGAGTTTTCGGTCGCCCTCTGCCGGGCCTACAACAACTTTCTCGCCCACGAATTCCTCCGGGTGAGCCCCCGTCTGAAGGCGGTGGCCCTGCTCCCGTTTCAGGACGTGCCGGCCGCGGTCGCGGAGCTGCGTCGGGCCGTCAGCGAGCTGGGGATGGTGGGCGCCTTTGCGCCGGCGGTCGGGCTACGCTTGCCGCTGGGCCACCCGGAGTTCCATCCGATCTATGCCGAGGCCGAGCGCCTGGGCTCGATGATCGCCTGCCACGCCACCGTGCGGGGCCCGCACTTCTTCGGCGCCGACGGCTTCGACAAGTTCATCGAGGTGCACACGCTCTCCCACCCGGTGGCCCAGATGATCCAGCTCACGGGCATGATCTTCGAGGGCGTGCCGGAGAAGTATCCTCGGTTGCGGATCGGGTTCATGGAGGCCGGGTGCTCCTGGCTCCCCTTCTGGATGGACCGCATGGACGAGGAGTGGGCGAAGCGGGGGGAGGCGGAGGCGCCGCTCTGCCGCAAGAAGCCCAGCCACTACCTGCGCTCGGGCCAGCTCTTTTTCGCCGCCGAGGGCGACGAGAAATCCCTCCCCGAGGTCGTGCGCCGCCTCGGTGACGACATCATCTTCTACGCCAGCGATGTCCCCCACTGGGATCACGACTATCCCGCGAACATCCAGGAGCTGGCCAGCCGTGACGATCTGAGCGTCGAAACGCGGGGCAAGATCCTCTACGAGAACACCCGCCGCCTGTACGCCTGCTGAAGACTGGAGATCGCCATGATCCCCGACGAGATCGACGTTCCCCACGCCGTCGTGCGCGTGCTCGAGGAGGCGGGCATCCGCTTCGTGTTCGGCATGCCCGGCGGCGACACCGGACGCATCTTCGACGCCCTCTACGACTCCACCGCCATCCAGACGATCCTCGTTCGCCACGAGCAGGTGGGCTCTATCATGGCCGAGATGTACGGGCGGCTCACGGGCACGCCGGGCGTGATCATGGGCCAGGGCATCTTCCTCGCCGCCAACGCCCTGTTCGGCACGCTGGAGGCCGTGAAGGGCGCCTCCCCGATGCTGCTCCTCGGCGACTTCACCGACATGGCGCCGTTCATGCACCACGCACCGTACCAGGCGGGCACCGGCGAGCACGGCAATCACGATCTCCGCAACCTCCTGGCCAGCGCCACGAAGTACACCGCGGCGGTGTCGGAGCCCAAGCAGGCCGTGCAGACGGTCCAGCTCGCCATCAAGCACGCGACGACCGGCACGCCGGGCCCGGTGGCCGTCGTCTTCGGCAGCCGCTCACTGGCCGGCACCGTGAAGACGGGGCGTCCGCCGCGCCTGCACGCCACCGGGCGCCATCTGGCTCATGGGGTGATCCGGCCGGCGGCCGCCGATCTGTCCCGCGTGGCGGAGGCGCTGCTGGCGTCGGCCAGTCCTGTGATCATCGCCGGCAACGGCGTCCATGCCGCGCAGGCCTGGGCCGAGCTGCGGGAGCTCGCCGAGCTCCTGGCCATCCCGGTGGCGACGACGGCGACCGGCAAGAGCGCGATCGCCGAGGTCCACCCCCTGGCCCTCGGAGTGTTCGGGAACTGGGGTCAGGCCGCGGCGAACGCCGCGGTATCGACCGCCGACACGGTGCTCGTGGTGGGCTCTCGCCTCTCGCCCACCGACACCTGTTTCGAGAACCCGGAGCTGCTGGATGCCGACCGACAGAGACTGCTCCAGATCGACGTGGAGCCGCTGAACGTGGGCCGACACTTCCCGGTGGCGGCCGCCATCGTCGCCGATGCCCGTGAGTCCCTGGCCGGGCTGGTCGCCGAGCTTGCCCCGCGGCTCGGGCCGGCCCAGCGGGAGGCCGCGCGCCGTCGTCAACAGCACCTGGCCGAGCTCAAGGCCTTGCACCGCTACTTCGCCGAGCCCGAGCAGGGCGCGGACGACGTTCCCCTCCGGCCCGAGCGCGTGATCAGCGAGCTGGCTCGCCGGCTCGACGAGCGGGCCGTGGTCACCATGGACGCGGGGGCCAATCGGCTCTACATGACCCACTATTTCCAGTGCCGGGGCGCCGGGACCGTCTATCAGCCCTCGTCCATCGGGGGCATGGGCTACGCGCTGCCCGCCGCGATGGCGGCGAAGCTCACCGCTCCCGACCGCGACTGCGTGGCCGTGTGCGGCGACGGCGGCTTCGCCATGACGATGAACGGGCTCCTGACGGCGGTGCAGTACCGGATCCCCGTCGTGACCGTGGTGCTGAACAACGGCGTGCTGGGCTGGGTCAAGGACGGCCAACGCCGCCGCGGCAACCGGTTCATCGCCTCCGAGCTGGGGCGGCCGGACTACGGCAAGATCGCTCGGGCCATGGGCTGCGCCGGCATCCGCGTCGAGACGGTCAAGGATCTCGTGAACGAGCTGGACCGCGTCAGGGGCGCGAGGGAGCCGGTGGTGCTCGACGTGCTCACCACCGAGGACGCGCCCTTCTGGCAGGTGCAGTCCCCGCTGGCCAAGGAGGGCCCGGGCGGGGAGTGACCCCGCCCGGCTAATCGGCCGCGGCCAACCGGGTGAACTGCCGCTTCATCGCGTTGACCTGGGCCAGATAGCCCCGCGCGTCGTGATCGCCGCACCGCTGCCCGGGAGCCAGCCGGAAGCCCCGGCGGGCGTAGGCGTCGCCCGGCCCCGCCCCGCACAGGTGGATGAGGGCGGCCAGATCCTGCCTCTGCTGGAGCGTGACCGTACCGATGCGCTGGCGCTCCAGCGTGCTGGCCACACCACGATCGAGGAGGGCCGCGGTCAGCTCGACGGCATGGCCCGGCACGACACGCGTGTAGAGACCATTGAACCAGCACGAGCGCACGTCGTACCAGGGACCGGCCTCGACCACCACGTGGTTGCGGATGCAGTAGCGTCTGGCTTCCTGGAACGTGGCATCGGTGATCTGGTACATGCCGACCGCGCTCGAGGCTGGCCGATACACCTCGAAGGGATTCCAGGTCAAACGCCACCGCCAGTACGTCCGGGCCACCGGATTGCCGGCGCCCTCGACCTGGGCCAGGGCCGCCAGCAACTCCGGCGTGATCACGGGCGTCGAATGCCTGCGGAAGAGCGGCCCGTATTGCCGCCACGTCTCGGGCGGTGCTTTGGCGAGCGCGCCGCTGACCGGAAACAACAGCTCGGTCGGCTTGCGGATGACCTGGTACAGCCAGTTCACCGCCGACCACACCACCACGAGCGTGACCACGCCCACGACGATACGGACAGCCGGGGGCGCGGCCAGAATCGCGCCGAGGACCTGCCGGACGGGCGTCCTCCGACGGGCACGCCGGCGCGGCCTTCGGGAGGCTCTCAGGGCACGCAAGTGGGACATGGCGGCGGCTGCCTTTACTATGTAGCAGCCGCCGCGAGGCCGGTCCCCAGAATATCGGCGACCGGACCCCGTCTCACCCCGACTGGAGATACGCGAACAGCTTCGGGTCGAGCTGCGCGCGGAGCCGGGCGACCACCGGCTGGACCGCCTCGACGAACGCGTCGTGCTCGGCGGCGCTCAGCCGGACAACCTCGTTGTCCCGAGGATCGAGCCGGGCCAGGACATCCTGGTCCTCGGCGGCGGCGAGCTGGCGCTGCCGGGCGGTCGCCTGTGCCGCCGCTTCGTCCACGGCAGCCCGGACGTCGGCCGGCCAGCTCCGGTACTGGCGCTCGTTGCCGAGCATCAGGCTGGCGCCGAAGAAGTGGCTGCTCAGCGTGATGTGGCGGTGGTGACGGTGCACCCCGAAGGTGTAGATGTTCGTGAGCGGGTTGTCGTGGGCGTCGAACGTGTCGCTGGCGACCTCCTGCACGAACTGCTTGATGTCGGTGGCGATGGGCACGAATCCCAGTGCCCGGAACACTTCGCCGTGGAGCTCGCTCGGCTGTGTGCGGATCCGGAGCCCC
>DATIAY010000079.1:0-5858 GCA_035457825.1 Candidatus Methylomirabilota bacterium
GGTGGCCTCGAATACGGTGGCGTCGAGCCGGGCCACCAGCGTGCCGAGCGCCTCGACGCCATCGACGAGAGCGTCCTCGCTTATGGCCTCGCCATCGACGCGGATGCGCTCGCGAAACGAGACCAGGTGGGGCGAGGTGTAAAGCCCGACCCGCCGCCCCGCCGCCTTGAGGATGGTCGCCAGCATGGCGGCGATGGAGCCTTTGCCGTTGGTGCCGCCCACCTGCACCAGCGTGTAACGGCTTTCCGGGCGACCCAAAGCCTCCAGCAGGCCCTCGATCCGCTCGAGACCCGGCCGCATGCCCGCGTGCTCGCCGCCACGAAGGGCGAGCAGCCGGGCCACCGCCTCGGCGTAGGTCATCCGGCCGGCGGTGGCTGGTCGGCGAAGAAGGCGAGGAGACGACGGAGCGTCTCCTTGAGGTCGCGACGCTCGACGATGAGATCGAGCTGGCCGTGCTCGAGGAGGAACTCCGAGCGCTGGAAGCCATCGGGGAGGGGCTGGCGGATGGTCTCGGCGATCACTCGGGGCCCCGCGAAGCCGATGAGGGCACGGGGCTCGGCCAGAATGACGTCGCCCAGCATGGCGAAGCTGGCCGTGACCCCGCCGGTCGTGGGGTCGGTGAGCACCGAGAGGAAGGGCAGGCGCAGGGTGGCCAGGCGCTCCAAGGCCGCCGAGGTCTTCGCCATTTGCATCAGCGAGAGGATGCCCTCCTGCATACGAGCCCCCCCCGAAGACGAGACGATGATGACCGGGAGGTGCTTGCCGATCGCCAGCTCGATGGCCCGGGTGAGCTTTTCGCCGACGGCAGAGCCCATGCTGCCGCCCAGGAAGGCGAAGTCGAAGGCGCAAAGAACAGTCGGGTAGCCGCCGAGACGGACCAGACCGGTGACGACCGCCTCCTGGTTACCCGTCTTCTCACGAGCGGCGCGTACGCGGTCGCGGTACCGCTTGCTGTCCCTGAATCCCAGCGGGTCGGCCGCGGTGACTCCCCGATCATGCTCCTCGAAGGTTCCGGCATCGGCGAGCTGTCCTATCCGCTCCCGGGCCCCCATGCGGAAGGCGTACCGGCACTTGGGGCAGACCCGTCCGCCTCGCTCCACCTCCGCGCGGTAGACGATCTCCTTGCAGGAATCGCACTTGATCCACAGGCCCTCGGCAATGACAACTTTCTTGCCGCGCGCCTCCCCTTCGCCCTCGGGCTTCCGCTTGAACCAGGCCATATGTCGTGAGGGCCGCTAGGCCCCGCCTGCCCCTTTCGTCACCCGGGCGTCCGAACGCGCCGACGCGCGCAGAGGCGCTTTCAACGACGCGATGAAGTCGCCGACGTCGGCGACCAGCGAGGTCGAGCTGGCACGCTGTTCGATCAGGCGGACGATCGCGGAACCGACGATGACGCCGTCGGCAAGCTGCCCCACGGCGGCCACTTGCTCGGGCCGACCGATGCCGAAGCCCACGCACACGGGTTTGGTCGTCAGCAGTCGCAGTGCCCGGATCTGGGCGGCCAGCTCCTTCGGGAGCGCATCACGCTCGCCCGTCACCCCGGTCAGCGAGACCAGGTAGATGAAGCCCCGGCTGCGACGAGCAATGAGCCGCAACCGCTCGGGCGTCGACGTCGGCGCGGCCAGGTGGATCAGGTCGAGTCCCGCGGGCTCGGCTTCGGCATCGAGGGGCCGCGCCTCCTCGGGCGGCAGGTCGGCGACGATGACTCCGTCAACCCCGACTCTGGTCGCCGTCTCGACGAAGGGCCGGAGGCCGAAGGCCAGCAAGGGGTTGTAGTACGTCAGCAGCACGATGGGGGCGCGCACGTCAGCCCTTAGGTCCCGCACCGTGTCGAGGACGCGCTTGAGGGAGGCGCCCGCGGCCAGCGCCCGCTGCGCGGCCCGCTGGACAACGGGGCCGTCGGCGAGGGGATCGGAGAAAGGCACGCCCAGCTCGACCACGTCCGCGCCCCGCCGCTCGGCTTCGAGCACGAGCCGCGCCGTCATGTCCATCGCCGGATCGCCGGCCGTGAAGTACGCCACCAGCGCTCGCTCGCCGGTCTGCCGCAGCGTCATGAAGGTCTGGGCCAGCCGGGTCATGGCATGCCTTGCCCGAGCGCCTTGCCTACCACGTGCACGTCCTTGTCGCCCCGCCCGGAGAGGCCCACGACGATGGCGCGGGACTTCGGCAGGCGCTTGGCGAGCTGCATGGCATAAGCCACGGCGTGGGACGACTCCAGCGCCGGCATGATGCCCTCGTGGCGAGCCAGCGCCTGGAAGCCATCCAGGGCCTCCTCGTCGGTCACCGAGACGAACTCGAAGCGCCCCCGATCTTTGTAGTAGGCGTGCTCGGGCCCCACGCCGGGGTAATCCAGCCCGGCCGAGATCGAATGCGCAGGAGTGATCTGGCCATCGCCGTCCTGGAGCAGGTAGGTCATGCAGCCGTGCAGCACGCCCACCCGCCCCGCCGAGAGACTGGCGCCGTGGCGGCCGCTGGTGATCCCATGACCGCCTGCCTCCACGCCCACGATGCGCACGCGGCGATCGGCCAGGAAAGGATGGAAGAGCCCGATCGCGTTCGATCCTCCCCCCACGCAGGCTACCACCACGTCGGGCAGCCGGCCCAGCGTGCGGCGCGCCTGCTGACGCGCCTCACGGCCGATCACCGTCTGGAAGTCGCGCACCATCATCGGGTAGGGATGGGGCCCCATGACGGAGCCGAGCAGGTAGTACGTGGTCCGCACGTTCGTCACCCAGTCGCGCAGCGCCTCGTTGATGGCGTCCTTGAGCGTGCGGCTGCCGGACTCCACCGGGATCACCCGCGCGCCCAACAGCCGCATGCGGAAGACATTCAACGCTTGCCGCTCGACGTCCTCGCTCCCCATGTAGACTTCGCACTCCAGGCCGAGCAGGGCCGCCGCGGTCGCGGTGGCCACGCCGTGCTGGCCGGCGCCGGTCTCGGCGATGAGACGGCCCTTCTTCATGCGGACGGCCAGCAGCCCCTGGCCGAGGACGTTGTTGATCTTGTGAGCGCCGGTGTGGCACAGGTCCTCGCGCTTGAAGTAGATCCGGGCGCCGCCGACGTGCTCGCTCAACCGGCGCGCGAGATAGAGCGGCGTGGGCCGACCGGCGTAGTCGCGCAGCAGCTCACCGAGCTGCCGCCGAAAGCCACGATCGCGCCGGGCCCGCCCGTACGCCCGCTCCAGCTCGATGAGCGGCACCATGAGCGTCTCCGGCACGAACCGTCCCCCGTAGGGCCCGAAGTGCCCGCTGGCGTCAGGGAGCGCGCTCGGCCGCGGCGTCATCATGCGCCGGCTCGGCGGGCCTCGGCGACGAAGCGCCGGACCCTGTCGGGATCCTTCTTGCCAGGCCGGGCCTCTACCCCGGAGTTGACGTCCACCGCGTACGGCCTGGCCACGCCCACTGCCCGCGCAACGTTGTCAGGTGTCAGCCCGCCGGACAGGATCACGGGCAGCTGGATGCCGGCAGTCCCTCGCTGCAGGGCCCGGGCGTGTATCCACTCGATTGGCGGGCGGGCCTCCCCCTCGCTCCACCGTGCCGCGGTGTCGAGCAGCACGGCGGTGACGGCGAACCGATACCGGAGCACCTGCGCCAGCTTGCCGATCCGATACTCGGGCAGGCCTTCGATCGTCGACGCCGGCGGCAGCTTGATGGTTTTGATGACGGGCAGCGTGTAGCCGGTCAGATCTTCGGGCGCTTCGTCACCGTGGAACTGCAGGGCCCGCAGCCCGCAGGCCTCGGCCACGGCTTTGACGTGGCCGGGCGAGTGATCCCAGAACACCCCTACCGCCGTGACGAACGGGGGCAGGCGACGAATGATGGGCGCGACCTGCTCGGGAGTGACGAAGCGAGGCGTGCCTTCCACGAAGATGAACCCGAGGGCGTCGGCGCCAGCGTCGACGGCCATGAGGGCGTCGGCGCTGTTGGTAATGCCGCAGATTTTGACCCGGGTCATGATCATGAAGAATGGGTGGGGCGAGACGCCCCCCCCATTTCCCCCCCGGCTCGCCCGGGGTGTGACAGCCCGCTCCCCATTTCCCCCCCGGCTCGCCCGGGGTGTGACAGCCCGCTCCCCAATGTCAGCTCGGCGATCTTGGCTGGGACGTCCGTCGCCGTCACCAGCCCCTCGCCCACCAGCACCGCGTGGGCGCCGGCCGCCGCCACCCGACGCACGTCGGCGGCAGTGAAGAACCCGCTCTCGCTGACTACGATGGGCCCGGGCGGGATCAAGGGCAGCAGCTCCAGCGTCGTCTCCAGCCGCGTGGTGAAGGTGCGGAGGTCGCGATTGTTGAGCCCGATGATCCGGGCCCCGGCGGTGAGGGCCACCTCCACCTCGATCGCCGTGTGGCATTCCACCAGCGCGGCCAACCCCAGGCCCTTGGCCGCCTGCATCAGATCCTTGAGCGCGGCCGGCTCCAGGATGGCCACGATCAGCAGCACGGCGTCGGCCCCGGCCGCCCGCGCCTCGACGAGCTGGTATTCGTCGATCGTGAAATCCTTGCGGAGGAGCGGCACTGCCACGGCGCGCCGGATGGCCTCCAGGTCGTCCAGGCGCCCCTGGAAGTACTTCTCGTCGGTGAGGACCGAGATCGCGTCGGCGCCGTGGCGGGCGTAGAGCGTGGCCAGGGCTGCCGGGTCCAACGTGGCGGCGAGCACCCCGCGTGAGGGCGAGGCCTTCTTGACCTCGGCGATGAGCCGCACGCGACCGGGAACCGGCTGCAGCGCTTCCTCGAGCTCGCGGGCCGGGGGCTGCCGGCGGCAGCGGGCTTCCAGGACGGCGGCCGACGTCGCGCGGCGCCGCTGGCGAACCTCCTCGCGCTTGTCGCGAACGATGTCGTCGAGGATAGCCATGCCCTAAAAGTCCTGGCGGGCACCCTGCCGGCGGAGCGTCTCGAGCGGCACGAGAGCCAGCTGCTCGAGGACGAAGTCGCGAATGGTCCGGGGCGGCGGCAGATCGCGCACGGTGTGCCCGTTCCTGGTCAACGGCTTGAGCAGAGGATCCCAGCCCGCCTGACCGCAGCGGCAGGGCGGCGGGGTCTTCGCCGCCGGCACCACGATGGTGGCGCGACAGCCGCGGCAGCGGACCACCTCTTTGGCTCCCGACCATTTGCCCCGCTTGGCGATGGGCTGGCCTTCGATCTCCATGACGTCCAGCGCGAAGTTGAGGACGGGGGCGTTGGCGATCGACGTGCCGACGCCGTAGGCGTCGGCCACCGGATTCAAACGCAAGATCTCGTACTCGTCGACGCCCCCCGAGGCGATCAGCTTGACGTGCTGGTAGCCGCGGAGATCGAGCTCCCACCGCACTTCCTCGAGGATCCGGAAGAAATCGCCGCGGCGGGACGAGGGCGTGTCCAGGCGCACCGCGTAGAGATCCTTGCCCAGGGCTTCGGCGACGCGGATGGCCTCGAACTTCTCGTCCTGCAGCGTATCGATGAGGGCCACCCGGCGCACCTTGGGGTCGATGATCTCGTGAAAGGCACGCAAGGCCTCCACGGTGTCTCCCACCATGAGGATCAGCGAGTGCGGGATGGTGCCCATGGGATCGGCGTCGATCAGCTCGGCCGACTTCGTGACGGCCACGCCGTCACACCCGCCGATGAAGGCGTTCCGCTCGATCATGGGCGCCAGGGTCGGGTGCATCCGCCGGGCGCCGAAGGAGATCACCTGGCGGTCCCCCGCCGCCTTCTTGCAGCGGGCGGCCTTGGTGGCGATCCCCGAAGCCTGGCAGAGCAGGCCGAGAAGCGCGGTCTCGTACTGCGCCCACTCCACGTACGTACCCTCGATGACCATGACCGGCTGGTAGGGCTCGAACACCGCGCCCTCGTCCATGGCCCGCACGTCCACCGGGAGCCCCTC
>DATIAY010000080.1:0-5592 GCA_035457825.1 Candidatus Methylomirabilota bacterium
GGCCGAGCAGTCGCGAGGCGGCGGCCGTGGCCAGCTCCTCGCGGTAGAGCGGGATCTTCTGGCCGAACCCGCCGCCGACGTCCGGCGTGATCACCCGGACCGCGCTCTCGGGAATCCCCAGGCGCGCGGCCAGCGCCGAGCGCATCGGATGCGGGATCTGAGTCGAGTGCCAGAACGTGAGGGTCTCCTCGCCGGGCAACCAGCTCGCCAGGCACCCGCGCGGCTCGAGCGGGGCGTGCGTCTGGCGCCCCTGGTGGAAACGCGCCTCGACCAGCCGGTCGGCGCGGCCCCGGGCGGCCTCGACGTCGCCGTGGGCGAACACGCCGGCGTAGGGGCGATTCGCCGGGATCGTCTCGTCGACCCGCGGGAGACCAGGATCCTGAGCGCGCTCGGGATCGACGACGGCGGGGAGCGGGGCATACTCGACCGCGACGAGAGCGCAGGCGTCCTCGACCTGGTAGCGGTTCTCACCGATCACGCAGGCGACGGGGTCGCCGACGAAGCGAACCTTGTCCGTCGGCAGGGTCGGCATCTCCATCGGCAACAGCCCCTCGATTGGCGGCGCGATCCGCAAGGGCATCGTCGCCGGGGCCAGGTCATGACCGGTCAGCACCGCTGCGATGCCCGGCACCCGCCGCGCGGCATCGACGTCGACCCGGCCGATCCGGGCATGAGCGTGCGGGCTGCGCACGAACGCGGCGTGAAGCAGGCCCGGCGTCGTCAGATCGCCGACGTAACTGCCGCGCCCGAGGACCAGCTTGCGGGTCTCCCGCGGGCTCAGGGCCGCGCCGACGTACCCCTCGCTCACCTGGAACCTCCCCGGCGGGGCCGCCGCCCCGGCTTGCGCAGCCGCCCGCCGGCGCGATTCTAGCGAGGAGCTGCCGCCAGCTCAATGCAACGACGTGATCGCACTGTGCTACCATCGGCTCCCACCAGCAGGAGGAAACGCGATGGCCTCGAGAATCGTCACCAAGGAAGAGATGCTCGAACGGGTGGCGGTGTTCAAGCAGTTGACCCCGAGCTCTCGTCCCCTCGTCGATGCGGTCCTTCCCCAGTTCAACCGCGAGATCTTCAACATCATCGGCAGCGGCGTCACCGAGGACGCTGCCATGAAGGTTCCCATCACCGCGGTCGATGGCTTTCACTTGTCGATCATCAAGGCCGGCCCCCAGAAGGGCACCGGACTGCACAGCCATACCACCATCGAGGTCTTCATGCCGCTGACGGGCACGTGGTCCATTCAGTGGGGCGATCAGGGGGAGAACGAGCTGACCCTGGGGCAATGGGATGTGGTCTCGGTGCCGACCGGCATCATGCGCGGCTTCCGGAACGAGAGCGCCGGGGAAGCTTACATGCTGGCGATCGTGGGCGGCGATGATCCCGGCCGGGTGGCCTGGGCCAGCAAGGTCATGAGCGCGGTGCGCGACAAGGGATTCGACCTCGACGACCGGGGCAAGATCGTCGAGGTGACCAGGGCCCGGCGGTCGGCGACTGACTGACGCGGCGAGAAGGGAGCGAGCATGTCCAACAACCATCCGCAACTGCGAGCGATCATCACCCGGCGCGCCCTACCGCGCGTGCTCCTCTTGTTCACCGTGGCGCTGGGGCTGGCCGTGGCGCCCGTCCCTGACCCGGCCGCCGCCGCGCCCACCGGCGAGGTCACGATCGGCCTGGCCGCCGAGCCGAACACCTTCGACCCGCACCTCACGGTCGGCCGCAACACCCAGATCTTCATCGTCAACGTCTACGACGGGCTCACCGCTCGCGATGCGAAGGGCAACCTGGTGCCGGCCCTGGCCACGTCCTGGAGGCGGCTGAACCCGACCACCTGGCAGTTCACCCTGCGCAAGGGGGTCCGCTTCCACAACGGCGACGCCTTTGACGCCGACGCGGTCAAGTTCACCCTGGACCGGGCCATCAACCCGGAGACCAAGGCCACCGTGAGCTCTGAGCTCAGCACGATCGCCCGGACCGAGATCGTGGATTCCTTCACCGTCAACGTGATCACCAAGTCCCCCGACTTCCTGCTGCCGGTTCGCCTGGGCGAGCTGTACGGCCTGATGCTCTCGCCCAAGCACACCAACGCCGTGGGCAAGGAGGGCATCGCCACCAGGCCCAACGGGACCGGCCCGTTCAAGCTCGTGGCCTGGGCCAAGAACGAACGGCTGGTGCTCGAGGCCAACGAGCAGTACTGGCGGGGCGCGCCGAAGGTGAAGAAGATCACCGTGCGGCCGATCCTCGAGGATGCCGCCCGGATCGCCGCGCTGCAAGCCGGCGAGGTCGATCTGATCTCACCGATCCCTCACGTCCGGATCGCCGACCTCAAGCGGAACGACAAGCTGGTGATCAAGACGGTCGCCGCTCCCCGCATCTTTCATGTCACCATCGACGTGCGCAAGCCGCCGTTCGACAACGTCAAGGTGCGCCAGGCCCTGAACCACGCGGTGGACGCCAACGCCATCGTCAAGAGCCTCTACTTCGGCTACGGCACCCGGCTGGCGACGGTGGTGGACAAGGGAGCGCTGGGCTACGACCCAACGATCCAGCCCTACCCATTCGACCCGAACCGAGCCAAGGCCCTGCTGGCCGAGGCCGGCTTCCCCAACGGCTTCGAGACCGAATTCGACAGCTTCACCGGGAGCATCGCCGACCACGCCAAGCCGGCCGAGGCTATCGCCGGCTACCTCCAGAAGATCGGGCTGAAGCTCAAGCACAACGTCTTCGAGTTCGGCGCCTTTGGCCCGCGACGGGTGGCGAACCAGACCGCGCCCCTGTTCATCTACAGCATCGGCAACGCCTATCTCGAGCCCTCCTGGGTGATCCGCTGGCTGACCCAGGGCGGCCTGGGCATGCACTACAAGAACGCCAAGCTCGACGAGATGCTGACCCGGATCGAGGCCACCGACGATCCCAAGAAGCGGGCCGAGCAGTACAGCGACGTCCAGAAGCTGCTCCGAGCCGAGGCGCCGTTCATCTTCCTCTTCCAGGCCGACGCGGTGTTCGGGATGAGCACCCGGATCGACTACACGCCGCGCCCGGACGAGACCCAGTGGCTCTATCCGCTGGGGCTGAAGAAATGACGTGCGCGCGTACATCGCCGCCCGGCTGGCCACCGCCGTCCTCGTCGTCCTCGGGGTGTCGATCGTCTCCTTCTGCCTGACGTTCCTCAGCGGGGATCCGGCCGAGATCATGCTGCCCCCGGGGGCCACCGCTGAGCACATCGCGAAGTTTCGCGCCGAGTGGGGGTACGACGACCCGCTGCTGGTGCAGTACGGCCGGTTCTTGCGCCGCGCCGTCCAGGGAGACTTCGGAGTCTCGCTGCGCCACGGGCAGTCGTCGCTGCCTCTGATCGCGGCGCGGCTGCCGGCCACCCTGCAGCTCACCGTCACCGCGATGCTGCTGGCCATCGTGCTGGCGGTGCCGCTCGGCGTGCTGGCCGCCACCCATCGGGGTGGTCCGCTCGACCTGCTGGCCATGGGCGTGGCCCTGCTCGGCCAGTCGATCCCGAACTTCTGGCTGGCCATCATGATGATTCTGCTGTTCGCCGTGTCCTGGGGCCTGCTGCCCACCTCGGGCCGGGGCGGGCTGGCCCACGTGGTGATGCCGGCCGTGGCCATCGCGATCAATCTCATGGCGTTGCTGACCCGTCTGGTCCGCACCACCATGATCGAGGTGCTCGCCGAGGACTACGTCCGCACCGGCCGGGGAAAGGGGCTGCGCGAGGTGATCGTGCTGACCCGCCACGCGCTGCCCAACGCGCTGATCCCGCTGGTCACGGTGGTGGGGCTGCAGTTCGGCTACATCCTCGGGGGGGCGGTGGTGATCGAGACGATCTTCACCTGGCCCGGCGTCGGACTGTTCACCATCCAGGCGATCCTGAACCGAGACTACCCGGTCGTCCAGGCTTCGGTCTTCATCCTGGCCACCGGGGTGGTGCTCATCAACCTCATCGTGGACCTCCTCTACGTGTGGCTCGATCCGCGCATTCGGCTGGGGTAGAAGCATGGCGTCGACGCAGGTCTTGCCCTCGCCACCGGCTCGTGCGCTTCGTCTGGTCCGCCGCAGCCCGCTGGCCGTCATCGGCGCGCTGATCGTCGGCCTCGTCATCATGGCCGCGGTGGCGGCGCCGCTCCTGGCGACCAGTGATCCGACCGATCAGGACCTGACGGTCGTGCTGAAGCCGCCGTTCTGGCTGGAGGATGGCTCGGTCCAGCACCCGCTCGGCACCGACCATCTCGGACGGGACGTCTACTCGCGCCTGGTCTACGGGGCCCAGATCTCGCTGACGATCAGCGTGCTGGCGGCGCTGCTCGGTGCCGTGGTCGGGGTGGCCGCCGGCCTGGTGGCCGGCTACCACGGCGGGCGACTGGGCGCCATCATCATGCGGATCGTGGACCTGAACCTGGCGTTTCCCCTGATCCTGCTGGCCCTGGCGGTGGTGGCCCTCCTGGGCGCGAATCTCAAGAACCTCGTCATCGTGATGACCATCACCACCTGGATGATCTACGCGCGGGTGGTGCGCGGGCTGACCCTGGCCCTGCGGGAGAGGGAGTTCGTCCAGGCCGTCCGCGCACTGGGCGCCCACGATGCCCGGATCATCGCCCGCCACGTCCTGCCCAATCTCACAGCGCCGATCTTGGTGATCTGGACGCTGGAGGTGGCCCGGGTCATCCTGATGGAGTCGGCGCTCTCCTTCCTGGGCCTGGGCGTGCCGCCGCCCACGCCAACCTGGGGCCGCATGCTGGCCGAGGGGCGCGACTACCTCACCGTGGCGGGCTGGATCTCCATCTTTCCGGGCATCGCGATCATGGTCACGGTGCTCGGCATCAACTTCCTCGGCGACGGTCTGCGCGATCTTCTCGACCCGCAGTTGCGCCAGCAGACGTAGGCCACACGCGTCCACGAAGTGGGACATTGCGTGACGGAGGTGGAATCCACAGCGCAGGGTCTGGCCGCTGCGCTACGATCGCGTGGTCGCGCCCGGCCTGAACAACCGCATCGTCAACGAATCGGCATCCAATAGTGGATGCCCGGGGGTGAGCGGATGGCATCTCGATGCAGATGCCCAGGTGCTATCGTTCATGGCGACTTCTTGCCACTGTCCTCTCCGGAGCCGAGCGGCTTGATCGAGGGCACTGCGGCAACGCGATACTGTCCCCGGGCGTTCAGCGTATAGCCCTTTGCCGCCCAGTAGGCGAGTGCGTACGTGCCTGACGGCACCTGGGTCACGAAGCCGTGCAGGTCTTCCGTGGCGATTCCAAGTGCAGCGGAGGCCGTGCGACCGACTTCGAACTTGACCCCCTGCTTCGCAAAGCGAGCCGCGCGGTCAACGATGTCCTTGTACTTGACGTAGTTCTTCCTCGCGAACAGCGCCACCTCCGGACCGTGCGAGACGATGACGACCTTGAGTGGCTCGGTCCCGTGGGGCCCGAACTGCGCACACTCCTTCATCAGCGCCGTCACCGTGTCGAGAACCACGCTGATGGCATTCGGATCGGCGAAGTGCGCATCGACGACCACCTTCAGCGGCTTCACGCTGTCAATGTCCTGGTATCCGCTGAACGTGGCGGTGCCGTACGGGGTCTCCGGCCC
>DATIAY010000081.1:0-3176 GCA_035457825.1 Candidatus Methylomirabilota bacterium
GGATGGCTCGGTGGCCGGGGCCTGGGCCGGGGTCGGGCGCGACCAGCTGCAGTGGCTGCAAAAGACCCTGTCGAGCTGGCCCAAGGACCGGCCGGTGGTCGTCTTCACGCACAATCCCCTCTACGAGTATTACCCGCCGTGGAACTTCTGGGTGCGCGACTGGCGGGAAGTTCAGGAGATCCTCAAGCCCTTCAAGAGCGTGACCAACGTCCATGGGCACACGCACCAGGTGCTCTACAACGAGATCGGCACGATGCGCTCCATCGGCATGCTGGCCACGTCCTGGCCGTGGCCGTACGCGCCGGAAGGCGTGCCGGCCCTCACCCGGTGCCACCTGCGGGCGGATCCCGGCGACCACTTCGACGGCGTGGGCTGGGCCCAGCTCACGGTGGCCGCGGCCGGCCGGGTCGAGAACGAATACATGATGTGGCGGAAGAAGGAGCACGTCTTCGCCGAGGCTCCGCACGATTCGGGCTGCGCCGACAACATGAACCAGATCCTGACCCCACGCCTGGCCGATCGCGAGTGGGTGTACCCCGGGTCCTACAAGTGAGAGTGGTGCGAGCCGCAGGACGTCGCGGGGCCGCGGTGCGCGAGGCGAGCCACACGAACAGTCCCCGCCGTCCGAGACGAGCCTATTAAGGTCTGACAAGGAGGACAACGCGATGAGGCTCACCCGCTCCACGCTCGCGGTCGCGGCGGTGCTCCTGGTGGCGGCGCTGATGGCGATGGTGGCCGATCGCGCCCTGGCCCACAAGGAGAAGCACACTCCCGAGCAGCTCAAGATCTTCGAGGATCTCTTCATCGAACAGGTGAAGATCGGTGACCTGCTGTTCCACGGCGATGGCGCCACCGAGAAGAAGCTCGGCGTCCAGCTCTCCAAGACCGGCATGGCCTGCGCCATGTGCCATCCCTTCGCCTCGGACACCCATCCCCACGAGTTCCCCAAGTTTCAGGAGCAGATCAACAAGTTCTCCACCCTCCGGGACATGATCAACTGGTGCATCGAGAAGCCCAACGAGGGCATCAAGATCAACGACGACTCGGATGCCATGAAGGCGCTCGAGGCGTACATCCACTGGTCGAACAAGGGGTCGAAGCTGGATCCCGGACGCCACTGAGCGAGACGGGGCCGTTTGGCGATGGAGCCCCGGCTGTCCGCGGCTTCGAGTCGGGTGGCCCGGCGAGCCGTCTTGCTCGCCGGGGCCGCCGCCGGACTCGCCTGGCTCGGACACCGCGGGGCATGGGCGGCGGCCCCGCCCCCCCTCGCCGACCATGGGGGCAGTCCCCCCTGGCTCCGCCTGCCTTCCTTCACCGAGAACGGAGCCAAGGTTCCCATCACCGTGGAGATGGACCACTCGATGGCGGCCGATCATCACGTGACGGTTGTCCGCGTGGTGAATGACCGCGACCCCTTCCCGTCCAAAGGCGAGTTCCACTTCACGCCCGTCAATGGCCACGTCTTCCTCGCCTTCCAGGCGCGCCTGGACGACGGTCACTCGGTGGTCCGCGTGGGCGCCGAATGCAGCCGGGGACAGCAGTGGTCGAACACCGGAACGTTGCGGGTCGCCTCCGGAGGTGGCGGCTGTGCCGGCGCTGTCCCGGGGCCCGATCAGCGGTCCACCGAGATCCGCCCACCGGTGATCCGGCTTCCCCATCTGCTGCGGGGACGCCGCCTCGAACCGGGTGACATCATCGACGTCCAGGTCAAGCTCAAGCATCCTGTCCGGACCGGTCTCGCCGTGCGCGACGGCCAGTTCGTCCCGGTGTCGGAGCCCTTCTACCTCACCGCGATGGAAGTCCTCTATGGCGGCCGGCCGGTCAGCCGGTTCGTCCTGACACCGGCCCTCGCCGACGATCCGCTGATCACGTTCCGGCTCCGGCCCGAGGACGAGGGCCGCCTCCGCGTGGTATTTAGGAACAGCCGCGGCGGGGTGTACGAGGCGACCCAACCCGTCCGGTTCGGGTGAGCGGGCTCGCACCCCACCACCCTCGCTCACGGAGACCGGGCATGAGTGTGGCCGACGTTCAGGGACGGGCCGCGTCGCTCCAGAACGACGCGCTCGTCAACGCCGATCTGGTGCGGAAGTGGCTGGCCACCGGGCTGGGCTGGCTCCTGCTCTTCCCCACCGTGGGCGTCATCATCTCCACCAAGTTCAACTACCCGGACTTCCTGGGCGACACGGCGTGGCTGACCTTCGGCCGGCTCCGCCCCATCCACGTGAACGGCGTGATCTGGGGGGCCTTCTCCACGCTCTTCATCGGGCTCTGCCACTACATCGTCCCGCGCCTGAGCGGGGTGCGGCTCTGGCAGGAGCACTGGGGCCCCGCGCTCCTGTGGGTGTGGAACCTCAATCTGGTGGCGGCGGTGGTGCTGCTGGCCCTGGGGGGCAATCGAGGGTGGGAGGCGGGGGAGCTACCGCTGATCAACGTCGTGGTGGTGTTCCTGGTCCTGGTCCTGCTCACCGTGCAATTTCTGATGACCATCGCGCGCCGGCGGCAGAAGCCGCTGTACGTGTCGCTCTGGTACCTGATCGCCGCCTTCGTGTGGACCGACGTGAACCTCATCCTTCTCATGATCGGTCCCTACAACATCCCCGGCATCAACAACGCCGCCTGGCACGGGCTCTTCATCCATTACGTCGTGGGGCTGTGGATCACGCCGGCCGGCTACGTCCTCATCTACTTCTTCCTGCCGGCCAGCGTGCGGAACCCGATCTACAGCCACAAGCTGTCGCTCATCGGATTCTGGTCGCTGGCCTTCTTCTATCCGTTCGTCGGTATCCACCACTACCTCTACTCGCCCATCGCCGACTGGGCCGAGACGATCGCGATCGTCTCGTCCATGATGCTGATCATCCCGGTGTGGACGGTGCTGCAGAATTTCTTCGGCACCATGATCGGGCGCTGGGCGGAGTTCACGGGGAACCTGCCCGCGAAGTTCCTCATCGTGGGCTCGATCATGTACCTGGTGGGCTGCTTCCAGGGCTCGCTGGAGGCCCTGCGGGCCCTGCAGCAGCCGACCCACTTCACCGACTTCGTCATCTCCCACTCCCACCTGACCGTCTTCGGCACGTTCATCATCTGGGCCATCGCCGGCACCATGTACGTGTGGCCCCGGCTGGCTCGCGACGCGCCGCTCTGGAGCTTCCGCCTCGGCAACTGGGGGTTCTGGC